>JAJECO010000068.1 GCA_022822005.1 Candidatus Poribacteria bacterium
GACACTGAATAGAGACCATCACCGCTCGCAGTGGATTGACAAATCCACTGCATACGTATAAGGATGGCTTGGATATGTCTATCCAAGCCGAGCAAGTCTGACAACTAGCAACTTAGGTTTTAATAGGTAAATTGACTTAGAACCTGTTTGAAAAGTCATTTGATTCAGTATATCTCCAGAATAGACGGAGATATACCGCCTATTCGCATTCAAACTTGGGGGGTATTCAGAAGGGTATCCAGAAGCATGAGCAGTAAACCCAAATGCATTATCGTCACAGGTCGTCCGGGTTCAGGGAAAACAAGCTTATCCAAAAAACTTGCTGAACGACTGTGGATGCCGGTCATCAGTCGCGACGAAATCAAGGAAGGCTACGTCAACACCCATGGCGTCAAGCACGATCAGCTTCCACCGGCCACCAATGGCGTGGTCACCAATTTCTTCTTCGAGATAGTGAATCAGTACCTCGTCGGTAAGATCTCTATCGTCATAGAGGCGGCCTTTCAGCACAAGGTCTGGGAACCATGGCTGCCCAAAATCCTTGAATTGGGTGCCCCTTTCATTGTTGTATGTTCCGTTGACGGGATGGTGGCAGCAAAGCGCCATCTCCAGCGCGGCCTGGCTGATCCAAACCGGGAGTTCTACCACGGCGATAAGCGCGTTGAAGTCTACAGGAAAACTGGTGTAATGTCGCCTCCTGACAACTATATGGCACCGGATTTCAACGTGCCCACAGTTCATGTTTCAACAAAAGAGCAATACTCACCCAGCATAGATGAGATTGTGAACCTTGTTTTGCAAATATGATTGTCTCTTTGAGTTTGGGTTCAGGTTGTGTTATGGATTTCACAAACAAACGCGACAAAACGAAAAAGATTCCTGCCTGGCTTGCGCCAAAGAGTATTATTGTATTGAGAGATGAAGCTAGGGCGTGTTGACATTTTGGTTTTGCTATTGCAAGAAACACTAAACCAATGGAAAAGCTGCCAGAAACCGAGTTTTTTCTTGAAAACTCGGTTTCTTTTCTCCGTCAGTGAACCGATGTATGCGTCTCTGTTATCTGGCTACGATGAAATGTCAACAGAACCTAGATATGAGTGGTTGCACGGTATTGCTTCCAGAAAATCAGACCGGTGGGATGGTCAAACGTATGAGAGGCAGCGTAGGGTCTCGCTAACATTCAGAAAGGTGATTCTCGAATAATCGTCAAGGAGGTAACTGATGCTTGAAAAATTGTTCCGTCTACAAGAATCAGGAACAACTGTTAAACGTGAAATTGTTGCAGGTTGCACAACGTTCATGACACTCTCGTATATCATCTTCGTTCAACCGGCGGTGCTGTCGGCAGCAGGAATGGACTCTGGTGCAGTAATGGCAGCGACGTGCCTCACGAGCGCCTTGGCAATGGTGTTGATGGCACTCCTCGCTAACTATCCCATCGCCCTCGCGCCCGGCATGGGACACAACTTTTATTTTGCCTTCACAGTCTGTCTCACGCTCGGTGTTTCGTGGCAAAATGCGCTCGGCGCCGTTTTTGTTGCAGGGGTACTGTTTACCTTGCTCTTCTTTGTCGGTCTGCGTGAAAAGGTAATGACCATCTTGCCCGTTTCACTGCGGAACGCTATTCCCGCTGGGATTGGATTGCTCATCGCGCTTGTGGGTTTAGAATGGGCGGGTCTTATCGTTGACCATCCTGCAACTTACGTCACCCTCGGCGATCTGAAATCGCCTCCAGCACTCCTCTCACTGTTCGGTGTGATCGTGATTGCGGTTCTATTCGGTCTAAGAGTGCGTGGCGCAATTCTGATTGGTATTCTTGCCTCAACTATTGTTGGACTTATCACTGGCATGGTCAAATTTCAGGGGGTGGTCTCCGCTCCGCCTTCCATCGCTCCCACCTTCCTCAAACTCCAAATCCCAAATATTTTCGTGGACCCGACGATGATTTCGGTGATTATTATCTTCATCTTCTTGGATCTGTTTGACACCGTTGGAACGCTTGTCGGTGTGGGTGAACAGGGTGGCTTTATGGTGGACGGCAAGCTGCCAAGAGCAAGGCAGGCGCTGCTTTCTGATGCCGTCGCCACGAGTGCGGGTGCTTTACTTGGAACATCAACGGTTACTAGTTACATCGAGAGCGCGTCGGGGATCTCCGCAGGGGGCCGCACCGGCTTAACCAGTATTGTGACAGCAGTTCTGATGCTACTCGCACTGTTCTTCAGCCCATTAATCAAGATGGTAGGGGCGGGATACGCTATCGGTGAAAATACGTTTCTCTATCCCATCGTTGCGCCGGCACTGATCATCGTTGGGAGCCTGATGCTCAAGAATGTCGTCTCCATCGATTGGGACGATGTGACCGAGTCGATCCCTGCATTCCTGACCCTATTGATGATGCCTCTCACCATCAGTATCACGGAGGGGATCGCGTTTGGGTTCATCTCTTACGCTCTATTAAAACTGGTCACCCGTCAAGGAAGGCAGGTGCATTGGTTAATTTATCTCTTCGCTGTGCTTTTCGTGGCTCGCTATATCTGGCTCATTTAACCATTAAAGGAAAGGCTTCACCAAATCATCCTAAATCACTATGGATTCAGTGCGCCGTATAGCCGGTATCGGTGATGTGTATGTGCCGACCCAATTCAGAGAGATAGCTGCCGGAGACGCCTCATGGCGATTATTTTCACAGAGTGAGCTGGGACAATTCGATCGAATTTTTACCCACCTGCGGCGTGGTGGGGTGGCAATCCTATCTGGCGACTGGGAACACGTGACGGGTGTGATGGAATATATCGAGCGAAAAAAGGGTGAGTTGGTTCGACCATCCCGCGAGGAGGGGAGCGGGGCAAAGCGGTCAGGCAAGCGCAGGGATAGGCGGCAACCCCGGATGGGATCTGACAGAAGTAAATTCCATTCGGGCGGGAGAACTTTCAATCCCGCGCAAGGAAAGGTCGAATCGTTGTCCCGGTTAATGTGCTGGGCAGATTCATCGGGCACCTTACAGATACATCCTCCGCCCGCCCTACCGTACCTCCTTGAGTGGGTCGGCGAGGATCAGAACGCCAATGAAGGGCGACCGTTTCTAATTCCTCTTATGAGGATTCAGAAGATCCAAAACGCACTTGCGGAGACATACCCGATTCGTGCGCTTGGTATATCGCTTCATGCTTCGGACAATGTACTTCCACCCCATTCTCAAGAAACAGTTGAGTTATTCCAGCTCGGTCTGCGAAGCGTTAAACCCCACCTACCGCGCAGCGCAAAGGTGCTCGATATGGGGTGTGGCTGTGGGGGTCTTACACTGCTCGCTGCACAGGAGGTGGGCAATTTGGGTGGAGACATCTATGCATCGGATCTACTGCCTGAAGCACTTGCGACAACCCGGTTCAACCTTCGACATTATAGCGATGTGCACAGCGATTCGTCGCACATTCATATCATGCCAGCGGGAGATCTCTTCGAGCCTGTCTCCGCACTCCATTTTGATCTGATTATATTCAACGCGCCGTGGGTGGTCTCACGCGCACGGAACCGGGCAGAGATAGCCATTCACGACGAAAAACAGCAGACACTCAAACGTTTTTTTAACGATCTACCTAGTTATCTTAACCCAAAAGGCCGTCTGCTCATCGGGTATGCAGATGCGTCTGGTGCAAAAGCGATTACGCGCCTCGAAGAGCTAATTGGTGCGGCCGGTTTAACCGTCTTCAACCGATTTAAGGAACGGGTAGCAACGCACAGAAGTAAGCAAAAGTGGGAAAATATTACGGTTTATGAACTAGTCAACGAGAAATCAGACACCTAAGCCTTGCCTAATAAACTCTCGACTCGCTTTAGCGCATTCCAACGGGCTCTTATCGCCCGTCGGACCATTCTGCTCTACTGTAATCCAACCTGAATAACCTTTCTCCTTCAGTATCCTAAACACACTATTATAGTCACAACGCCCAGCACCGACCTCCGTCCTCAGATCGGACTCCTCATGCCAATCCTTGAATTCCAGAAAATCGATTCGATCCCAGTTTTCTTCAAGGAACATTGCCGCCCGCTGTTCCACAGGGTGTCCAATGAAATCCTTTGTTGCGTGCCCGACATCCAAGAAACCGAAGAATTTGGCGGGATCCGTTTTGTGCAACAACTCCTCAGTCTCCTCCAGTGTTTCTCCGGTGTGGTGGGTGTGGTTATGGAAGCAAGCGTGGACATTGTAGGTCAGTGCGATCTCGCCAATCTGGTTCAGCAGATCAGCGATTTCGTTCATGTCGGCACCTTTCTCCGCCAAACCGCCTATTGTCACCAGATGCTTTGCACTAAGCTGCTGCATAACTTCGCAGACACGATTGACTTTATCAAGATCACGGTCTATAACGAGATCAACGCTTACCAAAGGAAGTCCACGATCTGTTATTCGCTCAACAAAATCGGTTTGCTCAATGAATCGAGTTAACTCTCTTTCAAATGTAGCAACCCCTGCATACCCCGCCGCCGAGACATCATTGATCCAGGCGGCCATCTCTTCGTTGGAAAGATTTCCACCCCACATCAGGCTCATACATGCGAGTTTAATCTCAAGTCCTTCGCTCATATTGACTCCTATCAGTATGGATTGTTCGGATTGAATTAATACGAGCCAACCGAGGACAACCCGATATCACGAGACTTCCTCGACAATCGTTCCTTCAATTCCTCGATGCCCGTCCGAATAGACATAATAGTACACCACCAGTACGCGACCATCTTCGAGTTCTACAGACCAAGGGTAACCGCAGTCCGAATCGTGCGAATCACTTCGGATAGCAAGCACCGGGGCGGCGTCCAAGTCACTTCCCTCCGGTTCGAGGACGCGCGCTAAGCAACCCCGTTGTCCGGGCCATCGTGTACCGACGGTGGTGAAGATTCGGCTATCCCGCAGTCCAAGCATGTGGCCGGGACAACCGCGAATTGTCGTCCGCTGCCAAGGCGACCACGTTTCTCCACCATCATTCGATTCAACCAACGCCAAACAGACCTCTTCACTGGTGGCACCAGGTCGAGGATGGCACCGGAAAAGAACGATAATCCGACCGCTGGGAGTGAGATGGATAGTCGGTTCACTAAAGTGAGCGACGGAATCTTCTGCAATTCGTCCGCCGTATTCCCACGTCTCGCCCATATCCCTTGACACCCGTAACATTCCAAAAAATGGCATTGCTCCATCAGGGTGGTCGGTTGCCTTACTCGGTAGGAGTAGACGTCCATCGGGCATCTGAATCGTGCCGCTCCGGGCAATCCCCGAATGCGAAGCGGGATGTCCCCACACCGCATCGGGTAGGGGCGGGAAACGGACCGGTTCGGTCCACGTATGTCCATCATCATGGGAACGAACCCAGAAAGGGATACCGGCGTGAGCAATCCATTCTCCACCCTCGCGCTCTTTATTATGGGGAACTAGCTCGACGTTGGACGCGTGAAGGAAGATACTCCCATCTGAGAGGGTATGGGTTCCAAAATCAAGCACCCCTCCCAACGGATCAGTGGTGATAAGATGCTGCTCACTCCAGGTCTGCCCTTCGTCCTCGGAACGACAGGCACGTACATCAAATAACGGATGGCTGTGATGGGAATATCCCACGTATGGTGAACGATGAAATAGAACTAACAGATCACCGCCGGGGGTACGTATCACGTTAGGGTGAGCACCGTACCATCCTTCTTCCCGGTAAATCGTGATATGCTCTACAACGCGCCAATTCATTCATTCTCCTCCTCTGCGGCAGCTGAACCCACTCTACATGACTTGGCTGAACCTTCGGCTGGTAGCATTTCAAGGTTTCAAAAAGACAATAAGTCTGGAAAAACCAATAACCTAACATAGAACCACAGAGAGTAATCTGTTGTATCTTCCCAGTTGCACCGCATCACGCATTCTTCCCCGCTAGTCAATTGAGATCCGTTCAATCGAATGGACGAAAAGCACATCATTCGCCGCCTCGTATTGCTGCAGTGCTTGGGCAACCGACTCCGGCTCGAGATTTTCCGTTACTAAACCTGCAATAACCAAATCGACTTGGGAGGACCGGTGAGCTACCTCTTCTTCCAAAGCCTTTTCATTGCTGCACGAAACAGAAGTCACATTCTGCGCTGAAATTGGTAGGCGCCCTTCCCGCATCCATGTTGAGAGCCTATCTGTCTTACGTCCAGTATCAACGGACTCAAAGCACACAAAGAGCTGAATTTCAGCACGTCTCCATTCGGGATGCCCCACAATGATATATGCAAGCAGCAGCATCATCGGAGCGTTCGTCAAGTTTTCCTCCGTCACCCACACATGAATCGAAGAGCGATAACCAAATCGATACTTTGTCGATCGCAGGATTAATACATTGAACAACGAATTGGCAGCGAGCCGAGCGCCTTGTCCAACTTCGTTGATTTCATCAGGATTGTCTCGATCAAATTCAAGGAGGATAGAGTTGTTCGGCAGGCCGGAAATCCCTGGCATCTGCAGCGTGTGTGCAACAGCGAGTTGAAATGTCGGACAAATCAGGGTATCGACAAAGATGCCAGCTCTGCTCACCTCGGTTCGTTGAATCAACTCATCAACGTGCATACGTGCCTCAATTTCGTCAAGAAATGAGTAATCGCCATGGAAAAACTGGACAAAATGTCCAAATCCGTGCCGATGACAAATCCAGCGTAGCACATCGAAATGTCCGAGCCGACGTTCCCCAAATCGGGTCACCCCGACGATCGATGGACGCCAGCCCCCTTCAGGTGAGGCGCCACGATTCTTCTGTAGCGTAATCTGTAGCCACCTGGTTAGCTGGAACATAGTCCCTTGAAAGATTGCTGTTAAGTCACGCTGTCCCTTGTGGCTATGGCGAAGTCCAAGGTAGACTACCAGCATTAGAAAAATGGAGATAGCTGCGTAGACCACGTTTATCTGGATCATCATTAAGCCACACATCACGGTCCCAACCAGCGACAAGTACCAACGGGAATGGAATGTGGGTCGATAGGAGGGGTTACCTGCAAAGTGCTCGAGGAACGATACGGCACAAAGAACACCGTATGTCACGATGAAAAACATGGTCAGAATTCGGGCAATAAAATCCACATCGCCGGCAACCACAAAAACTACCGCAATCGCACCCGATACACAGGTCGCGATCACCGGCTCCTGTGTCTGCCCGACCCCTCTTTCCATCAGACGGTTCAGCTGAGAAAACGGTAGCACGTTGTCACGACCAAGCATCTGGAGCGTTCTGGGGGCAACTAGTATCGAACCAAGAGCAGACGACAGCGCAGCTGCGCCCAATCCGATGTAGATTGCAGGACCCCATAAGGCAACCTTCGTCATAACAAACTGATCTGCGGCAAGTTCTGCAGGTGTAGCACTTTGCGCGAGTTTGACTGCAACGAGTGCGTATATGACCATACCTGCAACTGTTGCCCCGATCGTACCGAGCGGTATGCTCCTTTGGGGATTCTTCAGGTCGCCGGACAGCCCAAGCCCTGCAATCATCCCCGTGAATGCGGGAAAACATACTGCGAAAACCGTGCCGAAACTGTCACCCCCTTCAATACGTGCGGTGATATTTAGCCCTTCGGGCTGCATCTCCTTAGGTGCCTCTCCCAATAGGAATACACCAATTGACACGGCTAAGATTGCACTGACTGCCCACAACCCCCACACCCCCAGATCTGCCCCTTTAGTTAACATTAACGTGATAAGCAGGATAGTAAAAGGAACACTCACCCAGCGGTGGTCAAGTTTCAAATCGTATGTGGCAGCCACCCAGCCATAGATGGGTTGCAAAGCCTCTGCAAACGCAACCATATAGAAGGCAATCGAGATCGCTTGCGCTAAATATAGGGTAATTCCAATCGTCCCACCAATGCTTGGTCCAAAGGAACGGCTAACAATATAGTAGGCACCCCCGCCTGCCACACGGCGGTTTGTCGCAATTTCAGACACTGCTAGGACGGTGGGAATCGTCACCAGATGCCCAAGGGCAATGATTGCGAGACTGCCCCAAAGCCCCACGTGAGCAACAGCGTAACCGAATCGCAAGAACAGAATTGCGCCGATAATTGTGCAAACAGAGGTCAGGAAAACAGGCGCAGTACCGAAGCCGTGCCCATCTTGGGAAACCGAGGTCGAGCCGCTGGATCCCGATCCAGATTTTAATGCTGCGTCTGAAAACATTACGGTGAAGTCTCCTTT
Organism: Candidatus Poribacteria bacterium; assembly: GCA_022822005.1. Taxonomy (GTDB): domain Bacteria; phylum Poribacteria; class WGA-4E; order WGA-4E; family PCPOR2b; genus PCPOR2b. Next base: position 8,204 of record JAJECO010000068.1, read on the forward strand.
AGTTTAGAAGGACTATGCGTGAAGTGAATCGGTGAGAGAAAGCCCCGTTCATTTGTAAAATTGTAGCGAACGTATCAGATACCCAGAAGCACAGTTTCTATTTTTTATCTCAGAGATCCTCCGGACCATAAGATTCTGTGAAGGTCGTCCAGATTCCGGTGTGCTTATCCAAACGACTCAGACCACGATAGGTGCCGAACCACACGTAAGTATCTCCTATCGCAATGGAGAGGATTCCATTGTGCGCCAATCCATCGTCTCGGGTGTACGTTATCCAAGTGTCCTCTGACGGGTCGAATCGACTCACCCCAGCATTATACGTGCCGATCCACACCTCGGTGCCATCAACGCCAACTGAGGTGACCTTGTTGCTGGCGAGTCCTTCCTGCGTCGTATAAGCAGTCCAGGTCTCCATGTCTTCATTATAGACCGTCACACCGCGATCCGTTCCAAACCAGACACGCTCGCCATCTATAGCGATACAACTAATTTCATCGCTGGACAAACCGTTTTCTGTTGTAATGGTCTTCCAAGTATCCTTACCGATGTTATATTGACTCACGCCGCGTCGCGTACCAACCCATACATTACTCTTGCTGCTGGCGATGCACCAGATCTCATCGGTGACCAACGATTCTGCGAATTCTTTGGAAACAGATGCCGGTTGGATTTCCGTGCCGGAAGTGTAGGCGATCCAAGCGTTCAGATCGTCCGCGGTTCGGGGATACTTGCCAATCCCAGAGTTGGTGCCAACCCAGATATTATTGCCATCGTTGCTGACGGACGTTACATTATTGGCGGGCAGCCCATGCTCGGTTTTATATTGATCCCAGCGCAGGGCGAGTTTATCAAACCGGTTCGCTCCATCTCGCGTCCCGACCCAGACATACTGGTCATCAACCACAATAGAACTCACCGAATTATCCGACAGTGTATCTTTCCGTTTGGGACGCCATCGGTGCCAATGGCCGCCGTGGGTGGCTATCTCCTCAGAACCACCCTCTTGCTGATACTGCTTCCAGCTTCCCAATTCCTTATCATAACGAGACAAACCGTTATCTGTCCCTACCCAGACAAAACGCTCATCCGTGTCAACCGTCCGGATGGTACGTCCTGAAAGGGTTGGCACTGCTGTGAAGGGAGTCCAAGATTCCCTTTGCTTGTCATAACGCGCAAGCCCACGCAGCGTCCCCACCCATACATATTTATCATCAACGGCAAGTCCATACTCATCTACATGGTTATGCAGCATCCCTTTTAGATCTTTGAAAACTGTCCAGGTGCCGGATGCGAAGTGAAATCGCCTAAGTCCATTGTTGGGAACGGCCAACCAAAGATAGTCATCGTCTGTAGCCAACTCAAGGGTGCCGCGCCCCGACTTAATTGTTGTCCATTCCCTGGTGCGCCTATCATATCGGGTGACCCCAGCCTTATTCCAAGGTCTGTAGAGTATCCAGACATCGTCCTTTGTTGCAATGATGCGTCTGATGGTATCTGCAGCCAGCACATCACTGGTTGAAAATGTGTCCCATTTCTGGGTTTTCTTATCGTATCGTGACAACGGACGGTTGCTGTCTCTGTCCCACTCTGAGCGCGCCACCCAGATGAATTCCTCATCTGCGGTAATCCACTCAGCCCCTCTACCGGCAAGTCCATCCCTCGGTGTGAAATCACGCCATTCACCTGTAAATTCATTATAGCGATGCAGTCCACGACCTGACCCAAACCAGACTTCCGGCCCATCAACTGCGAGCGCGTTTAATCGCTCGATCTGCATCTCCTTTCCGGACGCAATGATATTCCACTTGCCAGTTTTCTTACTATAATGGCTCAATTCGACACCGATCATTGGAATGACCCAGACGCTGTGTTCGCTCACAGCAATGCGGTCTATATCGTTCGTGGAGAGGCCGTCTTCTAAGGTAAAATGTTCCCAAGTATCCGCTATTTTATCGTACCGAAGAACCCCATAGTCCGTAGTGAACCAAACCGCATCGGTATCCACATAGGTCCAACGAATCGTAGTCATCGACTTTTTCTGAGTAGACCGCAGGATATCCAATCGGGTAAATCGTTGCCAGGTTGCTGTGGGGCGATGAAACCGTAAAATTGCACCGTTCGGCGAAGAAGCCCAGTTATTGAACCAGATGTAGTCCCCATCGAATGTGACATGTGAAACCTTCGTTTCAAGGCACGGTTCACGGACCGGACGTGATTGATGAAGTACTTTCCTTCCATCTGGGAGGCTATATTCGACAAGCCCAACCGAGGTGGCTAACCAAAGCGTCCCACTTTCATCAGAAAGGATGTGCCGCACGTTATAGGACAGATCCGGGATAAAACTCCAAACATCAGAAGCAATGGCATAGCTTCCCATCCCCTGGGGTGTACCTATCCAGAGCAGACCATCTCGGAACTCGAGTGCGGTAACATTCTGAACAGGCAGTTGTTGGTTAAACGGCAACGGTATCCAGTGCCCTTGGGTAGCGTCATAGCGTACGACTCCTCCGCGTGTTCCCGCCCACAAGGTGTCCTCGCTGGACAGTAACACATTCACGTAATTCGCAGGGAGTCCCTCGGAAACGTGATATATCTTCTTATCCGCGATCGAATATCGCCAAACCCCCTCCGCTCCACCGAACCAGACCATTTCATCAAAAACCAGCACGGAGGACACGATTCCGTTCGCGTGAGGTTTCGGCATGGCAAGCTGCGTCCACTCTTGAGTAGCCGTGTTATACATGGCAGGCCCCAAACTTGTACCGAGCCAGAGGATGTCCGCTGTAGCAGCGAGTGCTGTAACAAAAGCTTCGCCTTGCGACTGTGATTGCGGTGGAACATGAAATGCCCAATCACCGCCCGACGATGAGCGCGTACCAAGCCCTCTATCCGTACCTATCCAAAGCCGCCCGTCAGTCACCTCAGCAGTAGAAATCTCGATCACTTCGCTTTGCTCCGCCCCAGACGTGTGATCGGCAACATCTACCGCCGTAACATAGGGTGAGGGAAGTCCGTCCTCCTTTGCGATAGTCTCCCAGCTGCGAGTCGCCGGGCTGTAGATCGAAATTCCTGATGCAGTCGCCATCCAAAGGTTACCCTCTGCATCGCGCGCTATATCCCGGACATCGTTATCAGCAAGAAAATCAGCCTGTTTGTAGAGGGTCCACTCGCCAGTCACTTTATCGAAGCGGCTCACCCCATCCTCTTTGCTCGCGAACCAGACATCATCTCCTTGTGTCGCAATCCAACTGACATGATTGCTTGCTAGACCATCCGCTTTGGTGTAGTGCACCCACGTGTTGACCGGCTTGATGAAACGATGTACGCCAGCATTAGCAGTACCAAACCATACTTGGAATCCGTCCGCACGGATGCAAGAGATCATATTGCTTTTGAGCAGATCGGTCTTCGTAAACGTCTTTATGAACGCTTGGTCAACTTGATTGTATTGACTGACGCCTTCGTCCTGCGTGCCGAACCAAACGCTATTCTCGTCTACCGCGATAGTAGCGATCTCATTATCTATCAAGCCGTCGGATTTTTTATAATTGTTCCAGGAATCGGTGTCTCTATGGTATCGGCTCACCCCACCTTTGCTAAACCGCGGGTCGTCCTCCCATCCGTGGGGATCTGGGTTTATCTCTCTATCCGTGCCGACCCACACGTACTCTGGCTCGACTGCAATGGTCGTAATCACCTTGCTGACCAGCCCATCCTTACGGGTACGGACTGCCCAACTGTCAATAGTTTTGTCATAACGGTTTAATCCGTTAGATGTGCCGAACCAAACGTAGTTTCCGTCTACTGCAATGGAAGAGACCTGATCACTTGCTAACCCATCAATAGTGCGGTAGGTGGAAAAGGTATTTGTCTCCGCGTCGTAGCGGCTCACCCCCTCCTCTGTAGCGAACCACACCCATGCCCCATCAATCGCAACGGCGTTCACTGCATCGTTCGATAGTCCGTCTTCCATCGTGTAGTGGAACCATTTATCTTGGTCACGATCCCAGCGCGAAACGCCAGCCTGCGTTCCAAACCACACATTGTGCAGGTCGGCAGCAATACAGTTGACTTCATTACTTACGAGTCGTCGTTCCACCCGCCACGCCTTTTCGGCCTGCGAGCCTGCATCGAAATCGCCCAACGGTAGATTGGGATCATCGGGGACGAATGTTGTGCACCCCGGCATTATACCAAGTAGTAGCAACACCAGATGACGCGCAAAAATTTTTAACTTGTGCGGAGCTGCTTGCTTCATTATGTGGACCGCCTTTTTTGCTTATAGTAATTCTGTAATTATTGTGCCATTGGGTCTGAGAGTATGTCAACTTAATTTGCTACTATCACTCACACATGAATGAACCTATTAACTTTTGGACTAATGGATAGAGCGTATCTCGCCTCGCAGAAGCGGAATCACGGATAGTGGTTTAGGCTATTATAACCTATTTCACCTTTTCTTTCCATACGCCGCGACTGTCCAGAACAGAAACACAGCTGTCCAGAAATTGAACAACGCCAAGTCACATCTCGGACAAGACCGGTCAGGAATCCGCGTATAGACACAGATTTTGGTTCGAATTTTTTTGGCATAGATTTTGCCTTTAGTCGAACATGGCATCAGCAATTCAATCATCCATCAATAATCATGTGAGAAACCTCATGAGAAAGGATACACTATGAAACCTATACAGCAGCAACTATTGATGGGTTTGATCGTTTTTTTTCTTAGCATCAACCTCGGTCACTCCCAAGGCGATGAACTGGAAGCTCCTCCGGTTGAACTTGAAGAAGTCACTGTCATAACCCGCGTCGAAAAAGACACCTTCCGAACACCGAACGCAGTTTCAGTCATTGACCGGGCACAGATTGAGCGTATGAATGCCCCCACGACGCCCCGCATTCTGAGCGAAACTGTGGGTGTTTGGGCACAGCAAACGACGGTTGGTCAAGGTTCGCCCCTTCTGCGTGGACTTACCGGTTATCAAGCGTTCCTTGCAATTGACGGTGTTCGACTCAACAACTCTACTTTCCGCTCCGGCCCGAATCAATATCTGGTAACAACCAGTCCCGATAGTCTTGACCGGATTGAAGTCTTGCGTGGTGCCGGTTCGATGCTGTACGGCAGCGGCGCGATGGGTGGGGTTATCAGCATGTTCACCAAAGACACCATTCTCGAGGACGCGACAGAAGATTGGACCATTCAGTCTCGTGCCTTCACCCGATTCGCTTCCGGTAGTTCAGAGCGGCTTGGGCGGCTTGAGGTAGTCGGTAGCCAAAAGCAGCTCGGTTTTTCGGTCGGAGCCTCGGCACGATGGTTCGGAAATATCAATCCGGGCAGCGGCTACGACCTGCACCACAAGAACCGCAAGTTTGAAATCGTCACTGAGAAACCAGAGGGTGTGCAGGTGTTTGAAGGTCCGCCCAAAGATGTACCTGACCAATGGCTGATAGACTCTGAGACACCGCTCGGCTGGAATGCTTACGACGGTGATGCCAAACTTTCTTACAAACTTACAGACACGAGCACAGTGAACCTCGCCTACCAACTCTGGCGGCAACCTCAGACTCCGCGTTACGACAAGATCGCACCGCGTGAATTTGACGAATTTTTCTTTGAACCGCAAGATCGAGATTTGCTGTACGCCACATACGTCTCCAAGCCGGAAACCCTGCTGATCGACCAAATTCTACTCACTACGTCGTATCATCGTCAGAAAGAAGGGCGGAACGAACTTAAGCGCGATGCAACAGAACGTCGAGAGCGATTCGATACTGTTAACACATTGGGAATCAGCGCGCAGGGTACCAACTCATCACTGCCGAGGCAGCGTGTCATCGCAGGTGGTGAATTCTACCTCGACACCCTCACAAGCCAAACGATTAAAACTGACGTCATAACCGGCAAAGAAGACATAGACGACACAAAAGGAAGGTTTATTGATGGTTCGCAGTTCTGGGACGCCAATCTTTACGTCCAAGACGAAATTGAACTGCATAACCGCCTTGAGTTGACGCTTGGCGGACGCTATACACTCTACAACACACACGCAGATCTCTCCGTACGCGACACCCAATTTGAGGAATTTAACCAATCTGGCAACGCATTGACGGGCAGTGCGGGTGTGGTCGCAGGTATTACCGACGCGTTGAACGCGGTCGCGAATTTCTCCACATCGTTCCGTGCACCGTCGTTGAATGACACAACGGCCGTCGAGGTTACCAATGAAGGAATCGATTCTCCTTCGCCCGACCTCAAATCGGAGAGAGGATGGACGGCGGAAGGAGGAATTAAAGCGCGTTACTCATGGCTTATCGGTTCATTGACCCTTTTTCATGGTCGTGTCAGCGATTTAGTGACCCGTGTTCCGGTAGAAGATGCTTACGCCGGACAGCCGCTTCCAAACCTGATAAAGGAGATCCAGCAGAACAATCCGGGCATTGATGTCTATGTATTTGACAACGTGGATGAGGTGCAGATCCAGGGCGTAGAGTTTGCCGGACTGGTACCAATTCAGAATGGTGTATCACTTTACGGCAATGCGACATTCACGCGTGGGAAAGTACTGGTCATTAACGGTGCAGCGCCCGATCCGGATAAGCCGTGGGAAGAGCGGATTCGTCGTGAACCACCGCTTAACGGTATGGTCGGTATCCGCTGGCAACCGCCTGCTCAACGATTCTGGGCGGAATTCTTCGTCCGCAGTGCAACCGAACAGAGACGTTTGAATCGAAGCGACATTCGGGACCCACGGATTCCGGGAACCACCCGCGACACCGGTGAAGTGAAGTTTGATGCGAACGGTGCAGCGATTGGACAAGGTTCACCGGGTTGGATGACGCTGAACCTACGCGGCGGGATACAGGTGACTCAATACAATCGGCTTACCCTCGCGCTTGAGAATTTGCTTGATAAACGGTATCGCGAACACGGGTCCGGCATCAACGCACCGGGATTCAATGTAGTTGTCAGCCTTGATAACCGATTTTAATCGTTAGCAGATCCATTGAGATGCTGGTAAAGTATTCCTGCCGACGATGGCTATCCCTCGCGTGTTCACCTACGATGTGCTATAATCGAAGACACATTACATATTGTGAGGAGCAAACCGATGCGCCAATTCGCCTACGCCATCTTCCTACATCTTCTATTCTTTGGACTCGCAAGTTGCCTTGACGTTTCAGCACAAGATGAAACAGAACCCGTTCAGCTCGATGAGATTGTGGTAACGCCGGGTCGGTTCGCGATTGATGACGGGACCCCCTCACGGCTGTCACTCTCGAAGCAACGAATTGAGCAGTTTCCGTTGGTTGATAACGATGTGATGCGGGCTGCCCATATTTTCCCCGGTGTCGTTGCAAGTGACTACAGTGCACGATTCAGTGTGCGTGGGAGCGAAAAGGATGACATCTTGGTGAGATTAGACGGAATGGAACTCTTCAATCCGTACCATCTACAGGACTTTGGCGGTGCTGTTTCGCTGGTGGGGCTTGATTTGATTCAGCGCGTTGAACTGCTGATGGGGGGCTTTCCAGCAGCGTATGGGGATAAAATGGCCGGTGTGTTTGACATCACCACGAAAGAGGAAGATATTGAGAAAGTTGCTGCCAATTTCGGCCTTGACCTCATCAATACCACCGCGCTGGTAGAGGGACCGCTGTCAGAAAAAGGATCATGGCGCCTGTCTGCACGGCGAGGTTACGTTGACCTAATCCTTGCGCTGATGGATCTCGACGAGGACTACAAACCACAATACGCGGATGTCTATGGCAAACTGACTTACGAGCCGACACAGTCGGATACACTCACGCTGAATGGACTTTATGGGTGGGATAAGAACCGGATTCGGCAAGGGGACGCTGACAACAACTTAGATTCACAGTATGACAATTTGACCGTGTGGACGCGGTGGCGGCATCGCTTCGGTAGGGAAAAGTGGTCCGATGTATTCGTATTCGGCGGAAACGGAACCCAAGATCGGCGGACAGGAGCGGCCGATTTCGACGTCCGCTCGTTCGAGTTCTTTGGCGCCAAAACAGAATTCACAGCTGGTTTTTTAGATCGACATCTGTTTCGCAGCGGAGTCGAATGGCGTTGGCTGACAGCCGAATACGACTACGATGTCGGAGAGCGCCAACCGGGAATAGAGCAGTACAAACGCATCCTTGCAGACTTTGAAGGTAACGGCAGCGAAATCAAGGTTTTTCTTCAGGACGAGTGGCAGCTGCATCCGAAATTCGCGCTGAACGTGGGCGGACGGTACGTATTTCAGGACTATCGTGCCACAGGTGTTCAAAGCTATGAGATTGGACCTCGGGTTGCACTTGCCGTGCGACCAACCGAGAAACTGGTGCTGCGTGGTGCGTGGGGTATCTATCACCAACCTATCTCTATGATGAATATTCCTGTGGAAGACGACGTTCAGACAGTCGAGCGGGCTGAGCAGGCGATTCATTACATTTTGGCCGGTGAGTACCAGCCGAATGCTACTTTCTTGTTCCGTGTGGAGGCGTATTACAAAACATTGGACAATCTTTCAGGGCGACTCAGGGAGTTCGGACGACAGACCCAAATTTTTCTACCCCCGGAATCCGGGACCACGCAAGGGGTGGATGTTTTCGTGACACATGCGGTTTCAGATCGGCTGACATGGGGAGTCGGCTATGCCTACGCTGTAGCGGAAGAAAGCACCGGTGATGAGACATTTTTTCGACAGTCGGATCGGCGGCATTCTCTCGCTGTCAGTAGCAGCCATCAACTTTCACGAGGGTGGCATCTCTACCTGACATGGCGTTTCCACAGCGGCGAACCGAGAACGCCGTTGGCACATGTACTGGTTTCGCAGCCCAGCGGTGCCACCGCTTGTGACCGACAATTTGGGGACACGCATTCTGAGCGTCTACCAGCTTACCATAGCCTAGATTTTCGGTTTACGAAACGCAGTCCATACAGCCGGTGGGAGCTCACATGGTATTTCCAAATCTTGAATCTATACAATCGCTCTAATCTTGATCAATACGCATTCAGTGAGACACGAGACGAAGAAACGGGTATGCTGCTCTGTGAAATTGATGAAGAGCCGCTTCTGCCGATTCTGCCGACATTGGGTGTTTCGGTCGCATTCTAAAAAAGTAGTGATCTGCGCGGATTGACCAATTCACACAATCGGTGAGAAATTTAACCCCAAATGAAGAAATATTTTGAAGGTAAGAGGTTCTATTAGGAAAGAGCTGTCTATGAGACGAAGATTGGTCTGGACATCCTTGCTGCTGGGAAGTGGTCTGATTGCAATAAATGCTTGGAGTAGTAAGACAATTTCCTTCGCTGCTGATTTGACTGGAAATTTTGATATCTACATCATGGATATCAATCGGAAGAATCCGGTCAACTTAACTAATCATCCGGCGGATGATTCCTCCCCAACATGGGCACCAGATGGCAGCGCTTTTGCGTATGTTTCACGCAGGGACGGGAACCCAGAGATTTACGTGATGGAGATGAAGAACAAGGAATCTCGGCGATTGACTAACAATCAGGCGACTGACATTGATCCGGCCTGGTCGCCTGATGGACGGTGGCTTGCATTTGCTTCCAATCAACACAGGGAACATGCAGCGGATACTGACATCTACATAATGAACCCAAACGGTAAGAAAGCCCAGCAGCTTACGAACAAGGGTGGACACAACTCAACACCCGCTTGGTCGCCGGACGGGGAGTGGATTGCGTTTCGTTCCACACTCGATGGTATCGGCGCTATCCATCTGATGAACGCAGATGGCAAAAAACAGCGCGCCGTCACACAGGTATCTGCAACTGACCCTACTTGGTCGGCTGATGGCAAAGAGATCTACTTTTCTACCGATATGCTCAATGACGTAAGGGTGCCTACCCTGTTTGCTATAGATGTCAACGGCGAAAATGTCAGGAGGTTGGCGAATGCCCCGCAAACCTGCGAAGAACCTGTTGAGTCGCCTGATGGGCAATGGATAGCCTACGTATCAACTCAGGGGAACAACAAAGACATTCATCTGATCCGTGTGGCGGATGGGGAGACTCAGCAATTGACCCAAAATCCGGGGCAAGAGTTTTCTCCGACATGGGTGCCATTAGGGTTACCCGTTTCGTCAAGCAACCGCACACGAGCAACGCTCTGGGGAACTTTGAAGCAAACAACTGTAGCCGGTGTAATTTACCGTTGAGAATTCGTCGTTTGGGAATTGACCACGCGTTGTCAGTCAAATACGACAGCAATCTTATCTGTTTTGGCAACCGATTGACAGGATAGAATTTCGCCTTGTTCAATTTCGGTGTCTTCTAACGCCATTCTCGCGCGCATATGAACCTCCCCAGCCATTAGCTTCGTTCGGCAAGCTCCGCAGATACCCGATTGACATGAGTAAGGAGGGTTGAGATCCACCGCGATCATCGCTTGTAGGAGTGTTTGCCCGCGCGCAACGTGGACTTCATGGCTCTGCCCATCGAGGATTACTGTTGTTTTCGCCGCAATGCCTTCAAACGAATTGTCCATCTCAACAACGCCACCAAAATTCTCGCTATGAATGCGCGTCACGGGTACATCAATGTCCTGTAGTGCTGATTTTACCGACGTATTCATGTTGCCGGGACCACACACATAATATTGCGCATCATGTGCGTAAGGGGGATGTTCTTCAATGAATGACCAAATCGCGTCTGTATCTATCCGACCGGTACGCCATGGGCGAAAACTAGTGAGCACAGATCGGTTGGACAGAACATGGCGTACTACACAACGCTCCGGATATTGTTCTACTAGGTCTGCGAGCGTTTGCTGAAAGATAATGCTGTTTTCACTCGTATTGCCATATAAGAGGTAGGCATAGCTGTATGGTTCGGCAAGTAGTACGCTCTGCAGCATTGAGAATAACGGCGTGATGCCGCTGCCAGCTCCAAAAAAGTAGTGCGTACGTCGTTTTTTGCCATCCGGGTCTAAACAGAACCCGCCAAAAGGCGACATTATCTCGATTTCATCTCCCGCCCTGACATTATTATTGATGTAATTTGACACTAGCCCACCTAGCACACGCTTGACGGTGATGCACAACTTTTCGCCCGAAACAGGGGATGATGAAACGGTATAGGAGCGCCGAACTTCTTCACCATTTAATTCAAAACGCAGGGTAATATGTTGACCAGCCCGCCACCGAAAAGTATCCTTCAGGATATTAGGTACGTCAAACACGACGGTCTTTGCCGTGGCAATTGGATTATAGGCATCAAGAACCCGAAGTGCATGAAATGTTTGTGTGGTCATTTTGCTTGTTGGTTCCCCTCAATAAAAGCAAGGACAATTTGTTGGTGCTCTTTCACCGGGCTTTCACCGGATACAGCTGTCGCGCCGATCTCGAAATAGGGACTCTGCAGCGATTTCTGCTGTTGTTCACAGACATAGACATCCTCAGCCATGAAATCACCAGTTGCTAGTGAATCGGTTTTGGCATCGCCCTCATATTTGGCAGAGGTATTCCGCGTCCAGAAAGAGCCTGAACGCCATGACTGCATCGCAAACTCCCAGCTTGAGACGTTCTTGACCTTTGTGCGGGTTTCTACACGTGTCGAGTCAGGAGCAAGTGGCATAACGTAGTAGATTGACCAACTTGACTCGTTTTCAGCAAGCCCAAGTCCAGGAAACAGCATCGGCACCCATGCACCAATCTTGTTTCGCGGTATTTCGTCGAGCAGCGGCATCATCACGTTCTTTTCGATATCTTCTCTGTACCATTGGGAGAGTGGTTCCCAAAATACGTAGTGAGGTCCAACAAAACCGAACTTGGCTTTAGCATGGTCATACATATGCAACGTGCCGGAGTGTAGATGGGAAAGGTGGTAGACGTCAATATAGTTCTCAACCACAATTTTCCAATTCGCTTTTATTTCGGTGGTGGTCCTCACCTGTGGATATTCAACAAGTTTATCCACCTGATGCGGACCAAGCTCGGGCTCAATTTCGCCAAACCATTCCATAATCGAGCCAGCGTTAGGGTCGGGGTGTACCCAGAGCATCCCGCGCCAGCGGTCAACCGAAGCCGGTTTGAGACCGAGACAAGATTTATCCAAGTCAGGAAATTCTCTATCCTCCTCTGGTACAGAGATCAGGTTCCCTTCCAAGTCATAAGTCCAGTCGTGGTAAGGGCAGGTAATGGCTTTCTGAGACTTGCCAACCGCGCGCAGTAGTTGTGTCCCACGGTGACGACAAATGTTGTGAAACGCCCGCAGACGTCGGTCGCGTCCCATAACGATAAAGATGTTATTCAACCCTGCCTGAACGGAAATATACTGCCCCGGCTCGACGATATCTTCTGCAAACCCCGCATAGTGCCAAACCTTTGAAAAAATCAGTTCCTGCTCGCGCTCAAACCATTCTTGTGAAGTATACGCTTCCACGGGAAGCAGATGCATCATACGTATTGGGGACATTATATGCTCCGTTGAGTCTGCAAAATCCGTTATCTGTTGCCTAACTCTGCGGACAATGCCCGCAAGATTTAGTAAGCCTGTTATCTCGTGTGTGGAAGTATGTTAAACAAAGGTTCTAAAAGCAAATACGCGGACATCCATAACCAGGTGCCTGTGATTAGCCAGTACCAGACAGGATTTTCGTCTCGACTGATGGGTTCAACTAAGTGGGTATAACCCGTTAGGAGGCCTGGAATGAGCCAAATTAAAAAAAGCACTCCCCATAACCATTGCAAATCGAATCCAACAGCTATGTAGATTATGATGAGGGTTAAAAGTGTTCGCGGCTTGAAACGAGATATTAGATTTTCTTTGGTCATCACATTCCTCACAATGGATACCCCATATCTTTGAATTGGATAGAAAACGGTGTTCCTTTTTGCGTGAAAAATTTCCCAAGTTTAGTATAGTTCTCTGCAAATTTGAATCAAACTTTTAGGACTTATGCAGCCCGAAGAGCGTAAACTCTAACATATTTGAGGACTATAAGTCAAGAGTACGTTTTTTGGCGGGTTCCCAAAAAAGAAAACCACCGGACGATATGATGAATACTCCAGGGATTTCGACATCGTTCTGAACGTGTCGAAGACAGGCAGAAACAACACTCTGCCCTCATCTTCTCATCGTAGCGAGTAGCCCTGCCCCGCTATCTCCTATACAAAACGACTTCAGTATCACCATATTCCGCGTAGCGCTGAAATCCCCCGTCCCGGTATCGGAACGGATTGTCAACGTATAGAAATAAACGCCGCTCGCTACAGACTCACCAAAGTTATTCTTGCCATTCCAAATAGTTCGCAGCGTTGCACCTATCTTTTAAAAAACGCCGGCAGAATTCCTCAATTCGTTATCGGATAAAAATAGGAAATAGGTTGTTAGTAGGTTGAACCGAAGGCATAAACTACGTAACGAATAATGCGTCATACGTAGAGAGAAGAATTTCACGTATTACTCGTTATATGACTTCTTTGCAGACAGACTAGGAGGGATTTATGCAACGTTTGGATGTGCTGCATCCATCGATTAATGAATACTTACTCGATATTATTCCAAATCGTGACGAAGTGCTGACGGAGATGGAGGCGTACGCACGGGAACGCCGTTTTCCGATTGTGGGTCCGCTCGTGGGACGCGTGTTACACCAATTGGTATTGCTCACCAACCCGACGCGGATTTTTGAGATGGGATCCGGCTTTGGCTATTCGGCGTACTGGATGGCGAAGGCACTGCGGCAGCCGGAGGCACGGATCATCTGCACCGATGGCTCGCAGGAGAACGCCGATCAGGCGGCGGGTTACCTCGCTCGGGGTGGGATTGTGGATCGGATTGACTATCGCGTAGGGAATGCGCTTGAACTCATCGACGCGACTGAAGGTGAGTTTGACATCATCTACAACGATATCGACAAAGATGGCTATCCCGACGCATTTCGCAAAGCGATCCCACGGCTCAGGAGTGGCGGGTTGTTTATCACGGACAACATGCTATGGCTGGGACGTGTCGTCACATACGACACGAATGTTGATGTACAAGGGTTGGATGAAGAGGAGGAATGGGTGCACAAGACCACGGTTGGGGTGAAGGAGTTGACACGCTTGCTCTACAGTTCGCCCGATGTGTTCACGACAATTATCCCGCTCCGCGATGGGGTTTCCGTTGCGGTTAAACGGTAGGGGACGTTGACATATTGCTGCTAACACTTGGGTTCGTGCGGCAGTTATCGGGCAGTTCGGCAAAAAACAGACAGGGGCCCAAATCACCTTTCAGACGAGCAGAATGGTTCAATCTGTTAGATTTCAACGGTGCCGATTTATCTCACACCCCCAAATGTCGATCCTGGAAGATCGACCTACAACACGGCAACTACAAGTGCTTGCATCCCGATTTATCGGGAAGTTGTGACTACACCGTTTCGTGGAAATGGAAGAACTAAATCAGGGTTCGGTATTATTTTGATGCCAGATGATACACTTCAATTTCGCGGACCTGTGCCCATGCCGGTTGGATAACGCGGAAGTGGGGATAATACGCCCCAGCGAGTGTGGTTCTGCGATCTACCACTTTGTCCCCGGGCGATAGCATCACCTTTGTAACAACCTTATCATCCACGGTGCGAGAAACATTGATACGGATAGTGTTCGTCCGGCAATTTAGGCGATCGATGACAATTTCTGAGGGTGCACGCTCCGTACCAATATCCCGTAATTGACGCACAGAGTGGACGGTCCTCCACTCGAATCTGTCAAGATCCCAGTAGTCCACATGAAACCAGAATAGATTTCCATTATGGATGATAATCTTCCGGACAGGTTTGACCTCTGGGAACCGTAACGTAAAGATCCGTTCATTTGTCGCTGCTACCGCTGCAACGGTATCTAGCTTCCCGTCGTTGAGTGCCGGATGATTCGCTTTTGACCCGTAGCTTGCCAGCCCGAAGTTCTCACTCCATGAATTGGTTAACAGGGAAGACCAAACACAGCCGGATAAACCGATACAAGTAGCAAACAAGAGCGAAATTCCGATGTATTTTCGCACATCCATCCTTCTACCTCCCAAGTCTATTTTACAAATTGCAGCCATTGTTATCGAAGATAAGGACGAATTCTATACACTTCTTGTTTAGGGCGAAACCACATCCGTTGGAATTTTCCTATCAGGATCATTCCCACACCGAATCCACCGACATGCGCCGCCCAGGCGACAGATGCACCTTGAAACGAAAAATAGACATTGATCAATTGGATTGCGATCCAAGGGACCAGCAGAACGACTGCGGGTACGGAGATAATATAGATAAGGAGAAAACATCGAACCCGCGCCTTGGGACACGCAATAAAGTGCGCACCCATCACGCCAGCGATTGCGCCGCTGGCACCGATCAAGGGCAAATTAGAGTTGTAGTAAATTGTCACGTAACAGAGGGTCGCCAACACACCACATAACAGATAAAACAGGAGAAATTTCAAGCTGCCGATCATGCTTTCGAGGGTGGGACCGAAAGCTGAGAGGTACAGCATGTTCCCAATAATGTGGATAAATCCTCCCTGTACAATGTGAACATCGTGTAAGAATAGGGAGGTAAGGAGTGTTCTGTCAAAAAGGTTTGGAAGCGGTGGCAGAAAGGAATAGCGCTGGAGGATCTGGTTGGGGATAACCCCCGACACCTCCACCAACGAGACCCCTTGATAGAGCGCGTAAAGCTGATATACAAAAACCACGAGATTTGTAACGATCAAGAATTGGACTGCACGCGGCTTGAAGGATCTCTGTGCCGGGGGCGCACTTGGGAGTGGAATGAACAAAATGTCATATCCTTTCGACAAGTGAGCAGATAGACACATCTGCGCTCACATCACACATTAACTACGACGCCCAACGGTTTCCGTTTCACGAATCATGTTTCACTCGACACATCGAACCTGTCGATGATTCCCATTACCAACTCCCGTATGGGAGCTGTTTCGAGTTCAAAGACCTCCTGGGCAACACCCGGACCTGCCCCAACAAGGACAATATCGTTTTCTCCTGCTCCAACATAATCAACAGCGATTGTCGGCGTTCGCACCAACTTTGATTTCAAACTCAACGGTTGGACGAGCAGGAGGGTGCGATTTTCATAGGCGGGATGCTTAATGACCGAAACTACTTTTCCAATAACCTTTGCGATGTACATCACTCCTCCGCTCTCTCGGTCACAGTGATGGAATCAACAATCCCAACTACAGCGACATCAACAGGCATTGCGCGTTCCGCCGATACAAACGCGGCGTCTCCGCCGGTGACCACGTAGACCAGTTCGCCATACCCAGCAGCCCCCTGAATATCAACAGCGGTGATTGGATCGCCGATAGATTCTCCGTCTGCGTCGAGCGGCTGTACTACGAGGAGACGATAACCGACCAAGCTTGGATCTTTTCGAGTTGCGACGATGGTACCGAGGACCTTTGCAATATCCATAGGGCATTAAGAGATACGTTACAACCTATTCAGGCTGGTCGAACTTTTTATCGTCATTCACTAGACGATCCAATGATTGAGAGTTGGAATTCCCTGCCGCAAAAAAAAACACACGGTAGCGGCGTATCCTCCGAATTGTAACTCTGGTAGCTCATTCATGACGCCTGACGCATTCATACACGCGTCGCCCCGCCCCGATGGATCCCCGATACATCGGGACAGGCGAGGCCAGGCAGGCGGGATTCAAAATTGGGGCTTTGGCTATTAGGAGATATTGCCTGTCTTTAAGCATGTCGCCCCGCTGGAGCTGCGTTGGGTCATGAGTTCATGTGACAACTAAGTTCAGCAGGAGGGTCGGGCAAGATGCTCAACCTACAGGTATGGTGTTGTGCTTCACTGTATCTACCTGTCAACGGACCTTAGTGCAACACACATATCGCGCTGCTAGGGCTTTCAGCCACAACTTACAACTGGAAGTTTGGCTAATTCTTAACGCTTTTGAATCCCATACTCTTCCATTTTAGAGTGAAGGGTATTCCGGTTAATTCCAAGGATCTCTGCGGCTTTCCTGCGATTCCAGCCAGTGCGCTGAAGGATAAGCTCAAAGAGCGGTTTTTCGACGGCAACGCGGATCTCGGCGTGAAGTTCCCCAGCATCTGCCCCCGACTCGACAAATTCATCCACACGTTCCGACATTAACACAGCGAGACGACTCTCAAATCCGCCCGGAGGCTTCGTAGGAGACGTAGTTGGGTTTCCAGACAGTTCTGGGAAATGTTCGGGGAGGAGGACCTGACCGGCGCACATTACGAGTGCACGCTTTAAGCTGTTCTCCAGTTCACGAACGTTTCCGGGCCAATCGTAAGCCATTAGCATCTTGAAAGCTTCCGGCGAGACTGCACCTTTGGGTTGGTCGTAATCCTGAGCAAAACGGGACACAAAGAAATTTACCAGATCGGGGATATCTTCCTTGCGTTCACGTAACGGCGGTAAAAAGATTGGCACTACATTGAGCCGATAAAACAGATCTTCCCGAAATGTTCCCTCCTGAATGGCTAAATCGAGGCGTCGATTTGTGGCGGCAACTACCCGCACATCGACCTTGCGAATCTCATTTGATCCGATCGGCTCAACTTCCCGTTCTTGAAGGACACGTAACAGTTTCATCTGCACTTCTATCGGCAATTCGCCCACTTCGTCGAGAAAAATCGTTCCTCGGTCTGCCTGTTCAAATTTCCCCTGTCGCGCTGTGTCGGCACCCGTATACGCTCCTTTAACATGCCCAAAGAGTGCACTTTCGATTAAGTCGGAGGGAATCGCGCTGCAATCCACCACTACGAACTCCCCTTCCGCTCTGGTGCTGTTTTGGTGGATCGCCTTTGCAATTGACTCTTTACCGGTGCCGCTCTCACCCATAATCAGCACTGTTTCGTCGCTGATCGCGGCGCGCCCGATGGTAAGGTAAATGGCGTGCATCGCATCGCTTTCTCCAACAATCTGAGTACCTATCTCATCGCCGTTTTTTGATGGGACGGTATCTGGAAGCGGGGCATCTTCTGCGGTTGCGGCTTTTGATTGCTCGGCCGCATATACCGCACGCGCGACCAGAGGGGCGATCTCCTTGAGATCAAAAGGCTTGGTCATATAGTCATAGGCATGACGTTTTGCAGCTTCAATGGCTATTTGCGTTGTACCGTGAGCGGTGATGATTATGATCGATGCGGTTTTATTGATCTCCCGAAGCTCCTCGATCAGATCTAATCCGTTGACATCAGGCATAAAGATATCGAGGAAGATGGTGTCGATCGTTTCTGAGCGGAGCAGATTGACTGTCTCTTTCCCGTTCCGCGCAGAAAATGTGCGATACCCCTCCTTCTGAAGGGCTTTCTCCAGCACAAAACGGATGCTATCGTCGTCGTCAGCGATGAGAATTGCGTGCGCCATTGGAAAATCTATGATATGCGTTGGGTAGTAGATAGGGTTACCTAAATCTACCGGTTAAGACCTGCGGAGTCAGATGGATCCAGATTTCTGGCTCGGCTGAGTTACTGCCGTATGCCCATAATCTGAGAGATCTTCCTTACAGGGTTGAAGGTATTAAGAATATCTCAAACCGACAGCGTAATGATGAAGGTTGCGCCTTGAGGTTCTGTTACGTCAACTTCGATGGTGCCGCCGTGCTCCTCAACGATTTGTTGGCTGATCGCCAGTCCGAGCCCCGTTCCTTTCTGCTTCGTTGTGTAGAAGGGATCGAACAGGCGCGAAGCAACGTCCGACGGTATACCACGCCCGGTGTCCTTGATATAGATCTGCACCGCCTGATTCGTAGCATTATAGACAGTTCGAACCGTTAGGATGCCACCATCCTCCATCGACTCGATTGCGTTACGAAACAGATTGAGCAACACCTGTGTCATTCCGTCGCCATTCATAGACACGGGTGGACAGTCGTCAGCAAAGTACTTCTCAACACAGATATTGTCCCGAACCAATTCAGACTGACAGATCGAAAGGCTATTGTCGATTAAGTCGCCGATGTCGCTCGGTCTGACACCCGCCGTGCGTGGGTTGCCTGACACGAGTAGCTGTTCAACCACCCGATTCAGCCGATCAACCTCTTTGATGATGACTTGGATGTATTCCTGAATCTCCGAATTCGATTCGTCTTCCAGTTGGAGCAGTTGTGCAGCACCGCGGATTCCGCCCAGTGGGTTTCTTACTTCATGAGCCACCGTTGTCGCGAGTTTGCCGAGGGTTGCCAGACGCTCGGATTGCACAAGCGAATCAATCATCTGCTGAATTTTCACACGTTGTGCTACGATCGCAGCGATAATTGTCAAGATACGAATATCGTCCTCAATCGAAAATTCGTCCGACGCCTTATCGATTGTCAGTGTGCCAACAATTTTTTCATCAACAACCACGGGAACGCACCAGAAAGCTATCGGGTCTTTAGATTGCACCGACTTCGCATCTGGGAACTCAATCTGATCGAGAGGCGTCCGACTGTGGGGAACACCTATGGGCTGCCCAGATTGGAGGACCTGTTGCTGAATAAGATCGATTTGACTATCCGTTCCACGTCGGAGTTCCGCTTCGGTCAAGCCGAAAACTGCCTCGACTTTCTTGACTAACTCATTAGCTTCCCATATCCTCAACGTCCCTCGATACACACCCATCCGGTCCGCAAGGGTTTTGATAATCTTCTGGAACAGTTCATCTAACTCCAAGGCGGTGTCCGTTGTATCACCGATTTCAAAAAGCGTCGAAAGATCGCGCACCCGTTTTTCAAGATCAGTATTGGATTGATCTATCTGTTGAAGCTGCGCTTCGGTAGTTGCGCGTTGAGCCTGGAAAAGCTGGATAGTACGGACAATGAAATACGCAATGAGTGGGTATAGGATCGCAACCACACCCAGATGAATCTGCTCATAGTAAAGCGCGGCATGTATCCAGTTGGCTAATGTCGTGCAGGCAAGGAGCAGATATTGCCCACGACGATTGTCGTATATACCGGCGAGGATTATAACCCCGTAGTACAGATGCGATGCAACCCCGTAGTTCTGCGGGCTGTCCAGACCGTAGACAAATAGGTTAATGAGCAGAACGACAAGGATCAGGAAAAAAGTTAGCATGAGCTATGTCAACAGTTGCTGCTGAAGCATCAAGGACTCCGTGGTCTGAATCACAACAGATCTTACTGCGCCTCGCCTAAGAAATTATCCAGCATCTTGAGTCCTATGCGTCCGCTCTTCTCCAGATGGAACTGTGTGGCGATTAGGTTCTGATGGGCGACAACACTGGAAAACTCAACACCATAGGTGGTTTTGCCGACGATGTAGGAATCATCGCGTGGGATAGGGTAGTATGAGTTGACAAAATAGAAATGGGCGGGATTCGGCACATCCTGAAAAATAGGGTGTGCCCCTGTCTGATAAACCTCATTCCACCCAATCTGCGGCACTTTACGGGTCGGAGTGGCGTCATATTTTTTTACGACGCCGGGTAAGATGCCGAGACACTCGGTATTTTCCTCCTCGCTGTGTTCAAACAGAATCTGG
This sequence comes from Candidatus Poribacteria bacterium, assembly GCA_022822005.1. Taxonomy (GTDB): domain Bacteria; phylum Poribacteria; class WGA-4E; order WGA-4E; family PCPOR2b; genus PCPOR2b. The sequence goes on from JAJECO010000068.1 coordinate 28,721, forward strand.
ATACCGATACAGATTCCCAACATCGGTTTGTCCGACTCGTAGACCTTCCACAAAATCTCTGCAAGTCCCGCCGTATTCAGGTTATCCATTGTTGCCCGCGCCGCACCCACGCCGGGAAAGATGACTTTCTCTGCGCCCAAAATGGCCTGGGAGTCAGCGGTAATTTTTCCGTCGTAGCCTAAGTATTTGACAGCGCGTTCAACGCTTGTCAGGTTGCCCGCGCCGTAGTCGATGATTGCAATCATTAGAGACTCATGTTGATAAAAGATTCGTTTGGAAAATTAAAAAGGGGCCATTGCAATGATGCTGCAAGGTAAAAGTTTCAAGATGTGAAAATAGGTTTGAGATGTTCATTTGTTCAGATACTACTCTGATTTGACTCGAAAAGCTCTATCTGTTTAGGAGGTGCTGCGGTTCTTAATTCAGGCCGTTCCCAAATGGCTTCCAAGTCCGGCGTACACGCATAGTCTGCGAATAGGCTTGAAATATCATCTGCTTTTCTTTGTTCAGCAAGCCTTTCTCGGATGATTTCGATATTGACCTTATCAAGTTCAACCCCAATCGATTCCCGCCCCAACTGCTCCGCAACGACTAACGTTGTCCCTGAACCCGCAAATGGATCTAATACAACATCACCGGGATTTGTTGAAGAGAGGATTATCCGAAGGAGAAGTTGAATCGGTGTCTGTTGCTTGTGCAAGCGATTTCCCTCTGAATCGCGGAGCGCCTCGTCGCCAGCAAAATAACCCGATGTCAACTCACGAATATCGTCCCATACATCGGTGAGGAACATGCCATTTTCGCGTTCATATTTGTACCCTACAGGGAGTGGCGGATTGATTCGCAGACGGTGAAAGACCTGTGGACGCTCCCCCTTCGTTGCAAACGCAATGATCTGATAGTGCTTACCAAAGCGATGTATTCCGGGCACAGCGGACGTTTTCTTTTTCCAAATAATTAGGTTTTGGAACGTCCAGCCAGATTCGCGTAGACACCGTAGCACGGATTCAGTCTTTTTCTCGCGTTGCATAAAATAGATTGCACCGCCCGAAGCGGTTCGGTGATAAACCTTTGTGCATACCTCGCCCATCCACTGCCAATATTGCGTTTCAGGCAAGTTATCATCCCACTCGTTATAGCCTTTATCTTGATTGAAAGGTGGATCGAGAAAGGTGAGGTCAACACCCCCCAAATCAGTGTTTTGTCGGTCTAATAGCGAAGCACAATCTCCATGCAGCACAGTTGCTTTCATACTCTATCCTATTACGTGAAAAACTCATCATTGATCATAATCTGAAAGCCATTGGTTCCGGCTTCCCGCTTTAGATTCGTAAGACGGTTTTTCTGCGAACGACTAAGCGAGTTCAAACTGAACCCCTCACCCGTCGTCAATTTCAGAACCGGCACGGGGTTGTAATCTCTCCCATCAATTTTCGGATTTTCCAAGTTCGTAAATAGTATCATCTTCACCAAACCATCCTTTATGTCGCCGAGGGAGGGCAGTTCAACTTTGTTCGTATGCTTCGCTTCAATGAGATAAATTTCATCCTCATGGATTTCAACTTCATCGCAGGTCAAATAATAATTGCCCCCAAGATAGTTTTTGATGGTTAACCTCCCTTTGATTCCCGCTATATGCTCTTTGGGCTGTGTAGTAACGCTTTCTCTTGCCTGTGCCTGCTTTGCCAAGTCCCTTGATAGTGCCTTAAATTCTGCCTGACCTTCACGAAGTATATCGATTCGACGTTCTGCCGACGCCCAAGAGTGCATGTCCACGTTTAGTTTTTCGGAGATAATTGAATAAGCATTCAATGCCTGTGAACCAACTTCGCCGATACCTTCGACTTGTGTTATGTTCCAGTGTAGAGCATCAGATTGATAAGACATCAATCGATCAATTTCGCTCATGATGTGCTCTGAATTAAACTTCTGCCCCGTGATTTTATGCGTGTATCTTGTGCTTTTTGAAGCATCAGCATAGTAGCTAATTATCACGTACACGCCCAACAAACTCATTAAAGAAATAGTATCCCATTGCAGAAAGTCTCGATCACCTTGTTTACCCTCATCCTTTAAGATTGGGATTATCGTTGCTTTCTTACCTGAAAAATTTAGCGTATCATAGACTCTTGCATACGGGTAAGACCGCGTCCTTTTTGGTGACACCCAAGAACTTAAAGCAATCTGCTTGGTTGGATCAATCTGCAGAATAAAGGTTGTTTTTTCTGAAAGTGTTGCGTCAAAATCTTTATAGCTGAAAGATTTAAGTTTGCTGCATAGAAATGGGGTATATTTTACTCCAGTGATTCTAGCGAAAATATCCATCGGGTTCTCGTTGCACCTCTAACTAAGGCTGAAATAATCGCCCCTGATCAACAATTGGACGAAGTTGATCAACCGCATAGTCGATGTATTTTTGTTGCGTTTCAATGCCGACATGTGCTCTATCCAATTTTTCAGCAGCACAATTTGTCTGCCCGCTTCCGGCAAAGATGTCAATCACTGAATCCCCTTTATAAGAGTAAAACTGGATGACCCGTTCTGCGAGTTCTAACGGAAATGGACACGGATGCAGATTCTCTTGAGGAGCTAACGGACGGATTTTCCAGACGTTTTTGCTCTTCTCGCCTTGATAATCCTTCAAGTCGATTTCATTTTTTGTTTTCTCTTCATCACTTCTATTCCAATAAATGTTGTTCTGACTTTTCTTATCGGCAGGTTTCTGGAAGACGAACACATATTCGGCAACCAGACTGGGATAGTAATATCCGGGATAGGGATGCTGCAACAATACCCCTGATCTCCTATCCCTCGCAACTGGCTTTTCCCAGATAATATCCTCCTTGAATTGCCATCCAATTTCCTCAAGCCAACTGACAAAATGAAACGGGAGCGCCGTGCGCATACCATTCCATAAGACCGGGGCTATATTTACCACGTTGTGTCCCCCTGGCTTCGTAATTCGCAGCAACGCCTTGAACCGATTCTCTAGAAAAAGCCGATATTCCTCGTAGGATATATCTTCTCGCTCCCATCGTGCTTTGGTGCCGTGCAGTTTTTCAATATGTTCCTCGTAATTGATTGCGTTTAGGTAGGGAGGCGAGGTGAACCCAAGCATGAAATGGTTGTCGGGGAAATTATCCATGACTGAGAGACAATCTCCTTTGACAATTCGCCCATTACCAATTTTGATTTCTTCTAAGGCTGCCATAAGCTTTTAAAGTGTCTGCCGGTTTGTCTATTCGTCAATCTGCTGATATAGGTTCGCCATTTCGATCGCTGTAACGGCCGCTTCGGCTCCTTTATTCCCCGCCTTGGTCCCAGCACGTTCGATTGCCTGCTCGATGGTATCGGTGGTGATAACGCCATAAATCACGGGGATCCCTGTATTGAGAGAGACCTGCGCGATCCCTTTCGCACTTTCATTGGCGACATAATCGAAGTGGGGGGTCGCGCCACGAATGACCGCACCGATACAGATAACTGCATCGTAGCGTCCCTTTTCGGCCAGGCGCTTCGCCGTAGTGGGAATCTCGAACGAGCCGGGCGTCCAACAGATGTCCACATCGTCCCCGTCCACACCGTGACGCTTGAGTGCATCAAGCGCTCCATCCAATAACTTGGTGGTAATAAAGCTATTAAACCGACTGATCACGATTCCAATTTTCAGATTCGTGCCGATAAGATTGCCTTCGTAAATATTGGGCATTGTCCTCCGGTGCTGGTCGCTTAGCCTTGAACCATTAAGCCGTCATAACCGTGCACCGTCTCCTCCTTCTCGTCGTTGATAGTATCCAGCAAGAGATGTCCTAACTTCGTTTTTTTTGTCTCCAGATAGTGACGATTGAATTCGTGCGGTTTGATTTGGAGCGGAATCCGCTCGACAATCTCCAAGTCATGCCCCTCCAGACCGCTGACTTTACGCGGATTGTTTGTCAACAAACGCATCTTCTGAACACCAAGGTCCGTCAAAATCTGGGCACCTACCCCATAATCCCGCAAATCTGGAGGGAAGCCGAGTCGTTCATTCGCTTCTACGGTATCGAGCCCCTCGCTGTCTTGTAATCTATAGGCACGAATTTTGTTTCCGAGTCCCATACCCCGTCCTTCTTGGCGCATGTAGACCAAGACACCCCGTTCCTCCTTCTGGATAAGTTGCATCGCCTTCTCTAACTGCTCACCACAGTCGCAGCGCAGCGATCCGAACACATCTCCGGTGAAACACTGTGAGTGCATCCGCACCAATACCGGTTCACCGTCCGAAATGTCCCCTTTGATCAAGGCAATGTGGGTTTTCTCGTCATCCGCGCTTTGGTACGCATGGAGTCTGAAGTATCCGTGCTGCGTCTGGAGGGCAGCCTCCGCAACCCGCTTGATAAGCGTCTCCGTTTGCCGTCGATAGGCAATCAGGTCCGCAATGGTGATGAATTTTAATCCGTATTTCTGGGCGAATTCAGAGAGCTGGGGGAGGCGTGCCATCGTGCCATCTTCGTTCAAGATCTCACAGAGCACTCCCGCTGGATAGAGGCCCGCCAGACGCGCCAGATCAACTGTCGCCTCTGTATGACCGGCACGCCGTAAGACGCCGCCTTCCTCTGCCTGCAACGGGAAGATATGACCGGGACGGACGAAATCCTCGGCTGTCGTCTCGGGATGGACGAATTTTTGAATTGTATGTGCCCGCTCGTAGGCGGAGATCCCGGTGGTCACATCGCTGGCATCAATTGTTACCGTAAACGCCGTATGGAGTTGGGCGGTATTTTCTGAGACCATCAACGGGAGATTCAGTTGTGACAAACGTTCCGCAGTCGCGGGGAGACATATCATGCCACGACCGTATTTCGCCATGAAATTGATCGCCTCCGGTGTGGCTTTTTCGGCTGCCATGATTAAATCGCCTTCGTTTTCTCGATCTGGATCGTCGGAAACGATAATCATCTCCCCATTCCGAATCGCTTCAATAGCTTCTGGGATTGTGTTAAACCTCATAGGCAATGCCTTCATTCAGTCCAAATTTTTATCTCTAAATATACCCGTGTTTTGCTAAAAAGTCCATGTCAATTGATGTGCCCTCAGCCAAAGGGTAGGTCAATAGTCGTTCGATATAACGGCCTAACAGATCCACCTCTATGTTCACGCGGGCACCAACGCGTTTAGCTCCTAACGTTGTGATCTGCTTGGTATGAGGGATGAGCGCGACCTCAAATCCGTCATCAAACAAATTTGAGATTGTCAGACTGACACCATCAACACAGACTGAGCCCTTATGCACTACATACCGCATTGCCTCTTGAGAGATCGAAACGCGCATTAAAGAGGAGGGACCTTCATCCTGCCAACCGGTAATAGTCCCAACCTCGTCGACATGACCCAACACGAGATGCCCACCCAACCGGTCTGCCAAGCGCAATGCGCTCTCAAGATTGACCGAATCGCCCGGTTTGAGGGCACCTAATGTTGTGCGTCGTAACGTCTCAGCCGAAACATCGGCTGTGAAACTGCCGTGCGTCAGTTCGGTGACTGTCAGACAGACGCCATCTATTGCAATGCTATCACCGACAACCCCGTCCGATAATATCTCTGCGGCTGCGATAGTGAGAGTTCCCGCCTGTGAGCCGTGTTGAATTTCCTTCACGCTTCCTAGCTCTGCAACAATTCCTGTGAACATAAATGTCTGCTTTGGTTCGAATCTTGGTATTAAAATCGGTCCCCAGATATCCTTATCGGGGCTGTGGGTCCCGGTCAGATGAATTATTATAGCATGACAGACAGGCACTGTAAACCAAAAACCTAAAAGCCTCGGTAGCTCGTGATTAAGAACCCCGACCTTTCATTCGGAAAGTGCCTTTCTGGACACAGCCAACCACAGAAAAGCGTTGACTGCTACCCGGATTTTGTAGTATGCTGATCGCCATAGAAGTCCTTAGCGGACCTGAAATGTCGCGCCCGCACAAAGCAAATAAGCATACAGCTTGCCTGCACACATCTCCGATCACGAAGGGGAAAAATCGATGAAAACACAACATTTTCGTGTCGCTTTTTTCCTGTTAATTTATGCGTCGATTCCACTGACAGCAGGGGCACAAGTGGTGGCAATCCCCGACCCCAACCTCCGCACTGCCATTGAAACCGCTCTCGGAAAGTCATCAGGTGGCCCGATTACTGTGGTAGAGATGGAAACTTTGACCTACCTTGAAGGAGACGACGCTAATATAAGTGATTTGACTGGGCTTGAGTTTGCAATCAACCTGACATGGCTAAGCCTTGGGGACAACTCTATACGGGATATTTCGGCGGTGGCAGGATTGACTAACCTGACAGTGCTATATCTTTGGAACAACGCCCTATCAGACCTTTCGCCTCTGACAGAATTGATCAATCTGATAGAGCTAGGTCTTTCGGACAATTCAATATCGGATATTGCGCCTTTAGCGGACTTGACTAACCTGAAATGGCTATATCTTAGCAATAACCCTATATCGGATATTGCGCCGCTGACAGGGTTGTCCAACCTAACGGATCTGGATCTTGACGAGAACTCTATATCAGACATTCCGCCTTTGACAGGGTTGACCAGCCTGATGTCGCTAGATCTTTCGGACAATTCGATATCGGATATTGCGCCGCTGACGGACCTAATTAACATAGGATGGCTGTCTCTTAGGAATAACCCAATATCAGATATTGCACCGCTGATGGAATTAACCACACTGACAGGACTGTCTCTTAGGTACAACTCGGTATCGAATATTTCACCTTTGGGGAAGCTACGCAATTTAACACAGTTATTTCTTACGAGCAACGCTATTTCGGACATTTCGCCGCTGACGGGATTGATTAACCTGATAGATCTAGATCTTGGGGGTAATTCAGTATCTGATATTTCGCCGGTGGCAGGATTAATCAATCTGACAGAACTGGATCTCCACGCGAACTCTATATCAGACATATCGCCTCTATCAGGATTGACTAATCTGAAATGGCTGTGGCTTGGGGACAACGCGATATCAGACATCTCAGCCTTAGTAACAAACGCGGGGTTGGGAGACGATGACATAGTTGGGCTGCGAAGAAATACCCTGAACTACCCATCAATCAATACGTACATCCCAGCATTACAGGCGAGAGGTGTTAGCGTACGCGTTGACCACCGCACGGTTACTACAATCCTGAAAATCTCAGGCGACCAACGCGGTTTTCCTTCTGCGGTGCTGCCGAATCCGTTTGTTGCTGAAGTGCGAGACGAGTATGGTGCTGCCTATGAGGGGGTTCCAGTTACATTCGCCATAACTGCCGGGAGCGGCACACTCAGTGTAACGCACGCAACAACCGATGGAACCGGCAGGGCGCGGAGCACGCTCACGCTGGGACCAGATTTGGGGATACACACGGTCTCTGCGACTGCTGCTGGATGGGTAATTGACGATCCTGTGCTTTTTAGCGTTATCTCCGATACGGAGCCTCCACCAGTTACAACGGATGTCAACGGAGACGGGACTGTGAATATCCTCGACTTGGTTTTGGTTGCGTCTGCTTTCGGATCAGAAGGACCGAATCTGGAAACGGATGTTAACGGCGATGAAGTGGTCGATGCGGTGGATTTGGTGTGGGTTGCAGACGCGTTTAGGGCTGCAGCAAACGCCCCCTGAGAGCACTTGCCAACGTTTGAGTTTATTCTAATCTCGGTCAACAAATGTAAAGTTCATTCCAACTCAGGAGGAGAACAGATGAATATGCTTCAACAGGTAACTCTCCGTTCGTGTCTGTGGTTCATTAGCCTTTCAGTTCTTACTATGGGAGTGATCGCTTGTGGTGGTGGTAATGATGACGACGATGATGATAATGATTGGGTCGGCACATGGAGCCTCGCAACCTTTGATGGTCAGGCTTTGGAGCAAGTTTTGGAACAGGAATTGGCACCGGAAGGGGTAACTATTTCTATTGTTACCAATAACTGGACCTTTAATAACGATGGGACATTGGAAGCGGAGATCGGTTTTAGGCTTGAAAATCAAGGGAACGACTCCGGAATTGCGCTAACAAGTACCATTAGGACAGCGGGCACTTACTCCCTATCTGGCTCTAACTATACTCTCACACTGGAAGAGATCCCTATAGCATCTCTTAAAGAAAGCACAGGTGCATGGTCGAGAGAAGGGAATATCCTCACACTCAACAGTGATGATGGTAATAGCATTGCCTTCGAGAAGCAATAAGTCTCCGTTAGTAGATGGTTTACTACTCACTCACCTAACTAGCTTCTTAAATGGAAATATGCAAACGGAAAAATCACTCGACAGTGTTACGCTCACTATCATTAACAACTACCTTGTCAACACCTGCCGTGAAATGGGATTGGCAATGATGAAAACGTCATACTCCTCCATCTTTAACGAAGGGCTGGATTTCTCCTGCGTTATCTTTGACCGTGATGGCGAGATGGTGGCTTATGCGGAGTTCTGTCCCGCCCAGATCGGCGCGATTCTCTACACAATGCAGTGGACAATCGCCGAAATAGGGCTGGAGAACTTCAAGCCCGGCGATGTGGTGATGCACAATGACCCCTATCGTGGTGGCTGCCACATGCCAGAACATACCGTAATCCAAGCGGTTTACCACAACGGCGAGTTATACGGGTTCATCGGCAACATCGCCCACGTTACGGAGATTGGCGGGAAAGCGGTCGGCGGTTTTGCGGCGGACGCCAAGGAGGTCTATCAGGAGGGGCTCCGATTACCGCCGGTCAAGATTATCCGAGAAGGCAAGCCGGTTGAGGACATCTGGAAAATTATCCTCGAAAACCACCGGACACCGCGCACCTCTTGGGGCGATTTCCACGCGATGCTCGGATCCCTTAACGTGGCGGAGCGGCGACTCCATGAACTGCTTGACCGTTACGGATTCGATGAGGTGCTCACCGCTGGAAAGCAGCTGACGGACTACTCGGAGGCGCGGATGCGGGCAGAGGTCCGAGACATCCCTAACGGGGAGTATCAGTTCGACGACTGGATTGAAAACGACGGTGTCGTTCCCGACAAACGGTATCGAATTAACTGTACGGTCATTGTAGAAGACGACAACATCCTTTTTGATTATACCGGTTCCAGTCCCCAAGCGCGCGGACCGTGTAACTGTACGTACGGTGTAACGGCATCTGCGACGTTTAACGCAATGCTCAATATCACCGACCAGACCATCCCCCGTAATTCAGGCTGCTACAGACCTATCCAACTAATTGTCCCGCCGGGTACTGTTGTGAACGTGAAACACCCGGGACCGAGCGTGGGAGGCAACTCCGAGATTCACGAACGGATTGTCGATGTGCTATTCGGTTGTCTATCCGGCGCTGTCCCTGAGCGCGTTGCTGCGGCGACCGGTGCTAGTTCGTGCAACTTCCTTTTCGGAGGAATCCACCCAGACACGGGGCAATATTACGCGAACTACCACATCGATGGCTGTGGCTGGGGTGGTAAGGCGACGGGAGACGGAAATCACACGCAGTGCCCAATTAACGGAAATTGCCGAAACACCCCGGTGGAAGTGTTTGAGACACGCTACCCGTGGCTGACGAAAACATATCGTATTGTCGAGGGGTCGGGCGGACACGGTGAACATCGTGGTGGTTGCGGTAGCGAACGTATCATTGAAGCACTCGCACCGGAAATCACGGTTTCGAGTTTTATGGACAGGCATGAAACGGGGGCGTGGGGCCTATTTGGCGGGAAAGAAGGGGCGAGCGGCGCGGTACGGATTCGGAAAAATGGCGACGACAACTGGCGGACCTTCACCAAAGTTTATGGGACCGCCTCGCCCAATAAATTTGCCGACATTCAGATCCAAACTGGCGATGAAATTAGGATCATGAGTCCGGGAGGCGGTGGATATGGACCGGCTGAAAAGCGCGATCCAAGCGAGGTTCTGGACGATGTCCGAGAAGGCTTGGTATCCCCCGAAGAAGCGCGGGATATATACGCTGTGGCACTTGTTGAGGATGCGGGAGACTGGCATATTGATGAAGACACGACAATCGGCCTTCGACGCGAACGGGAGGTATCCTAATGGCTCAGTGGGAACCGATTTCTGATGCACTATACGCCACACAAATCCACCACTGCGATCTCTGCGGAAAGATGTTGGTCAGGCGCCTATGGCATGTGGAGTATGAGGGGAAATTGCTGGAATTTTGCGATGCGCGATGCGAACGTACGTGGTTTGACTACTGGTTACCCCGCTACGGCAAGACACACGGCTTTTCCAATGATGGAGATTGAGAATTACGCGCAAATATATCTAAGGGATGGTACATTTTCGTGGGAGGGCAAGATGCCCCGCCCACCGGCTTACGCATCCCAGTACAGTTGACTGCGCAACTCTCAGACTATTAAGGATCATCGACGCATTTCAGACAGGATGTATCTCGCTTTTGCTTTCGAGAGATTGTAGGATTGCCACGGGTTCTCGGAACTTAGTTCTGACCTTTTTTCACGCAGAAATACCGCCAGTTGCTTTGCAGCTGTATCTGCACCCAAGGTGTAGCTCAGACGGATTAATTCAGGTATCGCGTCGTAGGACAACTCTTGCAAATATTCAAGATCAATCTTGCCGGTTTGGATATATCTGTCAATGTTTTTCCGTGCGACAATTGTGTCGACATTGATATAGTTTAGGATGGTATAGGCAAGCAGCGCAGCAATCGCAAAGGCTTTGAGCAAAGGGAATTCCCTCCGCCAGAGCTTGTAAAGGGTAAGCATAAACAGCACAAAAAGCAAGCCGATAAATGTGTGGGCGAAAATCCGTGCGTAGGTGTAGCCGTACGCTTCCTCGTACAACTTCAGTCGCAAGTGTGCGGAATAGAGCATAATCGCGGTGCAAAGTACGAGCAGACAGCGTAGCACAAGAACTAAATGATCTAACTTTCCGTCATTTTTTGTGACGTGCAGACCTATCAGCAAGATACTTAAGTTAATGACAGTAACTACAATTAACTCCGAAAAACCCCGTCTCGCGTATTCTGCGTAAGTGTAATCAGGGATAGAACGAATCACTTCCTCACCACCAAAAAGGTATGTGAACTGAATTGCACAGAACAGAATGTAGACGGCGTTTACCATCACCAGAACCGTAACAATGATCGTAGCGTCCGAGCCCCCTGTACCTCTGCCCACCGGTACGGACCCTCCCTCCACCTCTGCTTTTAATACAACGGCCAAATAACCAAACAGCAACAGTGTGATAATCCCAATAACTCCCACATGCTCGGCGAGAGGAATAGAACCAATAGATTCTAAGGTCTTGAGAATAGTAACCATAACATTTTGAAAAACCGTATCTGCCTCCGCAAGTAATGCAATCACAATAACCAAGAGAGGCGCAGAGATTACCAAACCAAGGAAGATGCCTCTGAAAGTCTTACGCTTTTCCGGTGCAATTCTGTACGCGACCTTCGCCAGTGAAATAGCTTCGAAGAATACCTTGGGAGCATTGTCAAAAATTTGACGGAGTAATCTTCCTATAAAACGGCTGACGCATCGCACGCTAGACCACTCATATCCATAAACAAGCAGTGTCGTCTGAACAAGCAGGAGCAGTGGAATCAGGACAAAATTGCGGACAAGCAACACCGGGTTTGAATGGATGGCAAACGCAGCCGAGAGCAATAAAATAGGGATAAACAGAAACCAACCAAAGTCAATTTGGAACGAAACCTGTCTGCGTGAAGCAACCCAGAATAAACAGTAGAAAACGACCACAAACAACGGATATGAAATCCCGATCGCCTTTCCATAAAACAAGTAGTCAAAAATGATCCCTGCTACGAGCGCGAGTATTGCAAATAATCGAATTTCTCGCGCTGTGATGTTTGTGCATCCCATGCTTTGCCCTCACTATTCATCATTTTATAAAGAAATAAACCGCCAATTGGTTACATCAACCGCATAAGCTACGTCGTACATAACGGGTAAAGACCAAATCTTACTTATTACTCGTTACGCATTATCTTCTCGGTGTCGCTCGATGAGATCAGGGGGCAAAGCAATCTGCGCTAAAGAAGTCTATAACTACCTACCAAGTCAACACAGCCCCCAACGATTTGTCCCGTTCATCGCGCAGCAGACGGTAAGCTTCTCCCGCTTCTGTATAAGGCACTCGGTGTGTGATCAAACGACTCACGTCGATTTCATCTCGCTCAATCATTTTCAAAATCTGACGCCGGTTATATTGCTGTGTCCAAGGAAATGCAGGCGTCGCAACCGTTGGACACTTCGGCTGGTGACACCCAACTAAGGTGAGTTCCTTCAGATGGAAGTCCATAAAATCCACCTCGATCTTTCGGTGCCAGATCGACCCCAATGCCATAATTCGCCCTCCGATCCGCGCCATATCAAACGCAATCGGCAGAAGCTCTGGATAACCGGAAGCCTCAATGGTCACGTCCAATCCACGTCCTTCGGTGATGCTCTGAACTTCGGCTGAAAGATCACAGCGGTTCGGATTTAGGGCATGCGTCGCGCCCGAAGCCTTTGCTACTTCCAGCCGAGGATCACTCAGATCTATTGCAACAAGGACCTCAGCCCCCGTTCGGGATGCGAGTTGCAGTGCTAGTTGACCGACGAGTCCCATCCCGGTGATGCAGGCGAATTCGCCAAGTTCAATCCGTGCCTTTCGGACGCCGTGCATAGAGACGCTTCCGAGGACGCCAAAGGTGCCGTCCTCAAACGACACAGTCTCCGGCAGCTTCGCTAACGACTGTGGTGCAGCAGACACAGTTACGTGGCTTGCGTGGCGTCCCAGTGACAGTACACGGTCATCCACTTCATACCCTTCCACCCCTTCACCGATTGCGATAATCCGCCCAGTGTTGGAGTAGCCGGGGGTGAAATCCTCTGTCCGTCCCTGCTCTTGCGTCCCGAGTTCGGTTCCCGCACTAATTAGTGTACATACCGTCTCGACCAGTACTTCACCCTTTCCGGGAGCACGAACCTCAGTCGTTTTTGTTCCAACACTATTATCTGGTCTGACAACAACCTGTGTACCCGTTTGTACCATCATAGTCCTCCGTGCAAATGTAATGCCACTCGTGTGTAGAAATGGTTTAAGTTATTCTTTGGAGCCTCAGCGAGGCACATGCGTATAGAAAAGCAACATATAGTGTGTGTTACGTAATACGTGAAGCGGAGAAACAGTTTTAAGACTGATTTCTTGGGCGGACAACTCTGCGTTCCGCTCATTTCTATTGCTCCAGAGAAGAGCGGTGTCGATGAAATTCTGTATAATGCCATTTCTGAATGATTTTGTTCCAACACATTATGACAGGGGTGGGGTGAGACGGGCAATGAATTGCCCTACTACGAACCCAAGCGTGTAACTGATAACCGGCTTAACAAAGCGTCATGCTTTATCAGAATTGGTATAAGATTCCCCAAATCATCGACAACAGAGCGGATGGACACCCTCCCAATAATCGAACCTACTTCATAGCAATGGTGAGGGTTCACAACACTTTTTGTATCAGGATATGCGATTTCGGCGTTCTTACAGTGGATTCGCGATATCACCCGTATTCACACCAATGTGAAGAATTCCCATTTGCTTTAACAATATAAAATAGCCTTTAACAGAAATGAGGCAATATTATGCTATATCTCAACTCAGTTGCAAATGTTGCATCCACCAAAACATCGAAAAAATACGCAATCTGTTACGAAAAAATTCCCGCTATGCAGAATATACCAGAACTGGCACCATCAAAGGAGTTGCTCGCACGGTGGGAATCCAAAGAAATTGATTGGAAAGCGTTTCGCAAACAATTCACGGGAGAGTTGAAGGCAGAATCTCGCGAGCAGAAGAGCCGACTTAAGGAGCTAATGGGATACAGTTTGGCAAATGATGTCACCCTTCATTCGCCAGAATCGAATGGCGAGCAGACGTATCGCGCCGTTTTGGAAGAGGTCATTAACGAGATCTGGCAACGAGAAGGACGCACAGATCGGGCGCTCAATCTCGCAGGAGAACCGGTCGAGGCACCCCATCTACCCGTGACAGATCGGGAGCAGATGAAGCAGATTGCCTCAGAATGCGAGTCTTTTTCCTCTATGCATTCAGATACTTCGCCCAAAACATGTCAGCGGTGTAAACATCTCGATCAACATGTATTTATGTGCCCAACAACGGATCAGGTCGTCGTAGATTATAAGTGGGCAACCCCCGTCCGGATCGGCGTTTAAGCTTGATACGCACGAACTGTATTGAGGAATTCCTGCACCTCGGGTGGCACGAGGTGATCTACCGAATTTCCTGCCTGAATCTGCGCACGGATGTCCGTTGACGATATTTCTGCAAAAAAGCCTGGAAGCTCAATCAGATCGATACGGTCCGCGTAACACCGGTAGTCTGGCACTTCTATTACCTGTCTCACAGCTTTCGCGTCATAGTCTTGGCGGTTAGCGACAATGAACCGACATTGGTCAAAAAGGGCTTCCAATGCACCGTGTAAATCGGTATAATACTTCGGATCGAAAAGGCGAATGAAGGTATCGTAGCCGACAATAAATGAAAAGCGTGTACCGGGAGGGTATACCGGCTTTAACGCTCCGATCTTCTCGATGTATTTGCCATGGCTGCTAGCGGCAACAGAAAAGTCCTTGCGGTTGGCTGCATAGAGTTTGAGCATCAGTAGGCGATCTGCAAGAGAAAGACCGAATACACCCTTATCAACGTTTGCCCTTGCCAAGATTAGTAAAATCTCATCAAGGTGGTACTTTTCTTGTGCCGCCTTGATCATTTCGATGTGGGCAACAGTGAGCGGGTTAAAAGATCCGGAAAAGATACCGAGTTTCCTGCCACCCGTCCTGATATGTTGGCAAGCGCGGTAAACCCAGCCAACTTGGGGTTCGCCGTTAGGATCTAGCTGATCGACAAGCATTTCCAGACGACGAGTCTCCTCAAAATGTTCGGACATCCGACTGCCTCCCTAAACCAGACTCCTCCGTAAGCCAACCTCTATCCATCAAAAACCACTGTAGTTCGTTATAGTTTTAGGGTAGCACTACCAATGCCAATTATCAAGCAAAATCTTAATCCATGGCGTTATCTCGCAGGGTTAGACTTAACAGATCAGGCTTCACATCGCTCGGTGCTTAAAATATACTTGAACAGTTTCCGGTATGTTGTGCTCGCGCTGCTCCTTGTGGGAATCCCTATAGCCCTGACGGAGGCTGCTTCTGGTGCAACGGATATGCCGACGGGCAGCCACCAAAGGATGCTTACCCTCCTCAAACAGATCGCTGATCAAACCGCCGAAACGAACAGTTATATTGGCGAGGGGCTGGCGCGCCAGCTACGTAGGCACCTCACGAACCTACCGGTCGATGCTTCGGACCGAACGCGGTGGCGTCTCCATGTGGAGTTAGGCGAAGCAGAGCTTCGGCTCGGTAATGAAGCAGCGGCAATTGACCAACTCATACAGGCAGGACGATTGCTGCCCCGACTGAAGGGACAGCTCTCTCCATTGATGGCGAATCAGACTCTCTTTCGGCTGGGTGTGGCGTATATGCGACAGGGGGAAACACAAAACTGCTGCCCCGATCAGGTTGGGATTGAGAGTAATCCTGACAGTTGTATTCTGCCGTTGCGCGCTGGTGGGATTCACACCCAACAGGCGGGTTCGCAAAACGCAATAACCTATCTCACAGAAGTCCTACGGAACACAACGGTTGAATTGCCACTCCATTTGGAGGCGAGATGGCTGCTCAACATCGCCTATATGACAATCGGGGATTATCCGGATCAGGTTCCGAAGCTATATCTTCTTCCCCCGGAAGCATTCCAATCCACAGAAGAGATGCCGCGCTTCATCAACATCGCCCCCCATCTGGGACTTGATACATTTGATCTCTCCGGCGGTGCAATTATTGATGACCTCGACAACGACGATTACTTGGATATCGTCGTCTCAACGTGGGATCCCGCTGGACAGATCCGCTTTTTCCGTAACAACAGGGACGGAACCTTCTCAGACCAGACGAAACAGGCAGGGCTTTTGGGTTTATACGGCGGGTTGAACCTGATCCAAGCGGACTACGACAATGATGGCGATATTGATATCCTTGCATTGCGAGGTGCTTGGTTGGAGGCAGCTGGGCAGCACCCGAACTCACTTCTACGGAATAACGGCGACGGCACTTTTACCGACGTAACTTTCGACGCCGGTTTGGGCGATGTTCACTATCCCACTCAAACGGCATCTTGGGGAGACTACGATAACGACGGCGATATTGATCTGTATATTGGTAACGAGTCAACCGCGACGTTCAGCGCACCTTGTCAGTTGTTCCGCAACAATGGCGATGGCACCTTCTCTGACGTGGCGGCAGAAGCCGGTGTTCAAAACAACGGCTTTACGAAGTCAGTAATCTGGGGTGATTACGATGCGGATCGGTTCCCGGATCTTTATGTATCCAATTTTAAAGGGGTTAACCGCCTCTACCGCAATAACGGCAATGGGACTTTCACTGACGTGGCAGCGGAACTCAATATCGACCTACCGAAGCGCAGCTTTCCCGCATGGTTCTGGGATTTTGACAACGATGGCGTGTTGGACCTGTATGTGTCCGCCTATTCTACTGGGATTTCGCATCTTGCAGCGAAGGCACTCGGCATTCCTATAGGTCATCAATCTTCTACAGCGGCTGCAGCATCGAAATCGACCTATCATAACCGCCCCGACCTGAGCGAGGATGGCTTAGCGCATCTGTATCGCGGCGATGGGAATGGTCGTTTTGAGGAGGTTGGGAGGCAACAGAATCTGGTACAGCCCAACGCGCCGATGGGGTCGAATTTCGGAGACCTCGATAACGATGGCTATCTCGACTTTTATCTCGGCACCGGATATCCGGACTACAAAAATCTGATGCCCAGCATTATGTATCGCAATCGACGTGGTACAGACTTTGTGGACGTGACCTACGCTGGCGGCTTTGGCCATCTGCAGAAGGGACACGCTGTGGTGTTTGCAGATCTCGATAACGATGGCGATCAGGATATCTTCGAGCAGATGGGCGGTGCCTTTCCGGGCGATGGATTTAGTAACGTCCTGTATGAAAACCCAGGCTTAGGGAATCATTTCGTTGCCATCAAACTTGTCGGTGTGGATTCCAACCGATCAGCAATTGGAGCGCGGATCCACCTTAAGGTCCGCGAACATGGCGAGCAACGCTCCATTTATAAGCATGTCAACAGTGGGGGCAGCTTCGGTGCCAACCCCCTCCGCCAAACGCTCGGTTTAGGAAAAGCAGACAAAATCGAGACACTTGAAATCTTCTGGCCTACCACTGGAATTACACAGAGGGTCCATGACGTACCCCTTAATCAACTCATTCAGATTACCGAGGGCGAGACAGAGTACACGATAATCCATCTCAAGAGGCTCAAGCTCGGGTCAGACACTCAGACAGGGAACGATGGGTCTGAAACCACCGAAGACAATAACAAGCACGATTCGACAGGAGTATCACAGACTAATTCGGAGAGCAGCGATCTTTCGGAAATGAGTTCCGCGGACTATGTAACATTTTATAATGGGGGATTAGATCTGAGCAGAATCGAAAATTATCTTGGGGCTGTAGAATCGCTCAAGAAAGCCATCCAGATTGAGCCCAACCGTGAGGAAGCACACCGTCTCCTTGGCCGCATCTACTTGCTGTATCTTTCCAAAACTGCGGAAGCAATTGAATCATTTCAGGCCTCGATTAGGTTAGCTCCTGACGATCCCGTCTCACATCAGATGCTTGGCGTCGCTTACTTCAAACAGAATAAGTACCCAGAGGCGATTCAGGCGTTACGTCGAGCGATCACATTACACCCTGAAATCACTCCGGATTATCCTTATCATCCGTATTACGATCTTGGCATGGTATATCTGAAGCAGGAAGACTTTCACGATGCGATCAGCTGTTTTGAACAGGCGATCGAACTGGACCCAAATCAGATCCGGGCGTACTATAGCTTGGGAAACGCATATATCCGACAAGGAAACGTGCAGAAAGGTGCTGAACTGATCAGAAAGTATCAGCATCTCAAGCCTTACATGAACCTTGTATCACAACTTGAAATCGCGATTCAACAGAGTCCAGAGAACCCGGAACGATGGCATCAACTGGGGAGTGTTCACGCCCAATACGGTAGATTTGAAAAGGCTATTGCACCTTTAGAACAGTCTATCAAACTTAGTCCGGGTAACTGGGAGGTTTACAACGTGCTCGCGGTCTGCTATATGAGACTCAATCGACTGGACAGAATGCTGCGTGTATGTCAAACTGCTATTCGCCTTGCTCCCGATGAACCGAAGGCGCATAATACCCTTGGTATGAGCTATTTTCTCCAGAGAAGATATGTTGACGCCTCTCAATCGTTTGCCACTGCGACTCGGCTTGACCCACACAATCCAGAGTTTCATGAAAATCTGGGCGAAACGTATAAACGGTTGGGTGAGTCAAAAAAAGCCGCTCAGGAACTCAGAATTGCTCGGCAACTCCGAGGGAGATAGATGGACAATATACCCCAAGTTGTCGGGTATCAAACCCACGTTACATACGCTGTTCCGCTACAGCTATAGAGTTTGCGTTAACCCTCCGCTGCTGCACACATTGCACTCCGCCGGAGTGCGGGCATCAAAGGTAACGGCATTCTATAGACATATCGCTCCTCCCCGATAAACCGGGATTCAAAACTGGAGCGAACGGTAAAGCTTTTCGGTTCTAATGGAAAGCTGATGGATTACCGGCTCCCAGCAGCTCGGCTCAAATGACAGGAAAGAGAATGGAAAGAAGACTGGAATACTATTTTTGCATTATATTCAGTCTCGTTGCTGCGGTCTCCTACGCCCAAATGTCGGTCCAGTTCGTTGATGTAACTACCGAGGCTGGCATTACATTCAAGCATGTCAATGGGGCTAGCGATCAGAAATTCTATCTGGAGACCATGGGGGCCGGTGCAGCATTTTTGGACTATGATAACGATGGGGATTTAGATCTTTACATCGTGAACGGAGCACCGCTGCCCGGCTTTGAGATGGATACTCCACCCACGAACGTCCTCTATCAGAATGACGGAAATGGCGGATTTGTGGAGACCACGAAGCAGGCAGGTGTAGGAGGCGTCGGCTACGGTATGGGCTGCGTTGCCGCAGACTACGACAACGATGGGGACACAGATCTATACGTAACCAACTTCGGCAAAAATGTTCTCTATCAGAACAATGGGGATGGCACATTTAGCGATATGACGATTCACGCTGGCGTGGGAAACGGGGAAAAATGGAGTTCAAGCTGCGCCTTTCTGGACTACAATCATGATGGCAACTTAGACCTATACGTCGTCAATTACCTCGATTATGATGTGACAACCGATCAGGATTGGTTCGATCCACGTGGTCGGCGGATCTACTCCAATCCGCAGGTCTACGCAGGCGTCTCAGACACGCTTTATAGGAGCAATGGCGATGGGACGTTCACCGATGTTACGAGGCAAACTGGTGTTTACAACAAAACGGGCAAAGGACTCGGCGTAACCTGTGGGGATTACGACAACGATGGACGTATCGATATTTATGTTGCCAACGACACAACACCTAATTTTCTGTACCGCAATTCTGGTAATGGGCGTTTTGTGGATATCGGTCCTTTTGCGGGTGCAGCGTATAACGAGCATGGTGTCGCGGAAGGTGGGATGGGAGTAGACTTTGGGGACTACAACAACGACGGTTCACTGGACATTTTCGTTACTAATTTTTCCAACGAAACAAACACACTGTACCATAACACCGCAGATGGCGCATTGGTGGATTTCACCAATATCGCGGGGCTGGGTGAGGTCAGTTTTCTGAAATTGGCTTTTGGGACAAAGTTCTTCGATGCGAACAATGACGGTGCATTAGATCTCTTTATCGCTAACGGCCACCTCTATCCTACCGAGTCAGATGCGCTCGAATACGCACAAACCGACCAATTTTTCCTCAACACAGGCGAGGGTGGTTTCGTTGATGCCTCTGAACAGTCCGGCGAGCACTTCTCGGTTAGAATGGTGGGGCGCGGTGCGGCTTTTGGCGATTATGATAACGATGGCGACACCGATATTTTTGTGGTCAATCTGAATCAGGAAGGCGTGCTACTCCGCAACGAGGGTGGAAACGAGCATAACTGGTTAGCCATCAAAACCGTTGGGGTCACGAGCAACCGCGATGGCATTGGGGCACGAGTCGAAGTGGTGGCAGGCTCTCGCTCCCAAATCAAAGAGGTGCAAGCCGGATCGAGCTATCTTTCGGGGCACGACCTGCGGCTCATATTTGGGTTGGGGACAGAGATAGAAGCGGAGACTGTGAAAATTACTTGGCCCAGCGGTGCAGAACAAACACTCATGGACGTTGAAGCGAATCAGCTACTTATTATCACTGAGAAAGTCAGTGAACAGACACAGGGACAATGACCAAAGCCCGTAGCAGTAGGGGTCGGCTGAACTTGCTTCTCTCGCTCTCTTACACTTCCTTCCTAACGATTGGGGAAGATTCTCTCAGTGACAATGCAGTAGAGCGATCTCCTGACTATTTCAAAAACGAGGAGGACGGCAATAGGTGCTATTAATATTAGCGAGGTCCAACCCAAAATCAACCCCGCTGGTATTGTGAATCCTATGGTTATCCCAAGGATTAGGCTATACATGACTTTAAGGAATCTATACCATCTTTTGGTATTCAGATAGGTAATACCTTCTTGGTTTTGATTGTTCTGGGGATCCATATCTCAACCCTCCATTTCTTCTCAAACAAGATGATAAAGTTCAGGCAGCCTGTTTGAAATAGACGGCTCATGTTAAGAAATTGTTTAACAGAGACCGAGCTTTTGCCAAGAGTTCGGTCTCTCTTTGCGTTTTGCCTCGTCTTTTTTTGATCCACGCAGATTACTCCTCCTAGCCTAACCCCACCAATGAACTAATGAACAAATGGGTTTCACGTTTTCCAAGGCACAGGCACCCCTAGCTCATCTGCTAGTTCTTCGAGGGATTGCACTTGAGATTTGTGGAGCGGAATGCCGTTTACACGACGTTCTTGGGTGAGTTCCCACTCGACTTCACCGGGAAGGGTCACGCGATCAAATCCCCTACGCGGCTCTGCTTTGCGGGTCGTGCGAATCTGTTCATCTATTTCCTCTTTAAATTGATCCACTGAGGTCAGACTCGCAATGTTGATAGCAAAAAAGAAGTGGGCGGTCCCCATTTTTTCGGGCGGGGCGTTCCGCGGATTGTACGCTTTATTAATTCCCATCAGTCCGCCGCCCAACGGTCCACATAGCACGTCCATGATAATGGCGAGCGCAGAACCCTTCGGGCCCGCAGCAGGTAGAATCGCTGCCACCTTCGATGGATCATCAGTCTCCTCCCCGTCCGCGTCGAGTCCCCAACCCAACGGAATTTTCTGATCATACATCCGCGCGGTTCCAATCCTGCCGGCAGCTGCAGCACCACACGCCATGTCCAACACAATGGGCGGCTCGTCGCCAGCCGGGATAGCAAAAGCGAGTGCGTTGTTGCCAATTGAGTTGGTTCTCGCGCCAAAAACTGCCACGTTCACGCCTCCTCCATTGGTGGTTGCAAACCCAATCATATCATGCTCAAGCGCACGGATCGCATGACTTGAGGCGGCGCCGAAGTGCTTGCTGTTGCGAACAACCACAACGCCGATCGAAGTTGCTTTGGCTTTTTCGATAGCGAGGTTCATTCCGTGGATAGCGACAAGATGCCCTAATCCCCGGTCACCATCAAGCAGGGCGGACGCCGGACTATCCGCAAGCGCTTTCATGTTGGGATTTGGGTTGGTGTCGCCGCTGATCATCCCGCGTACATAGCCCGGTACGCCGCGTGTCGCGTGTGACGGAACACCCCGCAGATCCATTAAGACTTGCATCTGGGCAATGGTATCTGCGTACTCTCGTGCAACACCGGCTTTCTGGTACAGTTGGCTACAGACCTGTTGCAGCTGATCTGCGTTAACAATTGATTCCTGTTCGCGTTGATTCATTTTAATCTCCTCCTCGACTATATCCCGGATAAACCGGGAAAATCGGGATTCAAAGCAACATGGGTGAAATGTAAACTACTCAAGGACACAGGTAAAGGTTGTATGGTCGATTAAGCCCGTCTGGATCGCCCTGATCCAGCAGCACTTGTTGTGTCGCCCCCAAAACAGATCGGGCAACCCAACGATTGAGCGCAGGAATTTCTTCCGGCGAGAACGCTTCGATTTCCTGAAGGGTAAAATAGCTGGCGGCATCCACCTCGCGCCCATCGGGAATGGGATCGTGCAATGAAATGGAGCTCATTCTGAAGATGAGATACGTCGAGTTATCGCCTTCCTTCACACGATGGCGTACCCCAAGCAACCCATCGACCTCTGCATGGATACGGGTTTCTTCGTAGATTTCCCGCACGACTCCCTCATGGGCACATTCATCCGGTTTGACATATCCGCCCGGAATCTGCCATTTCTTAGCACCGTAGGCGTGATGAACTAAGAGTAGCCCTTCATCACGGACAACCGCCCCACCAACGCCGAGCGTAAATTTCCATTCCATACGCTTCCCTGTTCCACTCAGGTTGGACTTAATCTTTGGGATGGATCCTTAAAGCCCCCATCGTTCGTTAATCTCGTCCTGATAACCTGTTACCCTGTCGTTGTAGACATCATCGAACTTCACTGCCTGACCGATCCACCCCGATTCGTAGATCGCGTTACAGACCGCTTGTGCCTTCAAGCCATCAACTCCATCAAGTTCGGGCCTGCGCCGCCTACGGACCGCGTCTAGAAAGTCGTAGACCTCAAGCATTACTCCCTCGGTGATACCGTGCGGGAACAATCGATCTTTCTCTTCTGGGCTGAGGTTTGCCATGTAGGTACTCTGCAGTGAGTCTGGATCCTCAACGCTCCCATCCCACAGTTGCAATTCAGGGGATTGTGGATATCCGCCAGCGCTATAGATGGAGCCGAGGCTCCCGTGATAGCTGTTATAGCCGATACTGCGTCCCGGAGCGGCCCCGGTGTTGACCCATTGACCGATAACACCACTCTTGAATGTGATGGTTGCAAGGGCGGTGTCCTCAACGGATTGAGGCACATAATTGCCGTCCGAATCTTTAAACTGGTATTGGCTTAGATTCTCCGATCGGGCATAAATCTCGTCCGGTTCGCCGTAGAAGTAGATAAGGAGATCTATGTAATGCACCCCACCATCAATAATTCCGTTTCCGCCGCTTGTGAGTTTGTCTTTTCGCCATGTCGTCATTTCATTGCGCAGGAGATTTTCGGGTTCTTTGTTAGCCCCACCGACGCTCTGTCGGAAAAACATGCGAGGCTGCCCAATCCGGTTCTCTTTGTTAATCAGCCATTCTACGGTGCGTGGTCCTACCCATCGACGCACCTGCTCTGCGGTGGCAAGAATGCGATTGTGAGCTTCCGCGCTTTTAATCATCTGCCATCCCGCCCGGACTGTTACCCCAAGCGGCTTCTCAACAATCACGTCAACACCTGCTTCAAAGCAGGTAATAGCGAGCGAGTGATGCAAGAAATGGGGACCACAGATGTCAGCTGCTGTCAATTCTTCCGCTGTTAGCATCTTATCAATGTCGTCGTAGACCTTGGGTTCTACGCCCTCTTGTACCTCAGCAGCTCTCGCGGCAAAGCCTTTCGCCCGATCTATGTCAACATCACACATCGCCACAAAATCGAAAATATCAATGCCTTGATTCTTGAGTCCAATGTAGGCATTCAGATGTGCGCCTGCCATCCCGCCGCAACCAATGATTGCCAATCTGACTTTTTCTGCTTGCATAAAGTTCTCCCTATCTGAAGTTTCACACCCCCATCGTTATCTTTTTATCATATCACGATGGTTACAAAAGGTCAACGACCAACGAATCAATGTATTAAAGGAGTTAGATGAGTTTCAGATGTCGCTCCACTGGGGCTAATGAAGCATAATGCGTAATAGGTAAGAAACAGGGGCAGCACTACCCTCGCTTTCCAGACTACGGGGCTACGTTAGTTCATAAGTTGATTAATCGTGAACGTTAGGGTTCAGCACATTCAGGAAATCCCAAGCTAAATAGAGTGCCGAAATCGAGGTGAGGCAACTTGCTATGTTCTATGGGTGCCCGTTCCACCGCACCTACGAAATCGTTAGATATCAACAGAACCTCGTAACTTACGATATTTGCAAAAAATTGAATAATAGAGGAAGATACAGGGAGGAAAAATCGAGAGCGTCTTCTGAAAATTCATTAGAAAGAGAAGGCAAGGATGGGAGAAATGACAAATGGGAAGTCATTGTAACTCAGGGTTCATCTTTTGTTGACGAGATAGATGCCATAAGCGACTAAGCACGCACCTACAACCAGCGCAAAACCGATCTCGTCGCCTAAGAGCAGATAGCTTAACAACACGCCAAACAGCGGTGTCACAAAGAACAGAACAACCAACCTGCTCGGACTGTACTGCTCAAGAATCGATGTCCAAGAGACAAAGCAAAATCCGGCAATCACGATGCCCTGATAGAAAATTGCGCTCACGCCGGAAACTGAAAAGTGAAAGTTAGCCTCCCGCTCCAAGAACAAGCTCGAAATGAGAAAACATGGGATACTAAAAACCATTAACCAGAACAGGAGGCGATACGGGTGGATGGATTGGATGATGAGTTTGGTGACCACGGTTCGAAGCCCTAACAGACAACCGCTCAGCAAAACAATGAAGTCCCCGCGTAGATAATCATGCTCCCTAAATTGCAGATCGCCACCAAAGGTTAGGAGCACACCACCGAATGCGAGGGTAATTCCAACTGTTTTTCTGACCGAGAGCGAATCGCCCGGCACCCAGAAATGGGCAAATAACGCCGTAAAGAACGGGTATGTGCTGATGAAAACCGTGGATCGAGATGCCTCTGTGATCTGCGTTCCGAGGTTCAGGGTGGTAATTTGTAGTGTAAAAATCACCGATACAAAAATGAGTGGGAGCAACTCGCCCGGATTCAGTCGCAGGCGAACGCGCTGATGCAACGACCACAGCGTAATGGCAGCAAACCCGAGGAGAAACCGCATCGTCGCGAGTGCAAAGGGTGGCACTCCCTGTAAACCGATTTTAATCGAAACTGAATTCCCACCCCAGAGCAAGCCAAGCAACAGTACCAATGCGATGACCTTAGCGTTTGGTTGGTCGGCGGCGATTTTAGGTTTTTCACTCATGTTGTCCCGCGCTTCTTTCTCCTACGTTTCACGTTCTGAATTATACATCAGGTTGGACGTATTACGGTAAAACGTAAGGAGATTGGAATCACAGGAATGCCCCCATCTTTCCCTTCCAACCCCCATTCACAGAGTGTCTGAGTAATTCTCAATCGTAATTGCTTGGGCGGTGATCACCGAGCAACCGTCGTTGGCGCGGTGTCGCTTGCGAGAGAATGGTATCATCGAATTGGAACTTGTTCAGGTAGGGTGGGAATTTCTGTGTAATCATCCGCTTGGCGTAATGTACCTGTAGTAGATAGCGGTCCTGATCGCTGGTATTCGCCGAACCACGGTGCCAGACCTCGCTTCGGAAAACCACGACATCACCAGCATTACATAGGATGCTGTGGTCGCCAACCCCTTTCCATTCGACATCGCCATTGGGACCTCGTCCCGCCTGATGACTCCCCGGAATGAACTTGGTTGGTCCTAATTCCTCATACAGATCATCAAGATAGAAATGAGCGGTGGTGATAAAGATTGGAACCTTTACTCGTGGATCCTCCAATACCTCTGCAGGGAGACTAATCGGCAGCCAATCGGTATGCAAGCCCTGGTCTGGACGTCCGGGTCCTGTTGTCCACGCGGTCATGCCAATCACGTGGCAATCGTCGCCATGGATGGCTTCTCCTAACTCAATAATCTCCGGCTTGTCAAGATATTGCAGAAAAATGGCATCCCGATTGAAGGCGTTGTTGATATGCTTATTGAGGAAGCCACCGTTTTCAGGGGTGCTATGTTTATCGAAACTCTCCGGTATCCGCGTCAACCGATCCATGGCATCCCGCAATTCGGCAACTTCTTTAGCGTTGAGAACCCCAGGGAAGTAGACAAATCCATCTTCCTCTATAGCGTTGACTCGACTCTCCAGATCTGGATATGCAACAAGTGGTAACACGTCAGCCATCTGCTTGTTCCTCCTATGCTGATACTTTTTCTAATCTAACCTAAGTTGCGAGTTGGTAAACCACGCGTCAAAAACCGAGTTTTGAAGAAAAAACTCGGTTTTGGGGTATTTTCCAGTGGTTTGAGCGTTTCTCGTGGGAGCAAAAGCAAGACGTCAATACGCCCTAGCAACTTGCGTTAATACAAGTCGTTAGCGGCAAAACTGCTTCAGCGTACCGTCGTACAAACAAGGGTTACGGCATACGGGGTATGCCTACTACTTTGGAAGCGCTGTCAAAAAGTGTCGGTGATTTTACGGATTCAGGCACGTTGTGTCAACGCCTTTTTTCGGCAAATGCAAACGAAAATAATATCTTGAAAAGTCGGTTAGTCCATTATCCCAATGCTCTTGAGATAATCCACAGATTTTTCCATCCGTGCTCGTACTCCCGCCTCATCTATATCCTCACCTTCAATCCCTTCCAACTCCATCGCGCAGGGACCGTAGAACCCAGCTCCGTTCAAGGTCTGGAAAACTTCTTCAAAATCGACTACGCCCTCGCCGAGTGCCGGGAAGTGCCATGTTCGATATCCGCCGTTGGTATCTTTGAGATGAACTGCACCTACATGGTTGATGATCTTCTTAAGCTCGCCAACAGCGGTGACGTTATGATTATAGAAATAGACATTCCCGGTGTCGAAGTTAATACAGATGTTCGGATGATTGACGCCCTGCATCGTTTCGAGCGCTACGTCGGCATTGTGCGCTAGATCAAGGTGCGTTTCCAAACAGACTTTGATTCCAAGTGGTGCTGCGTTCTCGCCGATCCGCCTTAATCGTTCATAGATAGTCCTTCGATCGTGATCTCCGGCGTGGGCACTGGTGAAAATAACCTTTACGCCGATCCGTTCTGCGGCATCCAAGCAGACTTGAAAATCTGAAACCACGTTTTCATTCTGAACATCGCAGGGTGCGGCTATACTGGTTACTGTGAGTCCATGGGATTGCAGCTCTGCCATAACGGTATCAACATCTTCCGGTGCGGGGGCAGCAACCTCTACATTTGTCAACCCAATTTTCGTCAGATGTGGATATGCGCCCTGCGAGAATTTTCCATAGCTGTTCAAGTTACATGCGATGATATTTTTCATCTTTGTGCCTCCCGAAATAAGATTATACCTCGTTACACTAAGTATCCTCCAACACCCTCCGCAGAAAACCTTGATTCTGGTTCAATACAGCCGCTGCTTCTTCTCGACCGAGCCCCTTTAGGAGCATGACAGTCGCGGTTTTCGCGCTGCCAGCGGCACGTTCCAACGCGCTCTGCGCGGTAGCATGGTCCACACCTGTAACTTCCATGATAATACGCGCGCCCCGATCAATCAGTTTTGCGTTGGAGGCATGAATGTCAACCATTAAATTGCTGTACACTTTCCCGATCCGGATCATCGAGACGGTGGTAAGCATGTTTAGCACCAACTTCGTCGCTGTACCAGCTTTTAGCCGGGTTGAGCCAGTGATAATCTCCGGGCCGACAACCGGCGCGATGAAGAGGTCCACAAACGGTTCCAACTTATCAGCCGGCGGGGTGCAGCAGAGGAAAATCGTCTTGGCACCGATTCGATGGGCTTCTTCCAAGGCACCGTGGACATAGGGGGTACGACCACTGCTGGCGATCCCAACGACCACATCAAGATCGGTGACACCGTGATCGCGGAGTGCTTGTGCCCCAGCGTTAGGCTTATCCTCCGCAGCCTCTGCAGAGCGACGCAACGCCCGGTCTCCACCGGCGATGATTCCCTGTACCAAACTGGGCGAGGTGCTGAACGTCGGTGGACATTCGGAAGCATCAAGGACACCAAGTCTGCCGCTGGTCCCCGCGCCGACATAAAACAGTTTCCCGCCTTGACGAAAGGTCTCTGTGATTAGCGTTATCCCTTGTGCGATTGACGCGTCTTCGGCTTCCACTGCGTCAAGTGCTTTCCGATCTTCCTCGTGGAAGATCCGTAAGATCTCTTCAGTCGATTTGAGGTCAATGTCAATTGAGTTGAAATTTCGTTGCTCGGTGATGAGTTTGGAAAGATTGTCTGACATGGCATCTGCCTATAGATATGAGTGACAACCAAGATGGTTGGGCTGATCAATTTGCTATTGATTCAACATCTGTTTGGCAGCCACAACCTCATCTTGAAACTGGGGTAAATCTGTTGCGCGTTCTATGAAAAGATCCAGATAGCGCCTCATTGTGAGCCGATCGCCTTGTCTTTCGTACAGCCGCGCGAGGTGATAATAGACCTCCGGATCATCGGGGTTAAGCGAGCGAGATTTTTCGTATGCACCGATCGCGAGATCAAACTGTTCCGTCTCTTGATAGGCGTGAGCGAGATTATAATGCGCGTCCTGATCACTGTTATCCAACTCAACGGCTTGTTGATAGTAGCGGATCGCCTCCTCAAACTGATCGCGCGCGTGATAAGCCGCAGCCAGATTGAAATACGCATCTTGAAAGGTCGGATCTGCGTCAATTGCCTTGCGATAGGTTTCGATCGCCTCGCCAAATTGATCCGCACTGTCATACGCATAAGCAAGGTTGTTGTAGAAGGCTGGATTATCGGTGGCTAGCTCAGCTGCCTTTTGAAACGCCTTGATCGCGGGATCCGTTAGTTGCATGTCTGTGTAGACTAAGCCGAGTGCGTTGTGCACTTGTTCGTTCTCCTCATCGATCGCCAGTGCCGCCTGAAACTGCTCAATAGCTTGCTCGTATTCCCCCATTTCGTGGTACACTTCGCCAAGTTCCAGATAGCCGGTCGGATCTTCGGGCGTGAGCATCATTCCCAACCTGAGTCGGTTCGCCTCCCGATTCAGTTCCTCTTTTTTTTCGGGTTTCTTCTCTGCAGGTTGACAACTCAAAAAAAGGATCAAGATCGAGAAAAAAACAGGAAGTGTTCTCATCGGTAGGCCTCGGATACGACGAACATTAGAAATCCCCTATAAACTTAATTATAGCAGAGCTACCCATGGTGTCAACGACTTTCTGCAGGGAGGAATTTCTTTGAGATTTCGCCTACATTATGCTACTATTTATTGTATGCTAACCGTGTGGTTACAAGTTCAGGCGGAGCCAAACTACCGCTTCCGATTGCATCTGTAGCCAGATTGCCAATTACACCCTTCCTTCACATAACACGATGATCGAAAGGAATGGGTACGGGAGAAAGAAACGAATGAAAAAGCAATTGTATCTCATTGGGGTCGGCGCGGGGGCACTCTTGCTCCTTCTCGTTACCATTATGAGCTACTACATATTTAAATTTAAGAATAACTTTGAATCAGAACAGGCGAATCGGATTACGTACGAAAAAAAGTCTGAACAACTACAGGACGAATTGACTACAACCCAGGCGGAACTTGGCGCAAAGAAGAACAAAATCCAGATTCTGGAGGAGACGATCGACGAGGTTCAGGACCGTGCAACCAACTTGAGCGAAGCCAAAGCAAAAGCAGAAGCGACTGCCTCGGAATTGCTCTCAGAGAAACAGCGCAGGCAAGAGGAGTTAAAACGGAAAGAAGCAGAATTTCGAGATCTTCGAGAGCAACTCCAGAACGAGCTGGAAGCGCAAGAGATCACGATCACAACCCTCAAGGGTCAGTTGACAGTCAACTTGATGGACAAAATTTTGTTTGCCTCTGGAAGAGCTGAGATTAAGACTGATGGGCAACGTGTTTTGGATAAGATCGCGCAGGCTTTCTTAAATCGTTATCCGGATAGAGAGATCCGGGTTGAAGGACATACGGACAACGTCCCGTTCAGGGGGTCGGTTTTGAACAACTGGGACCTATCCACGGAAAGGGCGATTTCTGCGGTTCGTTATCTACAGACGCGCGCTGGTGTGGATCCCGCCCGTTTGGCAGCGGTTGGTTATGCCTATTACCGTCCAATTGATACGAACAAAACGGCCAAGGGGCGGGCGAGAAATCGCCGGATAGAGATTATTGTGATGCCGCCGAAGCAGGCGGAGGCAGAAGAGTTTTGATTCCGTTATTTCACAGCTTCAGAAACCGCACACAATCAGAAGGAGATTGTACCCATGTCAACGAAGGCTTCTTTTAAATTTGGGCATCAAGAACATACCCAGTTTATAGAGGAGGGTTACGTCCGCCTCGGACACCTCCTGTCAAACAAAGAGGTAGCTGCGCTGCAGCAACGGATTGATGACATTATGCTGGGCAATATACCGTATGAGAATATGCGATTCCAACTCGATAGTACCTCCGGTGTCTACCGTGAAGCACCACCGGAGAGCATGGGACACAAGGGCGCGACACTCCAGTATCGGAAGATAATGGACCTTGAGCAAGATCCGCTGTTCCTTTCCTACATGCAGCATCCGCTCTTGCGCGACATCACACGACATTATATCGGTGAAGATATTTCAATTTATCGAGCGATGTTCATGAATAAACCCGCGAATCAGGGTACCGTGCTGCCATGGCATCAAGATGTTGGGGTGGGTTGGGGACTGGATAGCAACCCGATTATCACCGTCTGGATGGCATTGGACGACGCAACAGTGGAAAATGGTTGTATGCAGATTGTGCCCGGTATTCACAAACATGGGGTGATAAATGAGGGGCATTTTGCCACCCAAGCGGATGAGGAAAAGTATCAGTTGGAGGAGAACGCCATTGATCTGGAAGTGGAGGAAGGGGAAGTCGTTCTGCTGAACAACCTGCTACTGCACCGTTCTGGCGTGAATCCTACGGGCAAACAGCGACGCGCATTCAGCGCTGCGTACATGGATGCATCGACGAAACATGTAGCAACGGGCAATACGTTTCCGGTGATTTTCGGCAAGAACGCCCTGAAGCCTTCCGAATGTTGACCGAACCGATCGAAGGAGAAGGAAAACGAAAATGCCAACGGCGGCCCTCATCACCTTGGGATGCAAGGTGAACCAATACGACACGCAAGCGATGCAGGAGGTGATGCTTCGTAACGGATATAGCATTGTCGGCGAGAACGATCCCGCGGACGTTTGCATAATCAACACCTGTACCGTAACCAATGCCGCAGACCAAAAAGCCCGTCAAGTCATCCGGCGAACGGTTCGGAAAAACCCCGAGGCCGAAGTACTCGTCACGGGCTGTTACGCCGAAAGTGATCGGGAAGCAATTGAGGCGATACCGGGTGTCTCACTCGTATTCGGGAATCGTGAGAAGGCGGATCTTCAGAAGTATCTGGAAGTAGTTCACGAATCATGGCAAGAAAAGGATCGGTCACCACTCCTACAGATTGAACCTATCCATCACGATGCAGTTCGCGAACATGCGAATTTCAGCATGTCGGTGAGTGAGGCAGGCAAACACACGCGCGCATTAATTAAGGTTCAGGACGGGTGCAGTGCCTTCTGTTCCTACTGCATTATCCCCCATGTTCGAGGCAGGATGACAAGCCGTCCACTACCCGACATTGTGCGGGAGGCGGAGCAGATTGCGGCAAACGGGTACAAGGAAATCGTTATTACTGGCGTACATTTGGGCGCGTATGGGTTGGATATTGGTCGTCAGACAACCATTGCGGATATTCTGGAGCATATTCACCCGACGGAGGGTATCGAGCGCATCCGTTTCAGCTCTATCGAAGCGATGAATTTTCCGCCGGATCTGGTCGACCGAATGGCGGCCCTGCCGAAATGTATGCCTCACTTTCATTTGCCGCTACAGTCAGGCAGTGATAAGGTTCTGCGCCAGATGCGCCGCCGTTATACACGAGCAGAATTTTCACGCCTCGTCGAAAAACTTCGCAGCTCGTTCCCAGACGTTGGGATTACCACCGATGTGATGGTCGGTTTTCCCGGAGAGATAGACACCGATTTTGAGGACTCGTTTCAATTTGTTGAGGAGATCGGCTTCAATCAGCTGCACGTTTTCCGCTATTCACCTCGACGCGGCACCCCCGCGGCGGATTACCCGGACCATGTTCCGCCGCACGTTTCCACCGAACGCAGCCAAGCAATGATCGCGCTGGGAAAACAACTTGGCGAAAAATTTCGGCAGAGACTGATAGGCAAGACGATGAACGTATTGGTAGAAGATAGTCGTGAAGGTAGAGATGGGCATCTGGCGGGTTTTACAGAGAATTATCTGCGGGTGCTGATGGATGCTCCTGACTCAGTAGTGAATCGGATTTTGCCGGTGAAATTGACGGGGTTGGAAGGTGAGTTTATCCGGGCGGAACCTCTAAGTGTGGCGCAGGTTGCCTAACCTACAATTCTGTGTTGGAAATTGAGGACAAAATTCACTGCTATACCGTCTAATTCAAACCTGTGAGGCGAACTCATCGAGCATCTCGCGGATGTTGCGTGCATCTCCAACGATGAACAAGGGGGCTAAGGCCCCCCGGCCATGCAGGGCTTGAAGCAGGCGATCGATCTGCACCATGCGGGTTTTTGGTGTGCGGCACTTGGGCCACCGCTCAACAAATTCACGCGCTGGCTTCGGATTCCCGGTTCTCAATGACCTAGCACTCCGACGCCATGCCTGCCACCTGAAGACGTGCCCACAGCTGGCACACTCAAGTCTTTCATCTCGCTTTTTTAGGCTTTTGCGAAAATCCCGCCACCGCCGTTTGTAGCCACACGCGGTGCACTCGATGTTGCCGCGTACATGTAGGGCGACCCCTTGACATTTAGGACATTCTATTTCAGGGCGAGACCGTCGGTGTCTGACGACTTGGGCAGTTACTTCAGATGGTTTACGGATTATCAAACCACAGTGAGGGCAAGGCAAGCGGACGCGGTTTCTCACCGATCGACAGTAGGCTTTTCGATCCCACCTTTTACCGCAACTGCACTGCAACTCCTCTGTTCCACTCAACGGTGAATGACAGTCAAAGCAGCGCGGACTCGCACGCAGGGATTCACGACAGTCGCCCCAGATCAAGCGCTGGACACAATGCGGACAGTGAAACCAGTTTTCGTGCGTACCGCCATCACTTGAGCGAAATAGGGGATCAATTCGGCGCTTTATCTTAGTGTCGCATCGGGGGCAAGGCACCAGCCCATCTCGGTATACATCGGCGACCGCTGCAATGTCAGCACAGCGGCCATAGAGTTCCCAACCGACCATCTGTAACAGATCGTCATCGTGGAGACCCAACCGAGCGGCCCGGTAGAGGCGCCGGATTTTGATAGGCTTTACACGGGGCGACCAGTTCATGATTCTTCCGTCTATGGTTCCAAATTAGCACCATTGATTATTGGCCGAACCAAGAGAATAACAGCACGGATCCCCTAACATAAAGGGGAAAAACAAAAAGCGTAAAACGCGAGGAGAACACTCCTAGATCTGTGACGTTTTACGCTTTATGTATACCAGCGCACTCTTGGATTTAGGCGCTCACTATTTTATTAATGTCATGTGACAGGCGGGATTTCTTTCGATTTGCCATGCCCTTTTTGATAATCCCTTTCCCTGCAGCTCTATCTAGGTGGCTTGCTGCTTGACGGTATAACTCCTGTGCTTGTTCCGTGTCTCCATCTGCAATTGCGGTTTCGGTTTGCTTGAGCATGGTTCTTAGTGCGGACTTGCGCTGCGTGTTCCGATCACGCTTCTTTTTGTCCGCGCGGACATGCTTCATACCAGAGCTTCTAGTGGGCAATTCAACTCACCTCCATTCCTTAGTAAATCCCATTTCATGACCAGAAATCCGTTATTTGCCATAATAATAGCATAATCCGCTCCCATTTGTCCAATCCCATTTGATAATACATAGGACCACCTCTATTCTCTCGTAGCTCGATCTTTACCCCGAATTCGTAGGCGGGGCAAGATGCCCCG
>JAJECO010000048.1 GCA_022822005.1 Candidatus Poribacteria bacterium
CGTCCTTAAACGGGGTGCCAAACTACATTGGGTCAATGCGGATCCCAACGCGAAGGCAAAAGAGATGAATCACCGATTCTTCGCCCATTGGATTCGTTGGTCCCCAAATGGGAAACGGACAATTGTCCGCGGGGCGATAGAGGAAAGGGGAAGGCAGGGATTATTTCTCGGTGATGCATTAGCCCGAAATCTAGTTCGCCTTAATGATGAGGCGAGTCCGGGCTGGGGACAATGGTTACCGGACAATAAGCATATTGTCGGTCCGGGGGGCGTAGACGGCCGTTCCGATGTCCTCGTAATGAATGTCGACACCGAAGAAGTTCAGCGTTTAACCGACGATGGTCGGAGCAGGTTTGTCTTTTGGCACGACTCCCCGCTTGCGGTGGAAACTGCGGGGAAGCTATCGACGTCTTGGGGGGCAATCAAAAAGCAAGTTATAGACATCAATAGGTAAGAGAAAGGGCGTATATCTGAAATAGGCGATTGTGTATTCAGCGAGACTATGATGACTTTCTTTCCGGCACATCTACTCCCGATCTCTGCATGAAATCTCGCATGATTTCCAACTGATCCTCCTGCCCACGTCCTTGATCGCAGAATCGCCGAAAAATATCTTCGACCAGCGGACCGAGTTCTATCGGAATATCAAGTTCCCTGCCAAGTTCGACCGCCAAGTGCACGTCTTTAACAGCCAGATCCGCAGCAGAATTTACATCCTCACCAGCCAAGAGTAGATCGATTGTTCGGCGCAGGTACATGCTATCACCTGTGCTGGTTTTAATCACATCGAGCAGTGCTTGTGGATGGATGCCCGCTTTGGCACCCATCGCCATCCCTTCACAGACGCCAGCGAAATTGATGAACATGATGAAGTTGTTTACCAACTTGGTCACATGCCCACTGCCTATCGGTCCCATGTAAGCGATATGATCGCCGATGCTCTGAAACAGCGGTTGAAACCGTTCAAAGTGCCCCTGTTCACCGCCCACAAATATAGTGAGCGTCCCGTCCCTCGCACCAAATACACCACCGCTAATCGGCGCGTCGAGGACATGGAATCCTCTTGACGCACCAATCTCGGCGATCTTCTGCAGAGTTGTGGGGGAATTGGTGCTCAGATCGATGTAAGCGCAACCACTGTTCAACCCCGCGAAAATGCCGTTTTCGCCTAAAACAACAGCTTCGACCTCTTGGGGACCCGGCAGGGATGTAAGCACCACGTCCGATTGGGCCGCTACGTTCTTCGGACTTGTCCCCCAGTTTGCGCCGGCAGCTTCAAGAGACTGCCCCATTTCGCGACGAAGGTCGTAGACCGTTAGGTTGTATTGGGCTTTGAGGATATTTGTTGCCATCGGATTACCCATATTACCCAGACCGATGAAACCAACGTTCATGTCAATCCTTCCGAGGTGTTTAGCTCACTGGTGTTTAGTTCACTAGTTCATTGGTTCATTGAATATGCACAAGGGTTACGGCATACGGAGTATGCCTACTACCAACAGCTTATGTTAATGGTAACGCAAGTTGCTAGTTGTGGAAAATGTCATAAAACGGGAGAGTGGGGACAGAATAGAACCCATTACCGCTCGCAGTGGATTGACAAATCCACTGCACACGTGCAAGGATGGCTTGGATATGTCTATCCAAGCCGAGCGGGTTTGACAACTAGCAACTTGGGTTAATGGTATCTAACGTGATTCGTCCTGTGTGGGGAACTCAGCGGGCATGGTGATTTCAATGACCTCAAAGTCATCGGAATACTCCAATACCTCATGCTTGATTCCGGGCGGCTGATACCAAGCGTCGCCAGCCTCAACGCGGACCTCGCCGATGTCTTCAAAGTCAAGTCGTGCCCAACCCTTGAGCAGGTAATTCATCTGGAAGTCGAGGGCGTGCGAGTGGTAGCCCATAGGTCCGTCACAAGATTGATTGGCACGGATGACGTGTGCCAATACCTTGCCGTCAGTGGCGGTATTGATCCCCAGATCTCGGTAGAGGAAGTAGGGACGTAAACCTTCTGCCCAATTAGCATCCTTTATGTGCGAAGCAAACGCTCCGGTCGTTTTTTCACTCATGTTGTCGCTCCTTTTCGCGTTAGATGGTAATACCAAATATTCCTCATCATCAATGGTGCTAGGCTGCAACTGTTGATAACGTGAAACGTGAAAACAGTTCTAATGGCGGTTCTATGAGAGTGTATTTCTCCAAATGAACGGGTTAAGCATTGAGAAACGTCTCAATTTCCGATGCTGTTGGCAAGGCGGGAATGACACCGATTTTCTGTGTTGTCAATGCCCCCGCTGCGTTGGCATACCTCATCATCTCTCGGAGTTGATTATCATCAAGTTCAGGCAGCTCCCCCACGCCTCCAGTGGAATTCATTATTTGGGTCAACATCGCTGCGACGAATCCGTCCCCCGCACCGAGCGGATCTATGACTTCAACCTTGAATCCGTCCACATACCCCTGATGAGAGCCGTTATTGTAATAACAACCGTGCTCGCCGAGCGTCACGATGACCAGATCCACGCCAGCCTCCAAGATACGCTCACTTCCCTCCTCCAGTTCAGGGGTATCTGTGATAAACTCCCACTCCTCGTCTGCGGCTTTGACGACATTCGCATACGGCATGACCTCCCAGATCCAGCGTTTGGCATCCTCGGGTGCATCCCACATCATCAGGCGCAGGTTTGGGTCGTAGGATATGAACGCACCGGCATCCTTCGCATACTGAATCGCCCTCACAGTCGCATCGCGGACAGGTTGGTGACTTAGACTGCACGAACCGTAGTGAAACACGTCCGCAGATTGGACGTACGCTGCATCAATTTCATCGGGCGTGAGGAGCATATCCGCCCCCGGATTGCGGTAAAAAAGGATATCCTTCGCACCGTCCGATCGGGTAGCTACAAACGCTAACGTTGTCCGGCGCCCCGCCTCCGAAATGAGATTGGTGGTATCAACACGACACTGTTCAAGCGTTTCTCTTAAGAAATCACCAAATGGTTCAGCGCCGATTTTGCCGATAAATCCTGAATCAACACCCAGTCTCGCCAAGCCAACAGCGACGTTCGCCGTCGCACCGCCCGCGGCTTTGGCAAATTCCGGAGCTCCCGCAAGCGTGACATCAAATGTTGTGGAAACAAAATCGATGAGTAGTTCACCAATGCAAAGCGTCTTGGGCATCTCATTCCCCTTTTCCAGAGCCTATTCCAATCTTAAGTACAAAGTAGGAATAACGCTTACGTTACTTTTCCTTGCCTTGATCAGTTGGTATAAAAGGCGACGTTCGCCGATTGGAAGACAGGTGGGGTTTAGAGAATTGATTGATTGGAACGATCTCAAATTCTACGAGTAAGGCTTGTTTCTCACTTGGTGTCTGAGCGAGGGTCAGTGCATCGTTGGCTGGAAGAGGGAGCCGTGGTTGATACAATGTGAGACTCACAACTGAAGCAATCAATGCCAATGAAGCTACAACAGCATAGGGACGCATCCGCGTCCGAAAACTGTAACGCAGCCATGCAAACGATGATTCCAATCGACGTAAGATACGACGAATAGCAGAGATCTGTTCTCTTTCGATTACGGTGATTGCTGCAGCACGCCGCATCAGGTCCGGCAGAAAATTGTCAGAGGTTTTCACCGAATCAAGCTGATGAAGGATCTTGTCTGTTTGCCGGATACGCATCGCTTCGTACGCACAACTTGAACACCGCTTGAGGTGCCACTGAATCAGCCGAATTGTCCACAAGGGCATCTCACGATCTACATAAGCGGATAACTGTGGATGCACATTTTCACACTTTAGCATGGGAACTCTCTCCAATTCCAACCTCTATCAGGAGTGTTTTCATATTCTGCCGGGCGCGGTGGATAAGTGATTTCACAGCACTAACAGAACACTCAAGAACTTCCGCGATTTCATCATATCTCAGATTCTGATAGCTCACCAACAACAATGCCAACCGTTGGTTTTCGGGTAATCGGTCAATTGTTTGTTGAATAATGATTTGCCGTTCTTTTTTTTCGTAAACTTCATCGGGAAGCTGGCTGACATCCTGCATTAGCTCCAAATAGCTGGCATCTTCATTTTCTGGTATAAGATCGTCGAGATACGCGGTATTTCGCCGTTTCCGATCTCGAATTTCGTTACGGCACAGGTTCGTTGCGATAAGATACAGCCAATTTTTGAACCGGCACTTCGGCTCATAACGGGCAGCACTTCTGAAAACACGCAGAAATGTCTCCTGCGCCAGATCTTCAGCACGGTGATAGTCGCTTATAGATCGATAGATGAAATTCGTGATGAGGTCCTTATAACGCATCACAAGCAGCTCGAAAGCACTCATGTCACCGTTTCGACACTTCATCATCAATTCTTCATCGGAGGTACGCAAAACGCATTCCCCCTTTTCTCAGGAGTAGTGATCTTGAAACGCCTGTGCAAGATTATAACACCAGAGCTGCGACACATCAACAATTATTATAAACACCGTTGTCCCGTTAGAAGTTTCGCTCAGCAATTTTTGTTGACCGACAGCAGATAAATTGGTAAGATAGCTGTGTATTTATCTTACCATAAGATATAGCGTGTCCTATGCCACGCCCGAATCATAAAATATGAGCGTTGAAGGAGAGGCACTCATGAGAGTTGTTACCGGCGGAATCAGCCACGAGACCAGCACCTTTACTACAGTGAAAACGGATTGGCAGAGTTACAAGGAACGCTTCTACTTGCGCGGCGAAGAGGTTATAAATACATTTCGCGGCACGAATACCCCAATAGGCGGATTTATTGGTGGAGCGGACGCCCACGGCTTTGAACTAATTCCGACTGTAGTTGCCGAAGCACATCCCAGTGGTCCAACGCCTCGAAACATCTTTGATGCCATTCTGGACGAGATATTAAATGGAATCGCAGAAGCCGGTTCGATAGATGGAGTGCTACTTGGGTTGCACGGTTCGATGGTAGTGGGAAACCTTGAGGGACCGGACGGTATTGACGACCCTGAAGGGCATATTTTGGCAGCGATTCGTGAGGCAGTTGGCCCAGAAATTCCTATCCTTGCACAATTAGATATTCATTCCAACGTTTCTCCGCAAATGGTTGATGCTGCAGATGTGCTAATTGGGAGGGAAACCTATCCGGAAATCGATATGGCGGAGCGTAGCCGGGAATGTGCCGATGTGCTGATGTCCATCGTAAATGATGGCAGGCGTCCGACGATGGCTTTGCATCAAATACCGATGATCTGGGGAATACACCAAGTTACCGCCCATCTACCGATGCGGAAGGCAATTGATGAACTACATCGTATTGAAGCCCAGCCCGATGTCATTTGTGGTTCGATTGCAACCTGCTACTACTTAGCAGATGTACCAAACATGGGCGCATCAGTTTACATTGTGACAGATAACGATCAAGCGTTGGCTCAAACCTACGCCGACCAGTTGGGGGAATGGATCTTTGAGCGGCGCGAGGAGTGGCACGGGCCTGCACCCACAACCCGTGATGCGTTAGAAATCGCTGAAAAAGAAGGAAACTTCCCGGTGATTTTTGCAGATCGGAACGACAACACCGGCGGCGGATCTCCCGGCGATAGCACCGGCATGTTGCGGTGCTTCATAGAAGCGGAACTTCAAGATGCCTGCCTACTTTACATCGTTGATCCGGAGGCAATTGCAGCGTGCCATCGCGCTGGCGTCGGAGCGACGCTGACTTTAGATGTCGGTGCTAAATCAACCCCCGCGCAGGGCCAACCTGTGCGTATGACGGCGGGAGTGATTGCGCTGTCGGATGGTGATTTCCGTTACGACGGACCGATGCTTGCCGGTTTAAGCAGCACCATGGGTCCATCTGCGCATATCAAGCAGGAGGGTATTCACGTCTTGTTAGTCACGCAGCGAGAGCAACCGTTTGACACCGCCTTTTCTCGAACGCTTGGCTTAGAACCGCGCCAGATGCGCTATATCGGTGTCAAATCTTCCGCCCACTTTCGCGCAGGATTTGAATCGTGGGCGGGAGCGATCCATGTCATATCTGAACCAAGCGTACACACACTGAGCGATCTGACCTTCAAACGACTTGGGCGCAAATTATATCCCTTTGATGATATCTAACCTCCGACTCTTAAGGAGAACCTATGAAAATTCCAATTCTATACGGTCCGCGAGATCTTCGTATGGAGGAACACCCCCTTGACACAGACAACCTGAAGCCAAAGGATATTTGGATCGAGACTGAGATCTCTGCCCTGAAAATCGGAACAGATCGCGGCAACTACGAAGGCGCCGAACAGGTTCCGGGCGCCCCCGGCTACCCCCGATGGGTCGGGGACAGCAACTTGGGGATCGTTCGCGGTATAGGAAGTGAAGTCACCCGCGTACAGGTTGGTAACCGAGTTGTGACCCGTCAGCCTCATCAATCCGAATACATCACTGATGAATCAGCGAGTATCGTCAAAGTTCCCGATGGTGTTCACCCGGAGGATGCCGTCTACACCCATCTGTACGCGCTCAGTGGCCACTGCTACCGTAAGGGCAATTTCCAGCCGGGCGAAACCGTTGCAGTTGTTGGGTTAGGGGTGCTCGGACTCGGCGCGGTTGGATTGGGGCAGCCCTTCGGGGCAAGGATCGTTGGAATCGGCAACAGTCCCATCCGTTTGGAGATGGCAGAGCGAATGGGCGCTCATGCCGCATTCCTGTATAACGACCCTGATCTCGATGCGAAGTTAGATGAATTTACCAACGGCATCGGTATTGATTTGGTTATCCTCACGGCGAATCCTTGGCCCGCCTTCCGCACCTCTCTACAGATTGTTCGCGATAATGGTCGCGTATCTGTGGTTAGCCTGCTTGGCCGCGGCGAACCGCCTCTCGATTTCAATCCGTTGCCGATGGAATTTTTCTATAACAAAGGCATTTCAATCATTGCGGTGTCCGGAGCTCCGGGCTATCTGTATCCCACGCCCGAAACCCGATTCAACAATGACCGACAAGGAGATTATATAGTTTCCTTGATGGCGGATGGGCTCGTTGAACCGAAACGTTTAATCACCCATCGCTACCACTACACAGAGATAGTCAAGGCTTATGAGATGGCGTACCACCGGGAAAAGTCAATGTTGGGCGTCACTTTTGATTGGAAGGATTAGGAAACCTTATGTCCAACAGAGAGATATGCTTCCTAACCGCTACCGAGTTAGTACACCGCATCCGTGCGAAAGAACTCTCCGTCCGGGAGGTAATGGAAGCACATTTGACACAGATCGAGCGTGTGAATCCAAAGGTGAACGCCATTGTTACACACACAGATCTTGCAGAAGTAATGGACCAAGCAGATGCCGCCGATGCAGCTTTGGCACGCGGGGAGGATGTGGGCCCATTGCACGGACTGCCGATAGCACATAAAGACCTAGTCGAAACCAAGGGCATGAGAACTACTTACGGCTCGCCGATTTTCAAGGATTTTGTACCTGAGCAGGACGCCTTGATCGTGGAACGCCTGAAGCAAGCCGGGGCTATCACTATTGGCAAAACTAACACACCGGAGTTTGGTGCAGGATCGCAAACTTACAACGAGGTGTTCGGAGAGACGCTCAATCCGTATGATACAACGAAGACCTGCGGTGGAAGCAGTGGCGGTGCCGCTGTCGCGTTGGCGTGCGGCATGATCCCAATCGCAGACGGGAGTGATATGGGTGGTTCACTAAGGAACCCAGCCAACTTCTGCAACGTTGTGGGCTTCCGCACTTCACCCGGCAGGGTTCCTGTGTGGCCCGCTGTGCTGGGTTGGTTTCCGATATCGGTGGAGGGTCCGATGGCGCGGACGGTACAGGATGCAGCGCTGATGCTGAGTGCAATTTCCGGTCCTGATCGCCGTGCCCCCATTTCTATCAGTGAACCGGGGAAGATTTTCTCTCAACCCCTTGATCGCGATTTCAGAGGTGTGCACATCGCTTGGGATCGGGATTTGGGCGGGTTACCAGTGGATTCGCAGGTGACCGCCACGATTGACGCACAACGTGGCGTCTTTGAATCGTTGGGCTGTGTAGTTGCGGACAAGACACCGGATTTCACGGACGCGGATGAGGTCTTTAAGGTGTGGCGTGCATGGCGGTTTGAGCTCGCATATTCTAAGCTGTTAGAAACTCACCCGGATCAGATAAAAGATACGGTCGTCTGGAACATCAAAGCGGGTATGGAGTTAAGTGGACCACAGATTGGGCAAGCAGAAATTAAGCGGACAACACTTTATCAACGTGTGCGGGAATTTATGGAGACTTACGAGTTCTTGATCCTTCCCGTGAATCAAGCACTTCCCTTCGATGTGAGACAACGCTATATTACCGAGATTAACGGCGTCAAAATGGAAACCTATATCGATTGGATGCGGTCATGCTATTACATCAGCGTTCTCGGTCTGCCCGCGATTTCGGTGCCCTGCGGCTTCACCTCGGACGGTTTGCCGGTGGGCGTCCAAATTGTCGGACGACATCAAGACGACTTGGGGGTGCTTCAACTAGCTCATGCGTTTGAACAGGCCACAGGTTTTTGGAAACAGAAACCGGCTGTGGCTGAATAGTATAGCGTAAGCTGCCACCTATCACGCCGCTAGAACAAATCATGAAAGGGAGCAAAAACAAAATTTTGCTGCATACATCGCACCCGTCTAAATCGAAACAGAGTACTTCAGTTTTCACGGAAAACTGGTAAAATTTTAATACCTACCAATTTGGGTTAGAATAACTTTTGAAGAAGGAAGTTTCCCTTACGCTCGTTACACAGAAAGGAGTTACAAATGTCTCAACGTACCCATGATGTTACGCGTTCTAATGAACTCTACAAGCGGGCTGGCGAAATTATTCCCGGCTGGACTCAACTGATCAGTCGACGTGCCAGCCAGTTTGCCAACGGTGTAAGTCCCACTTACGCCCAACGCGCCAAAGGCTCTCGTTTTATTGATGTGGATGGAAACGAATACATCGATTGGGTCAATGCGGTCGGTGCAATTATCCTTGGCCATGCGGATCCTGTCGTAGATACAGCGGTTAAAGAGCAGATTGATCGCGGTAGCCTTTACACGCTGAATGGTCCCCTCGAAATCGAATTAGCAGAAGAACTTATAGACACCATTCCGAGTGCTGAGATGGTGCGGTATACCAAAGGTGGCGGCGAGGCTTGTGCTGTCGCAGCGCGCATTGCGCGCGGTACAACCGGCAAAGACAAAATTCTGTTCTGCGGCTACCACGGTTGGCACGACTGGTATCAAGCCGCGAATTACGGTGTAGATCCGGAAAGCGGCGAATACCCATTTGCAGGGATTGAACCGATTGGTGTGCCTCAAGCACTCGCGGGCACCGCAATCCCCTTTGTTTACGGCGATCTCAACATGTTAGAGGGATTGTTAGAGGAAAATCACGGTGAGGTCGCGGCGATTATGATGGAGCCCGCTCGTTCTGAGTTCCCTGAACCGGGATACTTAGAAGGCGTCAAAGCCCTTGCCCACAAGCACGGTGCCATTTTTATCTTTGACGAGGTATCTTGCGGTTGGCGATATTCAGTTGGTGGTATGCAGAAACCTCTCGGGGTTATCCCAGACATCACTGTCGTTGCAAA
The DNA here is from genome assembly GCA_022822005.1 of Candidatus Poribacteria bacterium. Lineage (GTDB taxonomy): Bacteria > Poribacteria > WGA-4E > WGA-4E > PCPOR2b > PCPOR2b. Next base: position 9,619 of record JAJECO010000048.1, read on the forward strand.
GGCAATGTCAAACGGCTATCCGATGGGTGCGGTGGTGGGTTCACGAGAGGTCATGGAGCCCGCTGGTCGCATGTTCATCTCCAGTTCCTATTGGAGTGATAACATTGGGACCATTGCCGCTCTGACAACAATTCGGGAACTGAAAAATCGGAACTCCGAGGTTCAGTTCAAGGAACTTGGCGAGAATTTGCGCTCTACTCTCAACGAAGTAATCGCCGCTAGTGGACTGTCAGGTGCCTGCACAGGGCTCCATACAGCTCTTGGCGTTTCCCTTGATTTACCGGATGAGACGGTCGCTCCGCAAGTGAAGACGCTATTCATCCAAGAGATGGCGCAGCGTGGCATCCACTGCTATATGGGATTCAAAGGAACCCTTGCTCACACTGAAGAAGATATCCGTTTGACCGCCGATGCGGTAGCGGGTGCATTGGGTGTGATTAAATCCGGTGTAGACGCGGGCGATGTGGACAGCTTGTTGGAATCTGATCTAAAGAAGGATCCGTTCCGACGCTTAGTCCGGTAATTATTCTTATGCTCGCTACTGATGAACCACTATCGGGAGATTCTTGCTTATGCTAATCATTGATGCCCACCTTGATCTTTCTTGGAACGCCCTTCAAGGGAATCGGGATCTGTTGCGTTCCGCCTATACCATCCGCACCCAAGAAGCCGGTACGCCGGGAAAGGGACGTGCGCAAGGCACTGTTGCATTTCCAGATATGCGTGAGGGCCGACTCGCGGTATCCGTTGTCACCTTGTTTGCCCGTTCCACTGGGCACCCTTCTCCTCATTCGGATTATGCCTCACCAGTTCAGTCCTACGGCATCGCCCAAGGGCAGTTGGCTTACTATCGTGCCTTGGAATACGAAGGTCACATTCGCCTTATTACCGATCGCGCGACTTTGGATAGTCATATTGCGGACTGGGAGGCTTGGGAAAAGACAGAATCCGATGATACGCCACCCCTTGGATTTGTAGTCAGTATGGAAGGGGCGGATCCGATTCTAAAGCCGGATCAGCTGGAAGAATGGGTCGGAGGTGGATTGCGCCTGCTTGGGCTTACGCATTACGGACCGGGACGCTACGCTGGCGGGACTGGCACCGAATTGGGTTTAACAGAACTCGGACCGCCGTTGCTCGCTGAGATGCAGCGGTTAGGGGTTACGCTCGATCTCACCCACTGCTCGGATCAAGCGTTCTGGGAGGCGTTGGATCACTACGAGGGATTGGTATTGGCAAGCCATAACAACTGCCGGGCACTGGTCCCTCATCAACGTCAGTTCAGCGATGAACAGTTGCGAGCGATTTTTGAACGAGACGGTGTGATTGGTGCAGCTTTTGATGCGTGGATGTTGCAACCGGGTTGGGTTTCCGGACAAAGCACGAACGAAGCGGTCACGTTGAGCACAGTCGTTGACCACATGGACCACGTATGCCAGTTGGCAGGTAATAGCCGTCACGCTGGCATCGGCACAGACCTTGATGGCGGTTATGGACGGGAACAGTCCCCCTGTGATTTAGATACCATCACCGATCTCCAAAAAATTGCAGGTTTGCTGACAGACCGGGGTTATAACGACGATGATATCCGCGCCATGATGCACGGAAATTGGCTGCGTCTATTACGGCAAGCGTGGAGTAATTGACATAGATTGCACCTAACGGAGGGTGATTATGAGTGCCGATGAACGCAGTGTTATAGACCTATTCAGCTTAGAGAATAAAGTTGCCGTTGTAACTGGGGCGTGTGGCTGGTTGGGATCAGCGATGAGCCGAGCCCTTGCCGAGGCGGGGGCGCAGGTTGTAGTTACCAGTCGCGATGGGGGACAGGCTGCTGAATTCGCTTCCACATTGTCAGGTGACGGACATTTGGGATTGGGGTTCAGTCAGGGTGATACTGACACGATTCCCGGCTTCGTCGCGGAAGTGGTGGAACGAATGGGCAAAATTGACGTGTTGGTCAATAACGCTTACGGGGCTACGGCACCGGACATCGACAATGCTACAGCAGAAGACTTTAATCAGGCGTATCATGTCGGCGTAACGTCATATTTCTTGTTGGCACGAGATGTGATGCTTCACCTCCGCGAACAGCAGCGTCCGGGATCTATCATCAATATCGCCAGTATGTACGGCGTTGTGGCGAGCTATCCGAGCGCGTACGAAGAACTGCCGGTCAACAGTCCTCCTAACTACCACGCTCTCAAGGGCGGTGTGGTTCATTTAACCCGTCATCTCGCGGCGTATTGGGCAGAATACAACATTAGGGTCAACGCGATCGCCCCCGGACCATTTCCTAAGCCGGAGGTACGCGATAACGTTGAAGGCTTCATCCCTCGCTTGGAGGAGAAGGTGCCGTTAGGACGTATGGGGAAGCCCGAAGAGTTGAAAGGCGCTGTTGTGCTGTTAGCCAGTGATGCTGGTAGTTATATCACCGGACAGAATCTGTTAGTTGATGGTGGGTGGACCGCTTGGTAAGAGCCCGACATTGATAGGGAACAAGAAAAACAGATATGCCATCATATAGATCCTACGTTGCTTGATCCCTTTTGCAATACCCCTACCTTCTCCTTCAAGGGTCGATAGACATACGCATTCATCACCGCAATCGCTCCGCGATCAGACTGATCACGAGCAACATCCGCATACGCTTCTAACGCTTGACGGGCGGCTGCTAATGCAGTCTCTGAATGCTGCAACGCTTCAGCAGCCTTCCCGTCCGCTTCCGCAATTGCAGCGCGACGGACCGTGCCGATCATATCCAGATAACGGATACCGAACTGCAAACGCCCTATCCAATAATCAACATAATTTTGCCCAGACGACTGTGTTTTTTCGCGCGCGCGGTGTGCAGCGTCCAGCGCCCGTTGATACCCCTGCCGATCCTCAATTAATTCATCAGATATCGGCTGTGGCGTCCAGTGCTTAATCAGCATACCGGGCACAGGAAAGGTCAACCCCAACCCATGGGCTTCTAACGCAACCGTCGTTCTCTCTACTTCACGAAACATCGTCAACATCTCCTCAATACACGCTTCTCCACACACAGCGCGGATCTGATCTCTGTAGATGTCTTCATGGTTTACATTTCGGTACCAAGCTGCCCTCGCCAGATAGGCAACACATGGGTCGTGATCGGCAATGAGCCAGTAGCGTGTGGAAAACCCTGCCCAGCCGTGCCGACACAAGTCCTGTGTCAATTCATATAGGGAGCCGGTCGCCAATTGCGGTAACAGTCCCACGTTGTCGTCGTGCAGCGTATAAATAAGACTGCAAACGTGCTCATTGCTGGGAATATTTTTGAGGACTTCCCGTCGTTTGACAATGCGGGATGCGGTGTAATCCACAAAATTCAGCGTTTCCCAGCCGTGAGGTACAAGTCTCCCAAGTACCGGAAAGAGTTCCTCCGCCACGTTGTTATAAATAAATTTCATGTCCGGACGACTGGACTTCTTGAGCGCTTCTATCTCATTGAGGAGTCGGTCGTAGAAATACAGAGCGACAATATCGCCTTTGACCTCTTGCAAGGCACGTTCTGCTCCTCCGGGATATGCGGAGCGTTGTACCGCAGCAGTAAGTACATCATCGATAGATCGCAGCGATGAGATATTATACTTTGCATCGAGCGCCTCCCATGCCCGTTCGTACAATCCCGACCACTGCCGAAATTCTGGCATCCCCAACGCCACATAATCTACTTCAGGATAAGTATCCACAGTCGCTCGTAGCACAGTCGTTGCAAGCTCGGTAAGTGCGGGATCATCGATATCGGTTTCTGCGGTTGGCACAACGGTCAACTCCGCTAACTGATGCACTTCTTGGGAGTCTGTAAGTAACGGTGCAAACTCAGGTGGAAATTCAGTCAGCGTAGCGACGATAACACACTCTATTCCGCGCTGATGTGCGCAGCTTATCAGGTCACGCACCAACTGCTGACCTGCCGCCATGAATTCTTCATAATCTGCCCCGCGTGGCAGGTCGGGGTTCCAGAACTCATCCTCGTCGCCAAACAGATCACGACCCACCATATCGTCGGTGATGGGATAGTGGAAATCAAACCAGAGCGTCGCTGAGTTTCGCTTGACTCCTTTGATCTCGTAGTGAAGAAACGGTTGCCAGGGCCAAATGGAGAGTAGAATACGGTTAAATTTAAGTTTCGCCAGCTGGTCAAGTACGGGGCGATAATCCCCCATGCCCCACGATTCGGGACCGCACGCAAAATCGTTGATGACGCGCCACTGACGAACCGATAACGTTGGCTCCATCACGAGATCCAGATCGGGGAGGTGGAAGGTGGATGGTGCCGGCAAGACATCACCGTGCAACAGATAACGCACGCCCCAACGTTCTACCAATTCATACACCGCCCATAACGTCGCACGCGGACAGCCGCCCCTTACCATCACCGATGGTCGTCCTCGAAATTGGACACGGCGCAGGATGAACCCCTGTTCGTTGAGCGATGGAAAAGGGCTTCTTTCCTTCGTCTCCTGACCAGTCACATCAATGTTCAAGTTACCGACGAGGAACAGCACTTCCGCTTCTGTAGACACATCCGATACTGGACGAGTCTCCACACCAAAAAGTATCTCAAGGTAGTCACAGAGTTGTTCTGCAGCGAAGTGTTCCAACTCAGGAGCATTTCCGCTGACGATCACAGCAACTTGCGGGTTATCGCCTGTGTGCGTATGATGCGTCTGCATCTGATTTTTCCTTTCCGTTCTGTTCTGAAGAAACAGGCGCGATTAGAAATCGCTCCTACAGGCGTCTGCGTTTGCACAGACTTTTGGCTGAATTATGAATTTTCTTCAATTATTCAGCGGATGTTTTTTTGACTTTACCATCTTTAGAAAATTCGAGAACTGTTCCCGTTTTGATTAGCTCACCTTTAGGAGATTCCCAATCTTTTGCTAAAGTTACGTACTTGAGATGACCATCTTTAAAGTATTCCACCCAAGTACCTGCTTGTAACCAAAAACCAGCCGGTGCCTGCCAATCTCGATTGAGCATAAGACCGATAACTTGGCCATTTTCAGCGTAGTAAATCGGCGTATTCGCTCTCGCTTGGGGCCTATCAGCAAATTCTCGGTCTTCAGGAAACACCGCCAGCTGCGGATTGCCGTTTTCATAAGATCGCAGGACGTAAGCTTTTCCATACTTCTTTAACAAGACCTTAAACATCTGGTCAGAGGGGAAAGCCTTTTCCTCGTCCCGATATTTTTTCAAGAGGGACACCCATATTTCTGAAGTCGCATTTGCTAATGATGAATCAGTAAAAGGTGAATCGGTATTGGATTGTTCAATTAAAGGAATTAAATCAGGATTTTCTTCCAAAACCTTTTCCAACCAATCGAAACTTAATGGAGTTAAAACCAACGAGGTATTGTCCTTATCAATTTGGACTTTATACACAACGTGGACCGGTCTCCAATGAAACATTGACCAGAAGGTGAACGCAGTATTTGTGAGAAGATTCATATCGCTAGATATCATATCATCGTTGGAATCATCGAAAAGATCCAAATTAAAATTTGCTATAACGATGTCAGTGAAGTATGAATCTTCTATCTGAAAAAACTTGATCCGAGCAACGGAGACTTTCCTATTTTTATCGAAGATTTTTACCGTGTTATCCTTAAAAACCCACGGCTTTATATTCATTGGTAAAACATCCCCATCAAGAACTATAAAAGAGAGCCATTCTCCTTCGAATTGGGGAAATTCAACAACGACTTCGTCTGTGTAGAAAGGGTTTAATGACTGCACAGTATTATCAGTATCAATGCAGCCTGCAAATATGCTGGATAACAAAATGAGTAGACAAAGATATAGCTTCGCAGTAGCGGTTGCCCAATTAATCGTAAAAACGAGGCGACTCGTCCATGCCGCCGACGTGACTCGAAATATTCGCCAACTTATACGGTTTCCCCTGCTCATAAGCGTATTCCTCCTCATCGGCTCAAGGTTCGTATCTTTGATGCCACCGATTCAAACGGTTGGAATCGGTGGCATCAAGAGCATGTTAGAGTGACTGTTTCCTGCTTGACGATCTCTTTGACGTGCTTGTAGGGGGCGACCTCGATTAATTCCAGTGTCTCCGGCGACAATTTTGCCTGAATCTCGTCTGGAAATGAGGCAAAAGTCCCGTAGGTGGTGTACTGCGGCATGTATCGCATTATGAGGAAGCGGCGATCTCGATCTTTCGGTTTCCAGACGAGTACACCATGGGTGAGCAGTTCGGAGATAATTACGACATCACCAGCGCGCGGTGTGATATTGGCTACGGCTGGATGTGGTTCTGGGTCTATGATATCGGTGTCTGGAACAAACAGATCTGGAGGGCGTAGAAATTCGCTTTTGTGAGACCCCGGAATCACAACGAGGCCTCCATCACCAGGCATCACATCAGTTAGGTAAAAGAAGACAACAAAAAAATCGCAGTAAATCTGTCCATCTTGGCAGAAATAACGGGGCATTTCCGGACCGCCACCGCCTTCTCTCGCGCAGTGTAGTGGGTGAAATCGTTGTCCATGGGTATTTCGCCCCAACGTACCACCGGTAAACCGGGGTTTGGCGCCGGTCAACTCCTTGATGATGGGCCAAGTCACCGGATGGAAACAGAGAGCCTCAAGCGCCTTATCAAACGCGAAACCGTGGGAATAGGGGGTAAAGTCCGGACGCCCTAGATCTGCACCAAATCCAGGCTCCCATTTTTCCGGTGGGGTGCGGATGTAGCGGTCAGCTGCCTCCTGAGCTCCTTTTAGTTCGTGCGCATTGAGTACGTTCTTTAAGTGAAGATAGCCAGTCACATCAAGCAAATAGCGTTGTTTGGGAGTCATTGAGGTCTCCAAATAGTAGTATAGTATATCGCTTTACAATGCAGGATTCAGCAGATCTTATCAGCTGTTCTTTGCGATCCCTGTCATCACTTCCTCCTGATCTGTCGGGGAATAAAAATAAGATCCGGGCTGCCACTCCCCAACATCTCCGAGTAACCTTCGCTGTCGAGGTGTACACCGTTCCAGAACCTCCGGCGAGGGCTGTCTGTAATCGTAAGGCCGGAAACAGTGATGGTTATAGCAATAAATGAGTGTTTTGCGTGGATAATTCGATCTGTTACTCGCTGCGCCGTGCCATAACGCGTGTGGAAAAACCGCTGCATCTCCGGCTTCCACACAGAGTTGTAGTGCTTCTGCGTTATGCGGACTTTCTGCATTTCCAAGCTGAGCTGTTGGGAAGGGACGATGATGGCTGCCGGGAACAATGGTAAAGTTCCCATGGTCGGGAGCAGTAAGTGGTGTAAGAAAATATTGGATTTTAATCTGTAGCGGGAGGCTACTTTTCTCAACTCGTACGCGCTGCATCGCTTGGCCTCCATCCGGGTGTAGTGCATGCGAAAGCCCTTTAACTTCCGGATTTGGCAACCGAACCATAGCTTGAGACATACTCAATTGAATGAAGGGACCGAGCAGTTCAAGCACAGCCGGGAATGTTCCAGGATGATCCATCAGTCCGACGAAAAGATCATTCTCCTCAATGATGTTTAGTCTATTGAGTCCGGTATATGACTCCGCGCCAACCCCGCTTCGTGCGCCTTCGGACGACAACTGCCTTCGATGTTCTTCATCGATCTGATCTACCACGGTTGTCAGCTGCTTAATATCTTCTGCAGAAAGCACACCCCTTAGGACCAGATAGCCATCTTTATTCCATTGATATTTTTGTTCTTCGGTTAGAACCCTTACAGCCAAAACGGTCTCCCAAGGTATTTCGAGTCTCCTGCGTTGCTGCAGGTCAATTTCAGCCATTTACTCAGTTAAGCAAGTTGTTGCGTAGCCAGCGGTTGCGGATCCGTATTTCAACGCAGGGCTGTTGATTTTGGATTATCGAGATACTACAGATATTGATTCGATCTGTCCAGTACCAACAGATCAAATCAACTTAGGTTAAGTTAACCAAAACGCTCTACATCCTCTCACAATAATTGCTCTAATTCTTCTTGTGTTTTATCTACGTTTCCGATATAATAGAAGAATGAAACCTTGGTATACTACTCTATCATTACCATGGATTCCAGATGAAACTCAGGTTTCGCGACTTGGAAACGCAATAAGTAAAAATCTGAGTTAAAGTCAATACCATATTCTAACGACCATTGGGAGCACAATTTCTATGGCAAACGGATCAATGACTACCCGCGAAAGCGCGGATGCAAAAATAATTGACGTTAATGAAGATCTCGGAAGCTATGCAGCCGCTGATTTGCGCAAGACAATTGATACACTTATCGACGGCGCATCGCAGAAAATCATCGTGAATTTAAGTGAGGTTCAACATATCAATAGCACAGCTATCGGCGCGATGGTTGGCTCTGCAAAGCGACTGCGCACGAACGGCGGAGACCTCAAGGTTTACGGTCTAGCAGCGAATCTTAAACGAACATTTGATTTGGTGGGAGCCTCTAGCGTTCTCGAAATCTATGATTCAGAGAGCAGCGCCCTCGCTGCGTTTTAGGTTACCATTTAGGTGTTAGTAAAAAGAAAAGACGTCGAACACAAGGGCTTGGTGGGGTGTATGATTTTCGCGCCAAGCCCCTGACTTATCGACCTGGTGTTCTGGCATGACTCAAACAAAAAAAACAAAACAGGAGATTCTCAAACTGTCAGTACCTAGCTGCCTGAAATATATCCGTCCAATCCAGATGTTTATCGGACAGTTGGCGCAACAGCTTGGGTTTTGCCGGACCCGCATCTACGATATTGAACTCATTATTGATGAGGTTTGTAGCAACGCCATCGAACATGGCTCAGAGACCCCTGATTCAGGCATTGATCTGACCCTCACTTTCGATTCAAGCAGGTTAGAAATTCATGTTCGAGATAAAGGTAAATCTGTACGGAAGAATTGGCTAGCAACAGGAAGGCTTGACGAAGTATCTCAAAAGATGACTCCTGACAGTGAACGTGGGCACGGTATTTTCCTCGCGGAAAAACTATCAGATTCCCTCGAAATACTGACCAATCCCCTTGGCGGAACTGATGTTCAAGTTATTTTCTACTTTTCCACAAGCAGCGGTTCTTAACACGTGAAGGAATAGACCAATGGAATTTAACATTCGTCACAGGGCTGGAGTTACCATTTTCAGTCCAAGCGGTGAAATCATTGGAGATGCAAGCCGTGAGTTTCGGGAAGCAGTTGCCGACCAACTTGCTTCAACTTCTGATGCACCCAAATTTCTGTTTGACTTCACCACTGTTTCAATGATGGATAGCACTGGGCTGGGAGTGTTAGTGGGAACACGTTTAACCGTTATGCCTAAAGGTGGACAGGTTGCCCTCATCAATCCTAGCTCGAAGATTAAAACGCTTATCACTGCATCGAAATTAACTACGGTGTTTGAGCAATACTCAAACGAAGATGAAGCGATAGTGGCACTGACAACTGGTTGAGACGGCATAGAGCGGTTGGATAGAAGTGTCGTATGTGTTTATCTGATGCTCCTATGCAAGCCTTTTAACCATCTTGATGAGTGTACCAGATTTTTCGTAAGTGACATCATCCATACATGATTCAATCAGGAAAATCCCTCTACCACTGCTCTTAAAGAGGTTTTCGGGCTGCATTGGATCTGGGACTTCTTCGCGGTTGAAGCCTTGTCCCTCATCTTGGATCACAACTGTGAACTGATCCGGCTGAATAATGAATTCAAAATATGCACGTTTCTCCGGATCTTCCTGATTACCATGTTTTATCGCATTGGTGCCTGCTTCAACCACTGCTAGATTGATTAGGTCGCTTGACTCTTCATCCAGCGACATCTGGCTAAGAATTTCCGTGATAACAGCATGCAAGGTATGGACCCATCGTAGTGAACTTGGGACATTTAGGCGAATCACCTGTGCAATTTCTTGTTCCACTTAGTCTCTTCCCCCATATCATTTGGTTAGCCATTACCGGTTCACAAAGTGGAAAGGTACGACACCAAAGGCAAATATAGATAGACACACCCATCGTTACTGTTATTTGACTGACCGATGCTGAAACGTTTCCGCATGATCACGGAAGATCATCCTGAAGAGGAAACAATCTTATGTCAGAAGAATCATCGCGCATCCGCCAGAACGCAGATGTCAAAATTATCGATGTCAACAACTATTTGGGAAGCTACGCAGCTGCTGACTTACGCGAAACGCTTGCAGACCTTGTTAACCAAAATGTCCAGAAGGTCATTGTGAATTTGAGTCAGGTCGAGCACATCAACAGCGCGGCTATTGGAGCCCTTGTTGGTACCGCGAAGCAGCTTCGCCTTAAAGATGGGGATCTCAAGCTTTACGGCTTGACAGACAATATTAGGCGGACCTTTGACTTAATCGGTGCGTCTGATATTGTCGAGATCCATGAATCAGAAGATAGCGCACTTTCCACTTTCTAGGCTACGTTGACGAACTATTGATCAATTGATTGAGAATCGAATATCCTAGATCCGCTCTCAGCGTTCAACCACGCCAGTTCACACCCATCAATAGCAACAATAGTGATATCATCATCTTTTGGTCGACCGTCACTAAATTGATCCGTTTTGTTAAGAACCGTTTCAACAAGAACAGATGCTGGATGAGCTATTTGTTGGGTGATGACCTCTTGAATCCCTTGAGGGGTAAATTCCTCTCCACGTGAATTTTGGAGTTCATAAGCGCCGTCAGTATAAAGAAACAGTCCATCCGCAGGGGTGAAAGGGTAATGGTATGTTTGATATGTTGAGTCTGGAAGTAATCCCAACCCTTTTCCCGTTGTCTGATCTCCGATCGGTTTACAGACATTGCGTTGGCGCTGGACTAGGAATGGAAAGGGGTGTCCTGCATTGGCGTAGTGTAGTATCTCTTTGTCAAGGTCTATAACGGCACAGAACGCGGTTGCGAACATATACTGTTGCGAACTAATCATCTTATTGAAACGGGCGTTTAATTCTTTGAGCAAGTATCCGGGGTCGTCTGTCTGGACGCTCATCTCCTCGACAATCGTCTTAATGAACACAGTGATAAAGGCTGCTGACACGCCATGCCCCATTACATCGGATATAAAAACCCCTAATCGCCCCTGTTCAACCTCCCACAAATCAAAAAAGTCTCCGCCCACAACAACCGCAGGCGTATAGTGTGAAACAATTCGGAATCCCAGGAAATCGGTGACTCCTTGAGGCATCAAACTATCCTGAATCTCGCTTGCCATCTGCAATTCTTTATCCAAACGTTCATTATGCAGCTTGAGTTCACGATTCGCTTGTTCAAGTGCATCATGGTATTGTTTTATGCGCACCAGAGAACGTACACGAGCCAGGACCTCATGGCTATCAAATGGTTTAGATATAAAATCGTCGGCGCCTACCTCGATTGCTTCGATCCGGTCTTCCTGCTCGGCAAGAGCCGTTACCATCACCACCGGAATAAACTGCGTGGTCTCCTCGGCTCGAATCCGTTGACACACCTCGAATCCATTCATCCCCGGCATCATAATATCGAGCAGAATCAGATCGGGGGCATTCTTTTGGATTAGCTCTAAGGCTTCCTGACCGCTGTTTGCTGCGAGAACTGTGTATCCCTCCGCTTGGAGCCGAATTTGAAGCAATCGGATGTTTTGCGGTTCGTCATCAACAACAAGGATTCTAGCGTTAGGTGGTTTATTCATTATTCTCACGTCCTTCAAGAGGAGACATGGATCAACTACAACTTACAGATCCGGAGGATATTTAGCAGATTATACCATAAACCTATCCTTATCCTCATCCTCCAGATCCGCTAGTGCCTCATCTTCAGTATCGTACAGATCAAAGACATTCGTGAGTTTAGTGATAGCCAGCAGCGATTTGACAGATCTGTCAACATTTGAAAGCAGCAGCCTCACCTCGCTTCGCATCAATGAACCACGCAGGGCAACCAACATGCCCAATCCAACACTGTCCATTAAGTCAACATTCTTGAGATTCAGGATGACATTTTTTCCACCGCTATCAACCAATTCCTGAATTTTGTCACTCAATTGGATCCGATCTTCGCCAAGGATACTGCCCGAAATCTGGACTACAACATTCTCATTTTGGTGTTTGACTGAAATATCCATGATGTAATTTGCTCCTATTAGAAATACGCAGCCGAGCGGTGCGGATAAAGTTTATCGAGAGATGTGCATTACTGGAGAGAAGGCGACGCGTGGTACCGATGTCCCACTCGGTGAAGATTAGAGTTCCAAGCCAGAAACCCTCCGCCACAATTCCTTTATTCCCTAATTAAGCACGCATTTCAGTTTATCATAATCCTATGCGGGGCGTCAATCGTTTTTTCTACAGCACGTCTTGCTACCTGCTCCGCTTAAGCCATCGCAAAAGTACAACCTACTTGCATTCTCATTCACTTAAATGACGCTCTATTAAATCAACCAGCGCGTGCGTGTCAACCGGCTTGCTGATATAGTCGTCACAACCTGCATCGCGAAACTGTTCTCGCTCCCCTTTCATCGCTGCTGCAGTAAAGGCAATAATTGGCACATGACACCATTCGGAATTGGCTTTAATCTGCCGAGTCAAATCTTCTCCACTGATACCGGGAAGTGCGATGTCCATCAGAATCAGATCTGGGAGCCCGGCTTGCAATAGTGCAAGTGCCTCCTCCGCATCAACAGCCTCAAGCACTTCATAGCCTTTCGCTTTTAACACAATTCGCACAACCTTCCGGTTCAGTTCCAAGTCTTCAACCACTAAAATCCGTCTGGTGCCCATGAGCGTGTCCCCACTGTCTAAGTTGGCATTCGTAAGCGTTCGATTCTCTTGATAGCCGCTAATAATTCTTCTTTGACGTTGCCTGTTTTCCGGATAATCGATTGAATCTGACCGTTGAGTCGATCCCTATCTTCATCAGTAAGATCCAATGCCGTGCAAATAACAATTGGAATATCGCAGGTTCGCGGATCGCCGGTCAAACGCTGAATGACCTGAAACCCATCTACTTGAGGCATCATCATATCAAGAATAATCAAGTCGGGCGACTGAGAGATCGCTGTTTCGATTGCCTCACTTCCCCCATATACCTTCAGGACTTCATATCCGTCGCTAGTCAATACCGTGGATAGTAGGCGCACCGTCTGTGGATCATCATCAACAACAAGGATGCGAGGTGAGCCATCCCGGCTAGGAAGTTTTAGAGATTGGAGCGAAGCCAGAAGTATTTCTTTATCAATCGGCTTGACCAGATGGTCTACCGCCCCCAAACCGAATGCCAGTTGACGCTCTTCCGTTACCGAAACGATGATAACCGGAATTGACTGAAGGTTCGGTTTCGTCTTCATTTCTCTTAGTACTTGCCAACCATCCTTTTTCGGCAAAAGAATGTCAAGCGTGATTGCGAATGGGCGTATGTCAGAAGCTTTTTCAATAGCTTCTTCCCCATCTGTGGCATACTCTACTTGGTATCCGGCTTCTGTTAGATAAATCCCCAAAAGCTGAGCTGCTTGTTCGTTGTCTTCAGCAACTAAAATAGTTCGGTTGTCAGCGAGAGAAGCGGCAGTTTCAGACGTTGAGGTACTTGGTGCAGTGACGTCAATCTGTTCTTTCTGTTGGTGTAGGGGGAATGTGAAGGAGAACGTACTCCCTTTGTTTATCTCACTGTCAACCCAGATCTTTCCTCCATGTAATTGAATCAACCGATTGGTCAATGCTAGCCCCAATCCCGTTCCACCATGGGCGCGTGTACTTGAAGCATCCAGCTGCGTGAAGGGTTGAAACAACTTTTCCCGGTCCTGTGGCAAGATACCCACACCAGTATCAGTCACACTCCCCAGCAACGCAAAACTTGAAACTTCAAGTTTCGTAGTAACTATCCCACCTTCATCGGTAAATTTGATGGCATTGGAAAGCAGATTGTAGAGGATTTGCTTGAATTTGAGTTTGTCTGCTTCTATCGTGACATCCTGACTCAATTCGAGGACGAGTTGAATCCGTTTCTTATTCGCAAGGGCCGTAATTATGGTATTGACCTCTGTCACTGCTTCCTGAACGGAGAAATACTCCAGCTGCAGATCCATTCTGCCAGCCTCGATTTTCGACAGGTCAAGAATATCGTTAATCATGGCAAGCAGGTGATTTCCGCTGGTACGGATATCGAGAGCTAATTCTTTCTGCTCGTCGTTAAGGGTTCCCAGAATTTCATCTCGTAAGATTTCGGAAAATCCGATAATCGCGTTCAACGGTGTGCGAAGTTCGTGACTCATGGTGGCAAGAAATTCACTTTTGGCACGGTTTGCATACTCGGCGGCATCCTTAGCTTCCTGCAATGCGATTTCGGCTTGTACCCGATCCGCAATGTTAGTATTAATACCGACCCAATTGATGATTTTTCCCGCATCGTTTCGAACAGGGGTACCAATAAAAATAAACGTTTGATAGGAACCATCTTTGGCTTGGAATCGACATTCACCACTGTAGGTCTCGCCGTGGTTATACGCACGCTCCCATTTTGCGAGCACGTCCGGAAGATCTTCCGGATGCAACGCCTCTGCCCATCGAGTGCCCAGTGATTCCTCCTCCGTGCGCCCGGAAAATTCATGCCAAGCTTTGTTCAGAAGAGCGACCTGACCATCAGCGTCCGCAACCCAAATTACCTGTGGTGCCGCTTCAATGAGGGTCCGATAGAGTGCTTCTTGGGCAGCCAGTGCTCGTTCCGCTTCCTTCTGTTTGGTCACATCCCGCCATGTCGACCGACTTGCGACAATCTTGCCGGTTTCGTCACGCATCGGTGTCGCTTGCAAAAGGACGTCAATGGTGCTACCGTCTGCCCGGTGGAGGGTCCGTTCTTGTCTAATGATTTCGCCCGTTTCGACGAACGCTGAGGAGGTTTGTTGTGCAGCCTCTATAGATTCGGGAGCATATAGCTCCAAGAAGGAATTGCCGGTAATCTCCTCTTTGCTACGCCCGATAACATCCGCAAGGGTTTGGTTACATTCTAAGATGTTTCCACTAACTAAATCAACGACAGCCATCATATCCGGCGCGTTTTCGTATAAGTCACGATAGTGGACTTCGGCTTGTTTACGTTCAGTGATGTCTCGAGCAACGGCATAATACAGTTGCTCTTCAAAGGATACTGTTGAGCTCCATAAGAGCCACTTATACGATCCATCTTTGCACAGGTAACGATTTTCAAAGGAAACAACATCTTCGCCGGTTGTTATGATCTTCTGGGCTTCAGCAATTGTTGCTTCTTGGTCTTCAGGGTGAACAAACTCGATGAAGGGTTTTGTTTTGAGCTCCTCAACTGTAAAGCCGAGCGTTTTTTCCCACATCGGGTTCAGTTCTTTGAAGTAACCATCGAAACCGGCGATACACAGCATATCCAGTGATAGCGTAAAAAAACGGTCGCGCTCTGTGGTATCGGCAGGAATAGTCATAGTGGTTTATCTCCTTCATTCTTCGGTCTCGAATTTCGATCATCGGGGAAGGGATAGCCCGAACTCTTAAAACCTTTTAAAAGAAACTAACGAAGTTCTTCAGAGATTGGTTAGCAAAATTACTCTCTGCGTTCTCTGAGAGGCTCACTTTCAATATCACGGATTCCTGATTCTTCTCACTACCAGAAAAAAATAAAAACAGAATTCTGATGCATATAGAATCGTGGATTCACGGTTTTACCAGTTTGAATCAGGCCAACGAAATCGGAGCCAGTTCTACCGGAATAAGTGGCAACTCAGGTAACCTCATTTTTTTTTCAGCACCATTAAAGTTAAATCATCAAACCGCTGGGCCTCTCCTTGGAACTCCAACGTTGAGTTATAAATTTCGGCGCAGATTTCGTCAGCATCTGCGTGACGGAGTTGTTTCGCCAGTTCCTCTAACCGTTCTTCTTCATACATCTCGTCACGGATATTCACCGTTTCGGTGACCCCATCGGTATAGAATAGAACTGTATCTCCGCTGTAAAGTTGAATTGTTTCATCTTCATATTCTAACATTCGGCAAAGCATATCGTCAGGATACATGCCTATCATCAAGCCACCAGCTTCCAGCCGTTGTATACTGCCGTCCTGCCGGATGACCAAAGGAGAGTTGTGCCCGGCATTGAGTGAAGTCAGTTTACCTGTCTCTGGATGCAAGCGTGTGTAACAGAGTGTGGCGTATTTGTCGATTGGGCTGCTCTCACGGATAAGGGCATTCAGTGCCATTGCCCTCGCTGGCAGATCCGCTTGTCTTGCGACCTCTGAGAGTAAAGCAGCACGAAGCGTTGCCACCAGCAGAGCTGCCTGCATACCTTTCCCAGCAATATCAGCGATGACCAATCCCCACGATCCATCTGGTTCCTGTATGTAACCGTAGTAATCCCCTCCAACACCATCATGGTGTGGCAGACTCATCCCAGCAATTTCATAACCCGGAATCTCTGGCGGGGCCTTTGGAAGAAGATTTTCCTGAATTTTTGCTGCTTCCTCCATTTCCGCCTGCAATCGCCGCTTCTCAATTGCTTCCTGATAAAGCCTTGCGTTCTCGATTGCGACACCAACTTGCGTCGCAAAGGCTTCAAGAAGAATTCCATCTTCATCTGTGAACTCCAGTGTTATGCCGGCTCGACCCTCTTTACTGAAAACAACAAGTATACCCAGAATTTCATGTCCAAAAACTGGAGATGCTATCAGATTATTTCCACCAAATAGTGCCGCTATCTCCCGATCGTTATGGATCTGGGTTCTGCCTTCGACTGCTACGTCACGAAGTATAGAAAGCGTGGACTGTATTTCTTGGTCAATTTCCAACGGAATCGAGAGGTTTTCTGCACTTGGCGACAATTGCAAGTCAAGCGCGAAAGAGTCTCTTATTTCCAGCTGCTGTGTAACCGGATTGATAAGCATCAGACAACCCGCGTTAGCGTCCAGCAAACTGACAGCATGATTGACGACCTCTTCCTCTAACCGCTCTGTATCTAACAACTTGGCAATTTGGGCAGTTGTGTCAGAAAGCATGAAGAGGCGGAATTTGGCGGCACGCATATCTTCTTGAGAGCGTGAATGCGCAATTGCGACTGAGATACGGTCAGCAAGGACATTTAGTAGCTCTCGCGTCCACCGTGAGTCTTCAGAATCATCAGGAAGTTCACCGAGACTGATAACACCTAGGAACTCTTCATGAATTTTTAATGGTGCCCAAAGAGTTGCGCTTAATACCTGCAGCTGAGGCTGAATCGCATTTAAGAACGATTTTAAGGGGGTAGGCGGTTTGGAAACATCAAGGAGGGAGGATTGCAGCATTGCACTGATTTCGTTAGACGTGATTGGAATGACTAACGATTCACCCGCGGACTCGTCTGGAATATTAATTGATGATTCGAGAGTAAGTAGACTCTCTGCGGGATTGAAGCGTAATATGGCGCCTCGGGTGACCTGCAATGTCTTGAGAACTATTCGCAGATAGGTCTGGCTTGATGCACCAAAGTTGCTCTGCCCAGAAACGAGAGCTTTGCCCACCTCCTCAATCTCAGACAAACCCAAAATTAGCCGCTGCATGGTTTGTTCAATTGAAGCAGTCTGCATTTAAAGACCTTTGTTTGATGTAACTGTTCACCTAGGGGACAGAAGCGGAGTCATTCACACAGGAACAAATCTATTTGTGCCGCAAAGCCACATCAGTCAACGAGATAATGGCTAATGCTTAGGGGCGAGCTAAGGCCCTAACCGGTCAGCTCGCTTCCGGCTAAAGCCTTGGCAGCTGAGTATCTAACTATTCACACTGATTTGCAATTTTTTTGCGCTTATTTTGAAATTGGAGCTACAATTCCTCGACGGATCAGGAATATAGGGAAGATCGATATGCGTTGTACCGCACGCCGGCTAACCTACTTCAGCAAGAAAGGTAATTGCTATTCGCTGGAAAGTGCCGAAATTGCTTCGTCTTCACTCTCGAAATGTTCAAATGTGGAGATTAATCGGCTTCTGATAATGAGACTCTTAACATTTTTTTCGCTGACGTTGATGACAGCAACCCGACCACCCTTCTGAATAATAGATACATGTGCCCCTAATAGGGTCCCGAGTCCAGAACTGTCCATCACTGAAACATCAGCAAAGTCAAACAGAAATTTCGGCGCACCGGAAATTTTTGCACTTTCCTCATTAATCGTCTTGCTGAGATCGCGAACAGATCTTCCAATAATCTTGCCCTTAGGTTTTAAGATGACTATATCATCTCTTTGACGAACGTCGACAGCCATTGGTTTTCCTCCTATCTCTTAATCTCAATATATACTGCACACCGTTAGAACCTGCGCCTTTCGCTTGCCAGCCTGAGGTTTGAAACCCATTCTTGGACGAAGCGATAAATCTCAGCGTCAGAAATATCTCACGAAACGTATCGCGACATGCAACGCGGGGTTTGACGTCCAAACGATACTTGTGCGAGCAATGATAACCACCTGCAAAAGCGCAATCATACCCGACGCCGGGTATGATCTGTTGCAACGCTAAGTGTTTCCTATTCTAAAGGAGGTAGATTTTTTTGTCAAGCGTTTAATTTTTCATTGTTATAGTGTTGGGATGGTCCTGCTATGTGTTGAATTCTGATTCTGCGGACCGAAGTGTGAAGAGACGAGTATTGCTTCCGTATACTCTAAATCTTTCGAATTTTGACACAAAAGCCAACCTGTTAGGTCGTATGCTTACGACCTCTCCCACAAGTATTCCCCTTGACAAGCGATTGCGGGGTATAATAAAATCTACCGTATAAAGGAATGGTCGGCAGAAGGGGAGACATTATGGCCAAAATGAATCAAACTGATGCGACATGGGACGCAGTCGTTGACAGAAAGAGTAAAGCGAAGGTCGAGCGGAGTACTATCGATGTCCTCAAGGATGTCCCCATCTTTGAGGAACTGGGTAATCGGGAAATTCAAAACATCGCACGTATTGCTTATCAGCGGTACTATAGTGCTGGGGAAGTCATCATTCATGAAGGACAGAATGCAGCAGGCATGTATATTATGGTGGACGGTCAAGCGGAGGTTACCAAAGCCCTGGAGGATGGTACAATTCTCCATTTGACGACCCTAGAAAATAGTGGATTATTTGGTGACGTGGGGTTGTTGGATAGTTCTCCACGGACAGCCACGGTTAGAGCAACCCGCGACTCCAGTATCATTGGTTTTTTTCGTCCCGAACTACTTGAGCTAATGAATTCAGATCCAAGATTGGCGTCCAAAGTAATTTTCAAATTGGGTCAAATCCTCACGGCACGTTTCCGGTTCATACACAATGAATTCGAAAAAGCACAGGAAGAAATTGGTCGGTTGAAGGCAGAACTCGCAGCAGCCTCAGCCGTGGACGAAGAGGGGAGAAATATGGTTTCCAACCCCCCATCTGTCACTGGATCACCGGCGGAGATTGAAACATCGGATTCCATCAATCCTGATACCTCTGGAGCAGAGGATCGCTAATGAATGAACCTACCAATCAAAACGCGATACCGCATCAACCTACTGAGGAAGTCAATTCGTCTGGAGCAGCTGATTCTATCAGCCAAATCAATGCGGAGAAGGTACGCGCCCAGACGGCTACGCTCGCAAGAGAAACGGCCCTCCCACTGACACAAAATATTGAGACGATGACGTCGGACATCCGGTTAGTTGTGCGTGAAGCCCGTGAACAGACACGCCAAGCACGGGTAGCAAACGCCTCCCTGAAGATCATTGCCTTTGGCACAACGTTGCTTTCGCTTGCAATTCTCATTGGCGTTATCTACTTGCTTAAAGATATTCTTGCACTGGTGGTAGTCTCGTTCCTAATAGCTTATATTATCAGTCCAGTCGTAGAATTAACCGAGCGGAAAGGGGTTAACCGGACACTTGTAGTTATTGTCATAACACTCTTGATGCTCAGTGGCTTTGCCTTTCTTTCAACAGTGACCGTTAATAGCATCACGGGACAGATCTGGAAGTTCAGTGAGGTGCAGTTAACGATGGAATTGGGGCACAAAGATGCCTTAGACAACGGTGAAATCCCAGAAGCTTTACGACAGAAGTTTCTGGAGGAGGGGGTTACACTTTCTCAGAATACAGTGATTGCTGTTGAAGAGGCGGGCAACAGCTGGAAACTGACTGACACAGGAAGCCGCCGTGCATATAATATCAGGAAAGAAGAAAACCAGCTCACTATTAACAGAACGCTTGTATACCTTGTTGATCTTGAACGTCTTGTCGATACAGCCACAACAGCGCTGAATCTCATTCCCAAGCCCCTCCGCATACCCGTACTCAATTATCTTGGGATAACTGAAGGTGTGGAAACTTCAGGGACCGTGGTTGATAGCGATTCTGTTCAAACAATTGACCGCGACCAAGTTAACGCCCTCGTTGGACGGCTGCAAGACCAAATCTTGGGGTTTGCTATTGGACAATCGCAGTCAATCTTCAATGCAATTGGCACTTCTGCAAAGGGTGCTTTCTCAGTATTTACCACCGGTATCATTATCCTATTTTTGACCTTTTTTCTTTTGAACAGTGGGCGGCAGATGAAGAAAGCTTTTATTCAGATTGTGCCGAACCGTTTCTTTGAAGTTGCTTTGGTACTAATTCAGGGGCTTGATCGGCAGTTAGGAGATTATCTTCGCAGCCGTTTGATTCAAACAATTATATTGTCTATAATCGCGGCAATTGGGTATTGGATTTTGGGCTTACGGTTTGCAATTATCATCGGAATTATTGCTGGATTGGCGAACCTGATCCCGTATATCGGTCCATTCATTGGGGCGATTCCTGCAATCATTGTTGTCTTCCTGGAATCCCGATTCGGGCTTGGTTGGAGTCTGCTGGCTATTATCGCTCTGACACTTGTGATACAAATCATCGACAACGCGATTATTACACCCCTGGTAATAGGCAAAAGTGTTGAGTTGGGACCCGTGACAACAATCGTCGTGGTGTTACTTGGCGAACAATTACTCGGCTTAATCGGTTTGTTAATGGCGGTTCCTATTGCAGCAATGTGTAAGCTAATCATAGAAGAAGTGTGGACGGAGTTTAAGGGCTACTCTCAGTCTATTCTTGTGGGCCACTGAATTCGGCTGACTTGTCCTCCCTAGGAAAACGGTACTGCCGTGTCAATCGTGGTAACTTGAGCACCACCCACCAATTCAGATTTGGCGGACGACTACTCGCATGATGAACGAAGAGGTAAAATCCGCACTACATCGCGGAATCGGTTTCTTAACAGAGCAGCAAAGCTCAGAGGGTGGTTTTGAGGGGCAACTCTCCTCGAGTACCTTCCCTACTTGCGCCTATGCTTGGGTATCGCTCGCCCAAGATCGCCTGCCCGATGAAGGATTAGTCGATTGGTTAATTGAACACCAGAATCCTGATGGCACCTGGGGGCTTGATGCAGCCAATCAGCCGAACCGAGAGGCCACGTTATTTGCACAACTCATTTTAGAGCAGGTTTGGCAACGGAAACCTGGCCCACAGCTTGCTGGAGTGCTCGCACGTATCCCTGGATATCCGTTGAACCTTGCTCTTATTAAACTATCCTACGCAGCCTTTGGCGATTTTGATTGGAACAAACTAACATTGCCAAAATATCTGCTTCCTATGGTGGCGTTGATGAAAGGGCTGCTAACGAAGTTTCCCTTCTTGCAATCGTTCCTCAAGCCTCCAACCCACCTCCTTCCGCCGGTTGATCTATTCAACACCCCAACCTTTGAGAAACTGTTTATCGCAGAGCAGCACACACTTGTACCAGTCTTCATCCTGATTGAACTGAATACCACACGACGGCCGGAAATGATCGCTTCATTGGTCAGTTGGTTAATAGAACATAAGCTTTCTGATAACAGCTGGTTTCGCGTGAATTACATCACGGCATTGTCAGTGCTAGCACTCATCGAATTGCAAAAGCATATAACAAACTCCCAAATCGCAGTGAATCCTGCAATAGAGCGCGCTTATTCAGAGGAGATTCAAACGTTGATTGAGGGGGGAATCGCATGGCTGCAATCAACACGCAATCCTGACGGTGGTTGTCGGGAAGCACTAAATCTCAATATTTGGGATACTGCATTAAGTGTACTCACCCTCACCGATATTGGCAATGGAGACATGAATCACAATATTCAACGCGCTGGTAGATGGTTCATTGACAACCAAAACCCGGATGGCGGTTGGGCGTTCTCGGCGATGGGAGGAAGCGGTAATCTTCCAAGTGATGCTGATGACACGGCGTTAGCAACACTTGCCCTGCTGCGGTCTAAGGCGACCGATGGTGCTGAAGCGATTAATCGAGGGCTCGATTGGTTGACAGCACACCAAAGCCCTGACGGGAGTTGTAGTACATATCTTCCGGGTCAAGGCGATGTTGGGTGTGTGAGTATTACCACCCATGCAATCGAGGCATGGTGCGAAACGACGGGGATGGAAACAGAAATAGATCGAGCCTGTCAGTGGTTAGAAGATGAGATTTCCAAAGAAGGATATTGGTCAGATCTCTGGCTCGCCAAGCGAACCTATGGAACAGCCTGTGCTATCATAGGTTTAATCAAAGCAGGAAAAACCACCTCTCCGGCGATTGCGCGCGGGGTACGTTGGCTGGAGTTGGCACAAAACAGTGATGGCGGTTGGGGTGAGGATATGTTCGGTAAACCGACGGATAGCACAGTTGAGCAGACGGGTTGGTGTACCTACGCGCTACTGCTCGCCGATCACGGGAGTTCCGCTGCACGAAGGGGATTGGAATTCCTTCTCAACCGCCAACGTCCTGATGGCTCGTGGGAGGCTAGTTGTGTCGGCATCTATTGGGAGATTATCGGTGGTTATGCGGATCCAATTTACGCTGCGGTTTTTCCGCTGCTTGCGCTGAATCAGCACCTGAAGAAAGCCAAGTGAAACACTGCCCAAATGAGCCTGCAAGTCAGATTCCTTAGTCTATCGGGAGTTTTATCCACAGTTTACCTCAGATGATATCTGCCATTATTCCGACTCTGAATGAAGCCAAGATTTTGGATCAATCGCTATCTCGGCTCAGCCATCAACTCAAAGAACATGAGCTGATTATCGTTGATGGCGGCAGCACCGACGACACCTCATTAATTGCTAAAGAGTATGGACAGGTGGTTTTCTCTGAACGCGGGAGAGCTCGTCAGTCAAATGCGGGTGCGGCGGCGGCGAGGGGCGACATTCTCCTTTTCCTGCACGCGGATGTGTGGCTTGACTCTGGCGCGATTAAAGCCGTTGAAACCGCAATTGCAGCAGGTTATATCGGCGGAGCGTTCAAACAGCGAATTGATGGAGATCAGCCCTTATATCGGTTGATAGAGCGCACCGCGAACTTCAGGGCAAAACGGCTGCGGATTTTCTACGGCGACGGTGGGATCTTTATTCGCCGTGCCGAGTTTAATCAGATCGGTGGTTTTCCAGAGATTCCGATTATGGAAGAAGTGGGGCTCTCTCGAAAACTGCGTCGGTGTGGCAAGGTAACACTTGTCGAGCCGGGGATTCACATCTCCGCACGCCGTTGGCAGAAGAACGGTATCCTCCGCACAACCTTAACAAACTGGCTCATCACCCTACTCTATCTGCTACGAGTTCCTCCAAATCATCTCGCAAAACTATATCGCCATATTCGGTGATCCACAGTCTTGCAACTAAACCTGCCAACACCAATCTTGAGGACGGTGAACTTACTCCTGAAACCCCTGTTTTGCCCAGACCTCCTTTGCGTATGTGATTGTCGCTTTCGACGGCTCAATATCACCGAGGATACTACTTGGCGGTTGACCTTCTTTTTTGCGCTTAGGATCTGGAGACCAGTCGTCATTTTCATATTGCTGGCGCGCCGACTCCACCCGAAAATCGGGGACTTCAACGGGGGCAGAATCGTTGAGAGCAGATCGCCAAGCGAGAATACCAACAATACTCATGTCGATCCCACGATAAACATCCAGATACGGTTGTTCGCCCGTCCGAATGGCGTCCGCGAAGTGATAGGTAGTAAAGAAATCCCCTCCACCATGCCCTGCGGTTGTCGCTTTGCTATGATGGACGGGAAAATCGGGCTTATAGACGATTTCGGCTGGTTCTCCTTCATCTTTTTCCCACGGCTCACGCCAAACACGCAGCCGGTGTTTATCCCCATGACGACTGTTTTCCATCAGCCCCTTATTTCCGTGGATACGGACGTAATTCCCGTGCCCACGTAGCCCACCATGAAGTGATTTCATTACTGCTCCGTTATCCATTCGACAAATGATGACAGCGCAGGTGTCGCTGCGTTTCATGTGCATCGTCTGGGTCGGATCATTGAAGTCGTAGGGTACCACAAATCCGTTCACCTTCACGGGATGGGTGTCCGTGATGTACATCACCGGCGCAATGGAGTGGGTGCAGTAGTAGGTAGATGGAATCCAATTCCGCCAGTGGTTGGTTCCGCAGCTCCGAGCCAGTTTGACTTCGGCTGGATCCGGATGCACATACTCGCCCTCGCCGTACTTGAATTCGCCAATCTGCCCCGCTTTGTACAAGCGATGCATCTCCTGATTATAGACCATATAGGGGTAGTTTTCGGCGAAAAGATAGACCTTTCCACTTCTTTCAAACGCACGCGCCAACGCCACCGCTTCCGCCAACGTGTGACAGGCAGCGCACTCACTCATCACATGTTTGTCTGCATCAAACGCCTTGATTGCGAAGGGTGCGTGTTCATGAAAATAGTTAGCGAGCACAACCGCATCCATGTCGTGTTCGAGGAATTTGTCGTAGTCAGTATAAGTTGTTACATCGAGTTGATCGCCGACATGTCGCAGCTTCTCCTCCCACGTGTCGCAAATGGCTACCAATTCAAGTCCAACTGCTGTTGCAGATCGCATAAAGCTTTGCCCACGTCCCGCACCGACAACCCCTACGCGGATGCATTCATTCCCAGAAATCTCCATATCACATACCTCCAATAGAACAAAAAAACCTTGCGAAGGCTCGAAACCTTCGCAAGGTTCGGGTTATCAACTTAACTTGGTTTATTAAGTGCCTGACATTTGTGAGTTGGCAGATCCCTTACAGCAAAAACACGAATATCGAAGCACTTGAGCCCAACGTTCTATTTCCTATCTTCGTTGGCTTTCTTGTCGTCATCAACAACTTCGTAATCAGCATCAATGACCTCACCATCAGGAGATGAGGACGTGGACTGCGGTTCGTCGGTTGGTGCACTGTGATGCTCTGGACCCGCAGATGGGTCACCACCAGCCTCGGCGGTTTGCTTATAGAGTTCTTCCGAAGCCTGGTGCCAAACCTGCATCAGACTTTCAGTTTTCGATTTAATGTCTTCAGTATCGTTGTTTTCGAGGGCTTTTTTGAGCTCCTCAACGGCACTCTCAACATTACTCTTGATTGCTGCATCAACCTGATCACCAAACTCGTTCAGATTCTTTTCCGTTTCATAGATTAGCGAATCTGCTTGATTATGTACTTCCACCTCTTCGCGCTTCTGCTGGTCCTCGGCGGCGTGGGTTTCAGCATCCTTGACCATCTGGTCAATTTCGGTCTCAGACAATCCCGACGAAGCGGTGATGGTGATGTGTTGTTCTTTACCTGTTGCCTGATCTTTTGCAGAAACATTGAGAATACCATTCGCGTCAATATCAAACGCCACCTCAATCTGCGGCATACTGCGCGGTGCCGGCGGGATGCCATCAAGTTGGAAGCGACCAATCGTTTTGTTGTAGACAGCCTGTTCCCGTTCACCCTGCAACACATTAACATCAACAGTAGTCTGATTGTCTTGCGATGTTGTAAAAATTTGTGACTTCTTGGCTGGAATCGTTGTATTCCGTTCTATGAGCCGGGTGAATATCCCACCCAACGTTTCGACGCCCAACGACAACGGAGTTACATCAAGGAGTAAGATGTCCTTCACGCCTTCGTCGCCAGAGAGGACACCACCTTGAATTGCAGCACCAATCGCAACTACTTCGTCGGGATTAACCCCCTTATGGGGTTCCCTACCAAACAGTCGCTGTACGGCTTCTTGGACTTTCGGCATCCGTGTTTGTCCGCCGACCAAGATGACCTCTTCAATGTCATTCGCAGCCACCCCCGCATCCGCAAGGGCTTTTCGACACGGCTCAAGAGACCGTTCAACGAGATCGTCGGTAATCTGCTCAAGCTTTGCACGGGTCAGATTGACATTAAGATGTTTTGGTCCGCCTGCATCCGCAGTGATAAAGGGCAAATTAATATCGGTTTGCATAGCAGTCGAGAGTTCGCATTTTGCCTTTTCCGCGGCCTCTTTCAACCTTTGCAGTGCCATG
Source organism: Candidatus Poribacteria bacterium (assembly GCA_022822005.1). GTDB lineage: Bacteria > Poribacteria > WGA-4E > WGA-4E > PCPOR2b > PCPOR2b. The sequence continues at coordinate 35,933 of JAJECO010000048.1, forward strand.
TTATCCTTGCGTAGATCTATTCCCTGCTCCCGTTGAAATTCCTCAGCAAGCCAATCGATGATCTTCTGATCGAAATCGTCACCACCCAAGTGGGTATCACCGTTGGTACTTTTGACTTCAAATACACCGTCCCCGATTTCAAGGATTGAGATGTCAAAAGTACCTCCACCCAAGTCATAGACGGCGATATTCTTGTCTTTCTGGTTATCCAGTCCGTAAGCCAATGATGCGGCGGTTGGCTCATTGATGATACGAAGCACTTCCAATCCCGCGATTCTGCCCGCGTCCTTCGTCGCCTGACGCTGCGAATCGTTAAAATAAGCAGGGACTGTGATGACCGCTTGTGTTACTGATTCACCGAGGTAGGATTCTGCAGTCTCTTTCATTTTCTGAAGAATCATCGCGGAAACTTCAGGGGGCGCATGTTCTTTATCCTCAATTTTTATTGACACATCGCCATCTTTATCGCTCAGCGCTTCGTAGGGCACGCGGTTTATCTCTTCACTCACTTCTCTGTACTTACGTCCCATAAATCGCTTGACGGAGAAAATCGTATTTTTCGGATTGGTAACAGCTTGCCTTTTGGCAACTTGCCCGACCAACCGCTCTCCCTCTTTGGTAACAGCAACAACAGATGGCGTTGTTCTAGTACCTTCAGCGTTTTCAAGTACTTTTGGCTCGCCACCATCTAAAACGGCAACGCACGAATTTGTGGTCCCCAAATCAATTCCAATGACTTTACTCATCCTAAATCCCTCCATAAAATTAATGACAGTTGTTAATTGATTGCTGATATAAGTATTTGCGTACTACTTGTGTCTGATAATTCGAATCCATCGGAAAATACTTAATCTCTTAATCTGAAGTGCCTGGGTGTCTCGACCTGTTGACCTCCGCTGCCCACCACCTTGATAACGTGGTCCTGGCTGTTGTTTGAGATCTAACGCGCGGGAAACACAGCCCAGCAGTTGCGGTAAGTCTATAGGCTTTGATATAAAGGTGTAGGCACCCGCATCAAACACGTCAAATTTGACTCCTTGAGACGTGTTTGCACTCATGATGATACCAGGCACACCCGGCTGAAATTGTTTAATCTGTTGAAATAATTCTGCACCGGTTGTATCCGGCAGATTAAAATCTAGGAGCGCGAGATCTATCGACGCCTCTCGAATAATTTCCAAAGCTTCGTATCCAGTCTCTGCGGACACAGCATCATAGCCGGCACGAGTCAAAACCTCGCCCAAGACCTCTAAAGAAGCCATATCATCATCGACTAAAAGAATTCTATAGCTGTGCCGGATCATCTTTCAGTGCTCCTCTCCTTCCATTTCCAACGATACAAATTACTTTACGGACGAAGTCCGAGTTCACATCTCAGATTATCAGGCAATATACATGCCAACCCAATGATCCGATCCAAGCGCGGACATAGCAGACAGAAGAGCCCCGAAAATGCCAGATTGGCAATATCGCACTTTAAAGTCCTTGTCAATATGGCGCACACCATTTGCCAAGGTGTACAATATCTCGTCCACTACCTTATATGGATCAAACGCAGAATCAAGTCTTCTACCAATAGTCATTCAACAGACTTACCAACAAAGAAAATTCCATTCAGTTGTTCGGAGTTCAATTAACACCGCTCAAAGGTAATAAACTGTACTGGCAAGACGAACAACAATCGACCTGAAAATCTCCGTTCTCAGCGACCGGAGAAGCATCTAACCAAGATAGGAACTGAACCGTCGTTACTTTGCTTCGAGCCAATTCGCCCCTGCATGGATATCAACCTTGATGGGCACATCAATCTGACAGGCATTTTCCATTAGGCGTTTGATTTCTGTTAGTACCTCATTCTGCTCGGATTTTGGCGCTTCAAAGACCAACTCATCATGGACTTGGAGCAGCAGTTTCGTCCGTTTACCACTTTCCACGAGATAATCATGAATTTCAAGCATAGCGAGTTTGATTAGTTCTGCAGCTGTGCCCTGCATCGGTGCATTGATAGCGACACGTTTCCCAAATTCCTGTGTATTACGGTCAGCGGCTCGGATCTCTGGGACATAGCAACGTCGTCCGAGGAGCGTCGTAACATATTCTTGCTCTTGGGCTTTCACCACGATCTTATCGAAATATGCCCTGACCCCAGCATAGGTCTGGTAGTAATTGTCGATTAGCTTTTGAGCTTCCTCAAAGCCAATTTGCAGTTCGCTGGAAAGACGGAATGCCCCTACGCCGTAGACAATCCCGTAGTTCATTGTTTTCGCCTGACGACGCATATCGTCGTTAATCTCAGTCGGTGGCAGCCCAAAGATCAGAGAGGCTGACTGCGCATGGATATCCAGATCCTGTTCGAAGGCTTCACGAAGGCGATTGTCTCCAGAGAGATGAGCGAGGATACGCAATTCGATCTGTGAGTAATCCGCAACAATCAGTGTATGTTCATCATCGCTGGCAACGAATGCTCGGCGGATTTCCCGTCCTTCAGCGGTCCGCACGGGAATGTTCTGCAGATTTGGATCACTGCTGCTGAGACGCCCCGTTCGGACACCGGCTTGGTGAAACGATGTGTGGATGCGCCCTGTATCTGGGTTAATTAGGCCAACGAGTGCATCGGTGTAGGTAGATTTGAGTTTAGAAAAGGAACGATATTCCAAGATCAACTCTGGCAATGGGTGGTGTGGAGATAGTCTTTGTAAAACCCGGGTATCGGTTGAGTAACCCGTTTTCGTTCGGCGGGTCAGATTCTTCGGCAGATCGAGTTCTTCAAATAAAATCCGCCCAAGCTGTTTTGGTGAATTGATATTAAATTCCTGCCCTGCTTCTCCGTAGATTTGATCCATTTTCTGATCGAGACGTTCTTGAAATTCCTGGGATAGCTGTTTGAGATAGCTGCCGTCAACTGGAATCCCAGCCAACTCCATATCAGCAAGCACAGGAATCAGTGGAATTTCAATATCCCGGAAAATATCGGTTAATCCTTCCGCTGCCAACTCCGATTCAAACTTATTCTTAAGCTGCAACGTGACATCCACATCTTCGCAGGCGTACTCGGTAATCTGCGGGACCGGCACAACGTCCATCGTGATCTGTTTCGAGCCTGTGCCGATCAGGTCTTTAATCGGAATCATTTTATGGTTCAGATGGGTGAAAGCGAGGTCATCGAGACCGTGGCTGGACGATGCTGGATGCAGGAGTCCAGAAGCGACCATCGTGTCAAATGAGATGCCCTTCAAGTCTACCCCGTGACGCTTGAACACCTTAAGATCATACTTAATATTTTGTCCCACTTTTTGATAGGATGCATCTTCAAGAACAGGGCGGAGCATATCTAAGACTTGATCTTGGGGTAACAAAGATGGAGCATCGAGGAGGGAGTTCAGAGTCGGGATATAATATCCCTGATGTGGATTAGTGGTGATAGCAATCCCAACGATCTGGGCATCAATTGGGTTGGTTGAGGTGGTCTCCAAATCTACAGAAAGTTCCGCACTCTTCCTGAGCTCCTCAACGAGACGTTCCAAGCCGTTTTCATCCGTGATCGTTTGATAGTCTGTGTCCGGCTTCGGAAGGTCGCTGTCTATTGTGATTTGATCGAGCAAGCTACGAAACTCAAGTTCGTGGAAAAGTGATAACAATGCTTCGTTGTTTCTATCCCCAACCCTGCACCCTTCCAGTGTAATAGGAAGTTCCAGAGCAGTTTCAAGGGTTGCCAACTTTTTGCTCAGAAGCGCGTGGCTCTCCCCTGCCTCCAACTTGGTACGAAATCGTTCCGGGACTTCGTCCAGCCGCTCAAGGAGGGTTTCAATTGTTCCAAATTCAGATAGCAATTTGGGACTAGTTTTTTCACCAATACCACTAACGCCGGGAATTTGATCGACGCTATCGCCCGCAAGAGCAAGGTAATCGGGGATCTGACACGGTTCAATCCCGTAACGCCTTTTGCATGCTGCTGCATCATAGATTTCATATCCACCACGCGGATTGACACGATGCACCTTAATCTTTGGGGAGATCAGTTGGAGCATATCTTTATCGTTAGTCATGATCAACACGTCAAACCCTGCTGCCTCGGCCTGTTTCGCTAATGTTCCGGCGACATCATCCGCTTCGTACTCGGTCATTTCCACGGTTGGAATGCCAAGCGCATCTATGATTTTTCGCACATACGGAAATTGGGACATGAGCGCGTCCGGGGTCGGGGGACGATCTGCCTTATAGGCGGCATAAAGTTCATCTCTTTTGCTTTTTCCACCTCTATCAAAACAGATGGCAATGTACTGATTATTCTCATCCAGCAGTTTTAGGAGCATTCTTGTGAAGCTAAGTATTGCAGCTGTCGGTTGCCCCTGGGAATTGGTGAGTTGTTGTTGTGTTCCATAAAACGCGCGATAGACAAAGGCTGTACCGTCAATAATTAGCAGCTGTTTCGTGTCGTTTTGTTCTGCCATCGTATCTCCCTTACACTTTTTCTATATATTGTCCGAATAGTGTCCGATAAACTATGATCACTTACGGTGAAGCCAAACCGCAAGTGTTCTGCTTTATAGAGCAGCTTTGGATGTTTTGATCGTTACCAATGCAGAGCAGTTATAACGCTAACTGAAGCACCACTACTGTATTCGCAATAGCGATCGGTGGGGCGATGATAGTTTGAAGAAACGTGTGTCTCTTCCGGTGCACCCTTGCCCATGCAATGAACGGCAATAGGATGAACAGATAGATAAATTGGCTGCTGATTAGCGTCGCAAGCCCTGTCATACACCCCGCGGCAACTCCACTGTGGAAGCTGATCTTCCAGACCTGTGTGATTAAGGTGAGCACCAGTCCGTTAATGACGCAGGCGATGCAGAGCCAGACGATCTCCTGGGGCACATTGAGAAGGTGTAAAAGACCGCTGCCAACAAGCGCACTTACAAGCGAAAACATCAGGGGTTTGGCACGTTGTTCCCTGACCGTTAAACGAACATCGCTCAGGCGTCCCAGACGAAAAAGGATAAAAATATAAAGCATGGGCAGCACACCGGCAAACAGTATCACAATCACCATCCACAACAATCCCTGCTGCATTGTCGCGACAGAGGCACGAACGATTAGTAGGATTGACGCAATCGGCAATAGGAATGGACTGAAGAGCACGGATATAGTAATCGCAATTCGATTGAGCATTTTTATGTTTAGTGGGTAACGTACTACTTTAGAGTCAGAACCGCTATCAGGCATGATTAACTATTTCTATTTATGCTGGAGCCAAGGAATCTTGCCATTACTCCAATCTCGATAGAGCAGGAACGCGCCCAAGACCAACAAACCGTCGTGGATTAATCTCATGAGTAACTTATAAAACATCAGGAACCCCTCGATTGTTATGGGCAGAGTCAAACAGTTCAGTTCCCCAACAACCCACTGATCTACGTATAGCCTGAGAATATAATTTTGAATCAGACCTAAGGTCGGAGGATAAACAAGCACCGTAGTGATAATTATCAAACCCTTTGAGCGTGTACGGATACACAGCAATACCAGCAAACCTGCGAATACTAACGTTAGTACCAAAGTAACGCCCAAAAGCGTGTATTGTACAAAATCATACATCGGTAACTCCCCTCGTTCTTCAAGATATTAACGAATGGGTGTTGTTTATTGTATCATACTTCCCCATATCAACGCACATCAAATGCACTGTTTTCCCTTGACACACCCCCTTAATTTCTGCGACAATGTTTTTATGGGAGTTTATATCTTGAAGGTTCACTAAATCGTGAGGAACGTTAGATTCCAATAATGTCAATTTAGGAGCAGGCCTACATGAAACGATCATATCGACACATTTTTGTAATTTTTATGCTTTTAATGTCTTCCGCCCATGTAGTAGATGCACAAGTAATTGGTGGCACACTGATCTTTGGACGTGGCGGCGATTCTGTTGGACTCGATCCCGCTCATGAAGAAGATGGTGAATCCTTCAAGGTGTGCGAGAACATCTATGATAGACTCGTACAATACAAGGACGAGAGCACGGAAATTGAGCCTGCGTTAGCAGAATCGTGGGAGTCATCCGAGGACGGATTGACGTGGCGGTTTAATCTTCGCAAAGGGGTTAAGTTCCACGATGGCACTCCTTTCAATGCAGACGCGGTGCTTTTTTCGCTCAACCGACAGCACGATCCAAACCACCCCTTTCATAACGTTGGTGGTTCGTATACTTACTGGTCATATACCGGATTAGCCAAAATCGTTGAGAAAATCACGGCACCGGATGCATATACAGTTGAAATCACTCTCAAACGCCCCTATGCCCCTTTCATCTACACCATCGCAATGCCACCTTTTTCAATCGTCAGTCCAACCGCCCTCCAGAAATGGAAGGAGGATTTTACAAATCACCCGGTTGGCACAGGACCGTTCAAATTTGTACGGTGGGACCACGGGGATAAGGTTGCCTTGGAAGTGAACAACGACTATTGGGAAGGACGCCCGCCGCTTGACCGAATTATCTTCCGATCCATTTCTGATAATTCGGCGCGCCTTATTGAGTTGCAAAATGGAAGTATTCATGCAATGGAATTTCCGAATCCGGATGACCTGTCCCAGATCCGGGCAGATGACCAACTCAAGATCATCGAACAACCCGGTATGAACATTGGTTACCTTGCTATGAATTTCGACAAAAAGCCTTTTGACAATCTCAATGTTCGGCTCGCCGTTAACCATGCGATTAACAAGCACGAGATTGTCACAGAGCTTTATCAAGGCATGGGCATCCCCGCCAAAAACCCCATTCCCCCGACGCTGTGGAGCTATGACGGCTCGATTGAAGAATACACCTACGATCCGGCAAAGGCGAAGGTGTTGCTCGCAGAGGCAGGCTACCCAGACGGTTTCGAGACAACGCTATGGGCATTGCCGGTGCCACGTCCATACATCCCCGACGGAAGCGCGCTTGCGGCCGCCATCCAATCAGATTTGCGTCATGTTGGAATCAAGGCAAAGATTGTGACCTTCGATTGGGGAACATATTTGGATAAGGTAACAAACGGTGAACACGATACAGCAATGCTCGGTTGGTCTGCTGATCTCGGCGATCCGGATAACTTCTTCTCTTATCTCTTGAGCAAGGAGGCAGCGAAAAAACCGGCGGGGAACATTGCATTCTACCGCAGCGATGAAATGCAGGAGGTGCTTACTCAAGCAAAGTCAACCACTAACCAAACCAAGCGGATCGAACTTTATAAAAAAGCCCAAGCAATCTTTCACCGCGATGTCCCTTGGGTGCCCCTAGCACACGCCAAACAGATTCTAATCATCAACAAGCAAATTAAGAATCTCAAACTTCATCCCACCTCGTGGAAGTATTTTCGGCAGATCTGGCTTGAAAAGTGATGTAACGCATGATTGTCTACATTCTGCATCGACTCCTTTCGATCGGACTATCGCTCTTTGGTGTTTCGCTGCTCGTCTTTTTCATGGTGCATCTGATCCCCGGTGATGCCGCTCTCGCAATCCTCGGTGAACGCGCCACGGAGGAAGCATTGACGGAACTCCGTCGCCAGATGGGGTTAGATCAACCGCTGTATAAGCAGTACGGAGTGTTTCTATGGGATTTAGTGCATTTAGACTTGGGACGCTCGTTTAAGACAAACCAACCGGTTATTGACGAAATCCTCCGCAAATTTCCTGCGACCGTAGAACTGACACTCGCAGCGATGATTTTCTCAATCTTTTTCGGCATAGCTGCAGGGATTATTGCTGCTGTCAACCGCGGGAAGTTTTGGGACTACACAACGATGTTCGGATCGCTGGCGGGGATCTCCATGCCGATCTTCTGGCTCGGTTTGATGCTTATTCTACTGTTCGCTTACGCCCTACCGATTTTTCCCAGTTCACAGCGACTCGACGCCGTATTAGATCTCGACATTCAGCATCACACCCACTTTTATCTGATTGATACCCTGCTCGCTGGCAATTTCACTGCGTTTCGAGATGCAATCGCGCACCTTATCCTCCCTGCGATAACACTGGGCACGATACCGTTAGCCATTATCGCTCGCATGACACGGTCCAGCCTTCTCGAGATCCTCAACCAACAGTACATCGTCACCGCCTACGCAAAGGGGCTACCCAAACGGATCGTAATCCTCAAACATGCCTTAAAAAACAGTATCATTCCCGTTTTGACGGTAATAGGGCTTGAATTTGGCTATTTGATGGGAGGCGCGATCCTAACAGAACATATCTTCTCTTGGCCCGGGTTGGGATCGTGGTTGCGCGCTGCTGTTGAAGCCCGTGATATCCGTCCAGTACAGGGTGGTGTTCTCTTTGTTGCCACAGTTTTTATGATGGTGAACCTCATTGTCGATCTGCTCTACGCGTATTTCGATCCGCGTATCCGGATCGGAGGAGAGACCACATGAGAGAGCATCGTCGTCAATTTTATCGGGAGTTGCTGCGTCAGAAATCAGCGCTGATTGGCGCATCAATCTTAATTTTCTTCATTATCATCGCAATCTTTGCCCCGATAGTTGCAACACATGATCCACGGAACGCGGACGTAACAGCACGTCTCCAAGGATGGTCTCAGGAGCATTACTTCGGGACCGATAAGGTTGGAAGGGATATTTTCAGCCGCATTGTTTACGGTTCACGAATCTCGATCAAGGTCGGCTTGGTTGCGATGACATTTTCGATCTCGATTGGCGCACTGTTGGGAGTTCTCGCTGGCTATTACGGGAACTGGATCGACAACACCATTATGCGGATAATGGATATGATGCTTGCCATGCCCAGTATCCTGTTAGCAATGGTCATTGTTACGATCTTAGGACAGAGCCTGACAAATGCGATTATTGCTGTTTCGATTGTTTACATCCCACAATATGCGAGAATCTTGCGTGCATCGGTACTCACCATCCGTGAGCAGGATTATGTAATCGCTGCCCACGCCATCGGCGTGAGTGACTTTCGCATTTTGACCCGTGCGATTTTGCCCAACTGTCTTGCGCCCCTGATTGTGCAGGCAACGCTTGGCATGGGCGCAGCTATTTTGGATGCCGCCGGTCTCAGCTTTCTCGGGCTCGGCGCTGAAATCGGCGAACCAGAGTGGGGCGCGATGCTCAACGAGAATCGAGCACTGATTCGTCGTGCACCGTGGACTGTTATGACGCCGGGGATTGCAATTTTTCTGATTGTTTTAGGATTCAATCTGTTAGGGGATGCACTTCGGGATGTGTTAGATCCACAAGTGAAGACGTAATGCAGCGTGAAGCGTAATTGGTTCACTCGTTGATCGGTTCATTCGTTTATTTCTATATACATTAGACTCGTTATAAAAGGAAGGTCAAACATGAAAATTACGGACGTAAAACCCCTGCCGGTATGGGGAGGTGCGAGGAATTTTTTCTTTGTTAAGGTCGAAACCGACGAAGGTATCTACGGAATCGGCGAAGGCGGAATCACTTGGCGAGAACTCGCAGCCACAGAATGTGTTAACCATCTGAAGTCCGTTTTAATCGGTGAAGATCCACGTCGCATTGAACATCTATGGCAGGTGATGTTCCGTGGCGGTTTTTTCCCTGCTGGGCGGATTGCTTGTTCTGCAATCAGTGCGATCGACATTGCGCTATGGGATATTCGTGGGAAAGCGTTGGGTGTTCCCGTCTACGATCTGCTTGGTGGACTTGTCCGTCAGAAGGCTGTTTGCTATCCTCACGCTGGCGGTAATTCCGCCGAACAACTCGCTGAACACGCACGATCACTCGTGGAAGATGGATGGAAATTTGTGCGTTGGGGTGTCCCACAACAGGGGGATGTTCTCGATCCATCGTGGGCGGTGCGGGAGACCATCAAGCAGTGCGAAGCAGTTCGAGACGCCGTTGGGGAGGAGATTGAACTCCTGATTGATGTTCATACGCGGCTTGATCCGCCCCATGTGATACCGCTCTGTCGCGCTTTGGAGGGTTATCGACCCTATTTCATTGAAGATCCGTTGCGGTCTGAAAATATGTCCACGTACCATCAGCTGGCACGCCACGTTGCCGTGCCGTTGGCGGTAGGAGAGCAGTATGCCACGAAGTGGGAATTCCGCGAATTGGTTGAACAGGAACTGATGCAGTATGCACGGATAGATCTCTGCATTGTTGGTGGGATTACTGAAGCAAAGAAAATCGCCGGTTGGTGTGAGGCGCACTACATTGATCTGGCGCCCCACAATCCATTGGGGCCCGTTTCGACCGCGGCGTGTTTGCACCTCGACCTTGCTTCGACGAACTTCGGCGTACAAGAGCTGCCAAGCAAACCGGGGACAACGCTGCCCGATGTCTTTCCAGTGCAGTTAGAGTGGGAAGATGGCTACCTACTGCCCCCAACAGAACCAGGCTTGGGGATTGAGTTTGATGAGGAAGCGGCACTAGCTAATCCGTACCGTGAAGTTGAGGCACCGCAATTACGTAGGCCTGATGGAGCGTTTACGAATTGGTAGGTGTGAAAGCAGGGGTAGGGCAACCGCAAAGGTTGTCCGTACAAAAGTTTGTTTTCTTTGTACGAATGCCTAGCACAAGCGTTGACAACTACCTTCACTGTGCCTTTACTCGTGCCCAAGTTGTTGTCAGTTTGTCAGTTGGCTCAACAGATAACTTGCCTGTGATGTTTTGGAGAAGCTCGTCTCGGCTTAACGGTCTGTCGTAAATACGAAGGATAGCGATTGAACCGTTGAAGTTTCGATCTCTATCATGAGAAGTAAATATTGAAAGCCACATAGGCTCTTCGGGATCGAAATCTTGATCCATCTCAACCATCCCAACCTTTTCACCATCTTGGTAGGTTTCAACTGATTTTTGATTGGTAAAAACAAACGCAATCCAATGCCACTCCTTCTTCTTAATGTCAATGCCGAGATCTTCCGGGATTAGCCATTTGCCTTTGTTATTAGCTCTACCCTTAAATCTTGCGATGAGTTCACCGGTATCTGGCCCGTTGAGAGAAACTTGAAACTGTTGCAATTCTCTGTCACGCGCCCTAAATCCAAGAACTTGGGAGGCAACAACGAGATCGGGCCATTTGGGCCCGTTGCGTCTGATGAGCACCTCCATCGTCCAATCTTCAAGTTCCATTTTGGGTACTAGATCGGGAGGTCCCCCAAAAGTCTCAGACTTTCGCGTGGCGGTATACCATTTTGCGTCCTCATTGATACCGAGTGCGGGTATTCTGATTTTTCCCTCTTCAAATTCAGGCACTTCATCGTTGGCGGGCATTTTTCCGCCAGCTACGCCGAGATTTCTCCAAACAATCTCCCGCCTATTCTGTTCGCTGGCATCGAGATGGATTATCGCACCGGGGAGAACCTTCTTTTGCGCTGTGGTAGGAAAACAGGTAAGTCCTAACACGAAAACCACACTGAAAACTGCAATTCTGTTTATATACTTCATTTGGAAATATCCCTTTGGCTGACGAATGGGGATTAATGGTTCTTTTTGATCGTAGCCCATGAGGTGGCAAGCTTCCCTGATGGAGAAACTGCAAAGATTGCTATATCAAGTCCTTTTCCAAGCTGCTTTACATCAGCATCACTCAATGCAACATTGAAGATCGCAAGTTCGTCGATGAGACTCTTACTGAACGAGTCAAAACGCGCTGGCAATAATGCACCGATGTACATCGGCTGTCCCAGTGGGGGTGCCAATCCCATCTTCTTCACCCCATCGCCGTGTTCAACAGGCTTCGACTCGCCATCAATATAAAGCGTTGGTGCCCTCTCTCCATCCTTGGCAACAACAACATAGTGATGCCACTGATCGTCCTTTATACCGCTGGCACCCTGAAATCCATTTTCATACCAGAAATAAAACATATTATCAAAAACTTTGTGGAGTGCAATGCCGTATCCCGCGCCGTGCCACTGCCATTCTCCGCCTCTATGTATAATAAAATAAGGTGCAACATCGGTCGCTTGTAGCCGTGGAGGTCGTTTCACCCAAACTGAAATAGAGATGACATCCTCAAGGTTTAAGCCCACATCGTCCGGCACTTCCAAGTAGTTTTTTCGGGTGTCACTAAACTCTATTGCCCTACCGAATTTCCCGTCAACCAGCGCGGGTTTATTTATCAATTTCGCGTTATGACCGTTGCCTGTAATATCTGGGATCCCCTTCATGCCAGCCTCTTCGAAGGTCCATATTGCAACAGCTTTCTCCAGAAATTTGCGTCCTGTCAATTGTGCATCACTTACTAGCGTGAACTCCAAATTCAAAATGAGTAAACTCAGAATAATTGATATAAATTTTGCTGCAGAGATTCTCATGATTCAATAGTTCCTTCTTCGCCAACTCATCGAGTCTGTTTCAGTATTGCCCACGTTGTGGCAAGTTTGCCCGATGGAGAAACCGCGAAAATTGAGTTATCAACCCCTTTCCCAAGCCGTTCAACATCAGCTTGACTCAACGCAACGTTGAAGATGGCAAGATCATCTATGGTGTTATTAGACCACGAATCAAATCGCTCGGGGAATACCGCTCCAATATGTAGTGCACGTCCCGGTGAGGGTTCCAAGGCAATCACTCGCTGACCATCGCGATGTTCAACCTCTTTTAATTCCCCATCAATATACATGGACGGATCTCTCTCCCTATCTTTAGCAACTACAACGTAATGATGCCACTGATCATCTTTTATCCCGTTTACTCCTTGGAATCCACCTTGATACCAGAAATAGAACATGTTGTTAAAAACCTTATGCAGCGCTATTCCAAAAGTGGGGCGCCCGTGCTGCCATTCTCCACCTTTTTCAAGAATAAAATAGGGAGCGATATCGGTTGCTTGCAAGCGAGGCGGCCTTTTCACCCAGACTGAAATCGAAATGGCTTCATCAAGATCGAAATCCTCATGGTGTGGCACTTCCAAGTAATTTTTTCTGCCGGAATTAAACTCTACCGCTTTACCGAATTGCCCATCAACCAGTGCAGGCTTATTCACCATCACCGCGTCATGACCGTTTCCAGAAACGTCCTCGACAAAAGGATCGTTATCCTTATTTCTTTCCGTCCTATCAAAAGTCCATATTGCAACCGCTGCTTCTAGAAGCTCAGGCCCTGTCAATCGGGCATGGATCGTACCTGCCAACACCCAGTTCATGATAATTAAACCGAGTACAATCCTGCCCAACCCCGTGATGAAGGTCTTCATTTAAATCGCCTCCTTGCCATCATTTTTCTGGTCCCCTGGAAAGTATACAGCCACACATCAATGCGAGTTTGATTGCCTTTACAGTGTATCCAGAAAAGGATTGGATGTCAACGCAAAAATGAATTCTTTGCGCTTGACTTGTTTAGCAGAAAAATGTTAATATGTTTATGTTACCAAAACTGACTTTCCACAGGCTCTCCGAATCCTACAACGTTACATGAAAATTGGATGCAGTTGTAGATCAGTTTTCTAACTTGACTACAACTTCTGCGCGACTGAAGTAGACTCAGATAGGAGCTTGGTCTACCGTCGTGGAATTTCTTGCAACAGCTCATCAGAGTCCAAAACCCATATTATAAGGAAGGATATTACGATGAAAAAAGGGCGATTAATCTCCATAGCCTTAGTTCTTGTATTTGCGTTCTCACTAACACAAGTGGTTTTTGCTGCGCCAAAGAACTTCGCACTCAAGTTTGATGCAAAAAAGGATAGCGGTGAAAAAGGAACACGGGTCATTGTTGACCATAGCGAAGAGCTGAACCTCGCAGAGAAGTTAACGATCGAAGCATGGATTTACGCCACTGCCTTAGATTCCGGCGGCGGAAGAATGATGATTACTGGAAAAGCAGATACATGGATGCATGCTCTGCTCAATGATGGGGGTGCTTATCAAGGAGCGGTCAATGCCGCTCAGTGGAGTTGGCAAGGATCCGGCAAGGTAAGCTTGGAGAGATGGACACATGTTGCGCTGTCCTTCGATGGTCGTGCCTACCTTCTCCACGTTGACGGTAAGTTGAAAGATGAAATTGAAGATCCAGGGAAGATTAACACATCTTTATCCGATGTTTATATCGGTTGGCTTCCTCAGTGGAATGAAGCGTTTACCGGGCTAATCGATGAGGTCCGAATTTCTAACATTCCAAGATACCCCGCGGCCAACTTTCCGAGACCGACGACCGAGTTCGAAGAACGGGATCGCAATACCGTTCTCCTCATGCACTTTAATGAGGGACAAGGTGGAGAAGCTAAGGATGCCTCCGCTTTTGAGCATCACGGCTTAATTGATACTGCGACATGGGAAGAGGTGGATGATGCCCCCTTTAAACCGTTAGCGGTCGAGCCAGGCGTAGGCAAGTTATCAACTACATGGGGCAAACTCAAGCGTAACTATTAAACCCCCTTTGGGTTGAGTCAACTTTGTCACACAGGATTTCCCGACTATTTGCCTCCTGATTTTCCGATTGAATTAGCATATTTTCTATCGGTGTCAGGGGGCTTTTCTTTTTCGGTTTAGATCCACCGCCAAAATTACATCTGGATGTGGGTAACCCAAAATTAAGAGGTGTCATATGATTTTAATGAGTCCGTCCGTGCGATTGGGAAAAACTCCGGAGGATCGAGCCGCCTTCCTCCAAAAGGTCAAGTTAATGGAAGTGAAAACTGTGACCACGAACACGCCAGCTGATTGGAGTGATGCGGACGTTGAAGAAGCCAAGCGGTTCCTCGATGACCACGGTATCCGGGTCGGTGAATTTAGCGGGCATCAAGGGGGATTTGGATCGGCGGATCCGGCTGAATACCGAGACGCCATTGAAGGACATCGGCGCCAATTGCGCCACGCGCACATCATAGGAGCACATTGCATCGCCTGCGCCGTACTCATTGGCAGGATCTGGATTGATGAGATGCCAAAAACCTTCGCAGAGCGGGGTGGAACCATCCCTGCGATGTGGTCTGAGGAGACTTGGAAACGATGTATTGGTGCGGTCGAGGAACTGATGCCTCATGCAGAAGAATTTGAAACGGACGTAGCGATACATCCTCATATTATCACGCCGGTCTACTCTGTCGAGCGATACCAGGAACTCTTTGATGCTGTCCCGTCCCCGCACCTGAAAGCACTTTTCGATCCTGTGAATATGACAGGACCCCATATGTTTCTCAGAATGACAGACTTTATAAATGAGATTTTCGATGGAATTGGGGATAAAATTGTCACGATGCACGCAAAAGATGCTACAATGTGGTCAGCGCAACCGATTAGCATTATTAGCCGTGTGGACGAGGCAGTTCCGGGCACCGGTATGTTAGACTATGCAACAATACTTCGACGGTTGGATGCCTTAGATAATGATGTTCCGGTACACGTAGAGCACTTCCCTGAGTTGGAGACAATTGCGGGTCAGCAGTATATCCGTCATGTTGGGCGGGAAATTGATGTAACTATAGGTTAGTAAGCGACTCTCTTCGATTCCTGACGATTTAACCAATCTATTACAGATATCAACCTATAAACAACCAGCCCTACACCAGTAGTTGGCAAATGGACAAGGAGAGGTTATGGCTGAAGAAGTGACATCAAGTGCAAGTCAACCGTGGAACGTTGTGGTTGTAGTATCGGACACGCTTAGGACAGCGTATCTGGGTGCCTATGGAAATAAATGGATTCATACCCCCAATCTCGATCGGTTCGCTCAAGATAGCGTACGATTTACAAATGCCCACCCGGAATGCCTGCCAACGATTCCAACGCGTCGTACCTTGCATAGTGGCCGCCGAGCGTTTCCGTTTCGGGATTACCATCCTGTGGCTTGGGATAATGTCTATATCCCGGGCTGGCAGCCACTATCCCCGGACGAAAGCACGATAGCGGAGGCGCTTGTCCGCCAAGGTTATCACACCGGTTTCTTCGCAGATGTCCCCCATTACTTTGTGCCAGGGATGAACTTTACGCGTGGATTTTTGCAGTGGGAGTTCATCCGTGGTCAGGCGGAAGACCGGTACAATGCTATTGCACACGCGGATGAGACGTTGTTATCCCGCTACCGGGGCGGTGCGGATCGGATTCGGGCGCATTTAGTGAACGTGCAACCGGAGCAGCCAGAAGAGACTTGGCCCGCAGCGCGCACATTCCGGGCTGCGATAAAATTTGTCGAGCAGAATTACAATAACAAGCCATTTTATCTTTATGTCGATAGCTTTACACCGCACGAGACTTGGGAAGCTCCGATTCACTATTACGACCTTTACGGGAATCGAGAGGACCGTGAACCGATTTATCTCTCTGCACCTTACGGACCAATAGATCGTAATCCCGAAGTCGAAGAGCGTTTGCCGAGTATTCGAGCGAATTATGCCGGTCTGGTGACGATGGTGGACACATGGTTTGGAAAGTTGATTAATACCATCGATAGGCTGGGATTGAAACAGAACACGCTCGTGATGTTCCTGAGCGATCACGGAACCAACTTCGGTGAAAACCCGGACCGTGTTACAGGAAAACCGGCGGATTTCATGTATCCAGGCACAATGGATATCCCGATGATGCTACGGCATCCAGACGGGGACCATGCTGGAAGTACACGTGACGAATTTGTTTACAGCTTGGATGTACCGGCGACCGTCATTGCCGCCGCTGGGGTTGAACCGATTGGTAGAATAGAAGGGCAGAGCCTGCTCCCATTGGTAGAAGGAAGCAGCGGATTTGAGGCACGAGATTATCTGACCTGTCGCTACGGCAACTCTGTGTGGTACAAAGATTCAAAGAATTGGTTCTTCAGCGGTGTTGATGCCCAGAATCCGCGGCTCTTTGACTTGGAAGCAGATCCAACGTGTCAGCATGACATAGCGGCAAGTGCGGAAGAGCGGCGCGCGCTGGCGTGGGAACGGATCTTGGCGGATGCGGGTGGTGAACTACAGCAGTATGAACGGCAGGAAAAGACCGACGCGCTGGGTAGACCTGAGTTTGCGGAGGGGAGATAGGTGAGGGCTGCTCATAAATAAGGTAAGATTCACGTCGCGCGAATCGAGGCAAGGATGCCTCTCCTACAGACAATCTCCCGATGTAGGAGGGAAGTCCTATTCCCGATTCGAGACAAGGAAGCCTCTCCCACTCTCTTATCAAATGTAAAGCACGAACAGAACCCGAGCTTTTGGCAAAACTCGGGTTCTGTTGCACCCTTTCTTAATATGAGCGAATGGAGATACGAGCGAGATGAATTCACATTTTTTTGAAGGGATTGATGGAATAGAGCGACAGGGTAAACCGAGGGATTGTGGCCTAACAATGGTTATCGATTGGGGTATTGGGATGCATGAACAGGAGGACCTGATCGAGACTGGGGCAGAACACTTCGATTTCGCAAAGATCGCTGTCGGTATCTCCCGCTTGTTGTCAGACGATGTTTTAGCAGGGAAATTGAAAAGGTATCGTCAACATCAGATTGAGCCATTTGCAGGAGGTATGTTTCTCGAATACGCGGAGGTATCAGGGAAGGCGGATCTCTACTTTCCTGCGATCGTTGAGGCAGGCTATCGTTGGGTTGAGGTATCGGATAACCTTGGAGCTGTTTCGGTTGAGTGGAAGCGGAAGATGATTCGTCAAGCGGTCGATGAACACAGTTTGCAGGTTATGGGCGAAGTCGGTAAGAAGGAGGGGTTGGCGAGCGAGATCCCTTTCCCTGACGATGCACAAGGCTGCCTCGACGCCGGCGCAGCACTGGTACTCTTAGAAGCCGCTGAGTTGATTAGCGAAGATATTGACACAGCGAAGGCGGTTGAAGAAGTTGTGGAACTCATAGGATTGGAGAAAATCATGTTTGAATTACCCGGTCCCTGGATTGCTGGGGTAACTGCACATGGCATCCATCACCTTCGTCGTCAGCTTATAGATCGATATGGTAGAGAAGTGAATTTAGGCAACGTCGCGCCAGCCGATCTCGTGTCATTGGAGGCGTATCGCCGAGGGTTAGGGGTCAATGCCGGCGAGGTTAAGCATGATGTCGGAAACGGTTAGAGGCACATCAGTTCATTAGTCATTGGTTCGTTATAAGGAGGGACAATCATTATGGTTTACGGAAGTGGTAATTATCAATACGAAGTTGTGGAAGGTTGGGGGCAGATCCCGCAGTTGGGGCTTGCCTCTGCCGTCGCCTGTGATTCCCAAGATCGGGTATATGTGTTCAATCGGAGTCCTAATCCTGCCATGCTCGTTTATGAACGAGATGGTCGGTTCATTGGTTCTTGGGGCGAAGATATCTTCAAAGCACCGCACGGCATTTGGATAAGTCCTGACGATGAGATCTACACCACAGACACCGAAGACCACACCGTCCGGAAGTTTTCGCTTTCTGGAGAACTTTTGCAGACGTGGGGAACTGTGGATGAACCGGGTGCACCGGGGCAGCCATTTAATCAGCCAACCCGTGCCGTTTTATCCGACTCTGGCGAGATGTACGTCTCAGATGGATACGGTCAATCACGGGTTCATCGCATGACACGTGAGGGCGAGGTCATTGTTTCGTGGGGCGCACCGGGCTCAGGACCGAGTGAGTTTAATCTACCGCATGATGTCACGGTAGATAAGAATGATCGCGTCTACATCTTAGATCGAGGAAATCTACGGTGTCAGATTTTCAATTCAAACGGGGAATACCTAACAGAATGGGGAGACCTCCGTTCTCCCAACGATCTGTTCATCGATTCGGATGATGTTATCCATATCGCAGAGGGTGGGCAGCGTGTAACCGTTATGACGCTTAACGGTGAGATTATCACCCAGTGGGGCGAGAAAGGCGAGCAACCTGGACAGTTTAGCAATTCGCCGCACGGTATATGGATCGACTCTCATGGCGATGTCTATATCAGCGAGGTCATCGCGGATAAACGGTTTCAGAAGTTTGCGCGAGTTTAATTTGGGAAGTCGAAGCGACGCACTATTGCGTCGCTTTGACCTCTCTCCGACGAGCGTGCAGCACAGGTTCAGTATAGCCGTTAGGTACTGTGCCCCCTTTAAAGACCAGATCTAGTGCCGCCTGAAAGGCGATGCTTTTGTCAAATTCGGGTGCCATGTTTCGATAGTTGGTATCTCCTGCATTCTGTTCATCAACAACCGCAGCCATCCGTTCAAAGGTTTCTATGATCTGCTCTCTCGTCACAACGCCGTGATGTAACCAGTTGGCAATATGTTGACTCGATATACGCAGCGTCGCTCGGTCTTCCATCAATCCAACGTTATGGATGTCCGGCACCTTTGAGCAGCCAATCCCCTGGTCAACCCAGCGCACCACATAACCTAAAATTCCTTGAGCATTATTATCCAGTTCCTGCTGGATTTCCTCCTCGCTGAATTCCTCATCCGATAACGGTGGCGTTAGGATATCCGACAGACTAGCACGTCCCCTGCTTGCAAGTTCCGCATGCCTGTTTTTGACGTTGACTTCATGGTAATGTACAGCATGGAGTGTGGCAGCTCTTGGCGAAGGCACCCAAGCGGTCGTCGCACCGGCTTGCGGATGAGCTACCTTCTGCTCCATCATCGCTGCCATTTCATCCGGCATCGCCCACATCCCCTTACCAATCTGCGCCTTACCGGGAAGTCCGGTCTCAATGCCTATATCCACATTCCAGTCTTCATAGGCGAGCATCCACGGTTGGCTTTTGATGTCAGGCTTGCGTATCATCGGTCCCGCTTCCATGCTGGTGTGAATCTCATCGCCGGTCCGATCTAGAAATCCAGTATTGATAAACACGACCCGTTCCTGCGCTGCGCGGATGGCCTCCTTCAGATTAATGGTGGTTCGACGTTCCTCATCCATAATGCCCATCTTCAGCGTATTGCGTTCAAGTCCAAGCGCGCGCTCTACACGTTCAAACAGTTCGACCGTTGCTACAGCCTCTTCGGGACCGTGGAGTTTGGGTTTGACGATATAGATGCTGCCCGTCCGGCTATTGACGCATTGTCCATTTCTTTTAAGATCGTGTATGGCTGCCAGCGATGTGACCATCGCATCAAGAAAGCCCTCAGGAATTTCCTGATTATCTGCCGTGGTGACCGCATCGGTATACATGTGAATTCCAACATTCCGGATTAGCAGAAGACTTCTGCCCGGGAGTGTCAGGGTTGACCCATCTGGCGCCGTAAAGGTCCTATCTGCATTTAGCCGACGGATCATCTGCTGCCCATCCTTTTCAAAGGAAGCTTCCAGCGTCCCCTGCATAATGCCGTTCCAGTTGCTGTACACTCTCATCTTGTCCTCGGCATCAACCGCCGCTACAGAATCTTCGCAGTCTTGAATTGTGGTGATGGCGGACTCAAGGATCACGTCTTTTACGCCCGCAGGATGGGCTTTTCCAACAGGATGCGTACGGTCAATCTGGATTTCAATGTGTAATCCATTGTTTCTGAGCAAAACAGTGCACAGTTCACCATCTTTTTCATGAAACCCAACAAATTTATTGGGGTCGGCTAAACCTACTTCGCTGCCATCGTTAAGCCTTATAACCAATTGGTTAGTTCCATCAACATCTTTGAGTGAGTATTGCGTGACTTCTCGGAAGTTTCCCCGTTCAAGCTCCGCCATCTCATCTAAAAACACCTCCACCTGGGCGATGACAGCCGCGCCGCGCATAGGGTTGTAACCTGCATCCTTTTGCTCGCGCCCCTCTTCCGTAATCAGATAGGTGCCGTACAACGCATCATACAAACTTCCCCAACGGGCATTGGCGGCATTTAAGGCATAGCGGGCATTATCCAAGGGAACCACCAGTTGAGGACCTGAGACTTCCGCGATTTCGGGGTCCACAGCCGTCGTGGTTGCTTGGAAATCTCCACCTTCAGGGAGGAGGTATCCAATCTCTGCAAGAAAATCTTGATACTCATTTGGCTCAACCGGTTCGTCTTTTGTCGACAAATACCATTCGTCGATCCGCTGCTGCAATGCGTCCCGTTTATCCAGAAGCACCCGGTTTTTGGGCGCGAGATCTGCAACAATTTGACCCAAGGATGTCCAAAAGGCATCCGTATCTACACCTGTGCCGGGGGCGATCTCGTCTTGTACCAGACGATACAATCCTTCGTCAATCTTGAGCTGAGCAATTTCAATTCTATCTGCCATTCGTTCATGTGCCTCCACGTTTTAGAACTTTCAAAGAGAGCAATTTTGTAACAGTTCCGTATCTTATTCCCATTTTAACTCGATCTGTCTCAACCTGTCAAGATACTTGCGCTTGAGTGGGGTGTTTTTGTTATGCATGTGACCAACTCTCGCAGCGCATGGAACCCGATCCGAGTGCCTTAAAACGAGATCAAGGCATGTTGATGAACTCAATGGACACATCGTGTAGCACGCCTTTTTCCTTCACTTTTGACAATACAGATGGAGTATGGTATCATACCGTATCCTATACTATGGTAGATTTTACAATTACTTAGACACTCCCAATGCACAACCAACCCCCTACATCCCGCCCCCGATAAATCGGGATGTACCACTTATCAGGGGGACTTTGGAAACCTCGTGAGGGTCGGAGTTATTGGTAAATGTCCACTTATTTCTTTAATTCACCATAATTCCCGATTATACATTACAGACAGCAGAGAAAGCATGGCAGGAAGCCTGCCCGTAGCGCATCCGCAGATGAAGTGAAGCAAATACAGCAAAAGGGATTCCACTACAAAGCAATCGCTTTAACAATGAGACTTGAATTTAGTGGCAAAGAAAACAATCGAAAAAACTTGGAGACAGGACGTAGAAACCGATGAACAAACTGAAATTAGGTATTCCTAAAGGATCCCTACAGGAATTCACCATTGACCTTTTCAAACAAGCAGGCTACACAATTACAATCAGCGGCAGATCATACTATCCGCACATTGATGACAATGAGATTGAGGTGATGCTGCTGCGCCCACAGGAGATGGCACTCTACGTAGAACGCGGTGTTATTGATGTGGGGTTAGCAGGGCGAGATTGGGTACGCGAATGCGAAGCAGATGTATTGGAAGTTGCATCGCTTATCTATGGCAAGCAGACCACGCAGCCAGCACGATGGGTGCTGGCAGTTGCAGAAGATTCCCCCGTCCAGTCTGTCGCAGATCTTGAAGGCAGAGTTATTTTCACCGAATTGGTTGGCGCAACAAAATCATACCTCAAGGATAATGGCGTCAATGCGACTGTCAAATTCTCACACGGTGCAACAGAGGTAAAGATTCCCCATCTCTGCGACGCGATTGTAGAAATTACAGAAACCGGAAGCACCTTGTACGCCAACCAATTAAGAATTGTTGATGTCGTCATTGAATCGGTAACAATGCTAATCGCAAACAAGAAGAGTTGGACAGATGAATGGAAACGGAACAAGGCGGAAAGCTTGTATATACTCCTCTCCGGAGCGTTGGCGGCACAAAACAAAGTTGGACTCAAGATGAACATTGCTCAAGACAACCTGCAATCCTTGCTCGCGATTTTGCCTGCAATGAGAAATCCAACGATCTCCCAACTTAGCCAAGATGGCTGGTACGCTGTCGAAACGATTGTCGATGAGCATATTGTCCGAGACTTCATCCCAGAACTCATGAATGTAGGCGCAGAAGGGATTATTGAATACCCCTTGAGCAAAGTAATTCCGTGATAAGTTCATCACGCAACACGCGTTAAATCGCCATACTATTTGGACGCGGTTGTTGCTTGTGTATTAAACAGAGGATAAATCGAATGAAACTTCAAATCAATTTATGCTTTTTTCTTCTTCTAATTTGGACGATTACTGGTCTGGGATGCGGTGAAGATTCAGCCGTGACTTCTGTCGATCCCGGAGAAGAATCCGAACAAACAGTGGGTGTAGAAGAAGGCGATAGCTCGCAATTGGGAATGGTATCAGGAATTATTACCAACATCAGGACGGGAGAACCGATTCCGGGGGTAATAGTCAGTCTGTTGGGTCACTCGGTGGAAACCGATGTAGAGGGCAAATATGTTTTCACGGAAATTCGTTATTCAGATAGCCATAGCCTGATGGTCATGGGCCTTGATTACCAACCCAAAATGAAGAAATTTAAACTTAGGGCTGAACAGGTACAGTTGAATGTTTCTCTCTCCCCAAAGCTTGGCGCGGTTTCAGGCACTATTACTGATGGCACAACAGGGAACCCGATCCCCGGTGCCACTATCACTCTATTGGATCAGATGCAAACAACCGAAATAGATGGTAGATATAATTTTACGGGGGTACCCTATTCGCAGGCAGTTAGTTTAATGGTTATAGCTGCCGATTATCAGTCCAAAACCGAGAACTTTGAACTTAGGACGGGTCGCGTTGGATTGAGCATTCAACTCATGCCCGCGACGAATCCCGAGACAGAGATTCCTCAGTTCTTGGAACGCTTTTCCGCACTAATTGAATCATTGGATATAGGTAAATTGGAGACAATCCAGGAACTCTTTTCGAAAACCTACGTTGCAGCAGATGATCCTATTACACTCCTTGGTTTAGCCACAGGCGTTATTCCCGCAATGTTCGATGACGTTAATCCAACGATCACTAAAGTGTTTGGAAAGTATGACGCCCTCCAATTTCAGTTTAATAAAATTCGGGTGGAGGTGACTAATACACGTCAGGCATCTGCGCGACTTACCCTACACATCATGAGCGAGGAGGGGGCAGGCCCCGACAAACCACGAGCCGAAAAAAGAGAAATTATTGTTGATTGCCAAATAAATTTCCGTAAAGAAGACACGTTGTGGAAAATCGTTTTTTGGCAACTTTTCAACGTAGAATTCCTTTGATTTGATGGATTGAGCCCTGATATCAGGTAAGATAATTCCCCACTTGGACAGGAACACAATAGACGACTAACCTAACGGAATTGGCAACTGCAATTCTTGCGTAGCGATATGTCAAACAATTCTATTAAAAACCGGATTGAGGAATTGCGGGAACAGATCTGCTACCACGAACGCAAATATTTCATCAACGATCAACCGGAGATTTCAGATCAGGAATACGATCAGTTGATGAAAGAGTTAGAACGTCTCGAAGCTGCACATCCTGAACTGGTTACACCTGATTCGCCGACTCAGCGAGTTGGCGGGGAAACGACACTTGGCACGAGTGTCCCCCACCGCGAGCAGATGTTGAGTCTGGATAACACGTACAGCCCTGATGAACTATACGATTTCGATCAGCGTGTGCGGAAGGCATTACCCGATCAACCGGTTGCGTATGCGACGGAGCTAAAAATCGATGGCTTGGGAGTTGCCTTGCTCTATGAAGATGGTAAGTTTGTGCGCGGCGCAACACGAGGAGATGGAGAGTATGGGGAAGATGTGACAGCGAATCTACGCACTATCCGCACGATTCCGCTGAGACTAACACCGGTTCAACCGATGCCCACTGTTTTGGAGGTCCGAGGCGAGGTATTTATTCCAAGAGATCAATTGACTGAGGTGAACCAACAGCGGACGGCGGAGGATCAAGCCCCTTTCGCAAATGCACGGAACGCCGCCGCTGGTTCTGTTCGCTTATTGGACTCCACTATCACGGCGGCACGCCCACTGGATATTTTTATCTATACCCTCGGTTACGCGGACGGAATCAAGATTGCCAAGCATACGGAAGCCCTGACTTTGCTCGCGGACCTGGGGTTCAAGATGAACCCTCACACCGAAGCACATTCATCAATTGAGGATGTAATTACGTATTGCCGTAAGTGGACGACCAATAGGGAAACGATTCCTTATGACACCGATGGAATCGTTGTGAAGGTTGACTCGCTTCAACAGCAAGAGATACTCGGCACCACAGCAAAGAGCCCCCGCTGGGCAATCGCCTGTAAATTCCCTGCCCACCAAGTAACAACACGGATTGAGGCAATAGAGGTACAGGTTGGACGAACTGGCGTCTTGACACCTGTGGCAATTCTTTCTCCTGCACAGGTGGCTGGCGCTACGGTAACCCATGCTACACTGCATAACGAACAAGAGCTTATTCGTAAAGATGTTCGCGTTGGAGATATGGTAGTTCTCGAAAGGTCGGGAGATGTAATTCCGAAAATTACCGCTGTACTAACAGATCAACGAAAAGGTGGTGAGAAGACCTTTCGTTTACCAAATCACTGCCCGGTGTGCGAAACGTCGGTGCAGCGGTCAGAAGATGAAGCAGCGGTTCGTTGTGTCAATGTAGGTTGCCCTGCACAACTGAAACGGCACA
Source organism: Candidatus Poribacteria bacterium (assembly GCA_022822005.1). Taxonomy (GTDB): domain Bacteria; phylum Poribacteria; class WGA-4E; order WGA-4E; family PCPOR2b; genus PCPOR2b. The sequence goes on from JAJECO010000048.1 coordinate 61,097, forward strand.
TTGAGCATTTCGCCTCCCGAAATGCGCTGAATATTGATGGGCTTGGTCCCGCGCTTGTTGAACAACTTGTCGAGGATGGATGGGTTCGTGATGTCGCAGATCTCTACGCTTTGAAGCAGGAAAATCTAGCTAGTCTTGAACGGATGGGAGAAAAATCCGCCGAAAACCTCCTAAATGCTATTGAATCAAGTTGTAATACTCCCCCCGAAAAGGTACTGTTTGGATTAGGGATACCCCACGTTGGTGCAAACGTCGCGGAATTACTGATTGACCACTTCTCTTCGATTGATGCCCTTGCCGATGCAAGTACAGAAGATATTGAGAGCATCCACGGCATCGGAACACAAATTGCGGAAAGCATCCTCTATTTCTTTGCACAACCGCGGGTTCAAGAACTCCTGAAACGGTTGAAAGATGCAGGACTTCAATGGGCAGTTGTACCGGATAAACTCGCGGGAACCTCCGATAGTATTTTTGCTGGTAAAACTTTTGTTTTAACAGGTTCGCTTTCGACAATGACGCGCTCCGACGCATCTAAAAAAATCAAGGAACGCGGTGGCAAGGTCAGTTCCAGTGTTAGCCAAAATACAGATTACCTCATTGCTGGGGAAGCGCCAGGGGCTAAATATGACCGCGCCATCGAACTCGATATTCCAATTCTAACAGAAGAAGCATTCTCTGAAAAACTATAGGAAGAATTTTAACTTCCAATCTATCGGCTTCTATGCTATACTCACAATGGTTTCTTAAAGATAGCTTGAACTTTTTTCGAAAAGTAGATTTTACAGAATTGTCTCGTCCATCACAAACCTACCAATTCAAATATTTGAGGACGAAAACAAGGGCATGGCTAGACAAAAATTGTATTTGAATTGGTCTCGTTCAAGTATCTGTAGAATCTCAAGAACGGTTGTTCTGAAACAAGCTTGCGAGGTGAGGGATTGGTTCCTGGCATTCTAATTCATCAGCTGTTAACAGAACAATAGAATAGGAGAACAGAAAATGAGAGGTAATCGAGGAAAAGGCAGCAAGTCACTCGATAGCGCAAATAAAGGTGTTGTCAAAAAGACTGCAACCAAAAAAGGACGTAAAGAGAAAAAGCTCGCTAAACAGGAAAAACGGGCGAAAAAGACGTATTAAACAGATAGGGCGATAGCTCACAGACGAACAGACCCGCGCTCAATAGGGGTTCATTAAGACTGCCTCTGCATTCTGCGCCACGATACGATTGAAACCCGCATCACGGTCTGCTGCTTGTGCTATCGCCTTTTTTTAGGGAGTCAGCGCATCGTGGAATTTACACGGAACCAAAAAAAAGCCCATGATCTCAATCGCCACATCAGTGTGACGGCTGGTGCTGGATCAGGGAAAACAGCGGTATTGGCCCACCGCTACCTCAAGATTCTTCTTGAAACAGATCTGCCTCCCAATCAAGTGGTTGCAATCACGTTCACAAGGAAAGCTGCAGCAGAACTCAAGCAGCGCATTATCCAACAACTTGACGTAAAACTGGGGGAAGAACCTCGCAGTACACAATTACAGAAAATCAAGACCGGAATGCTCTCCGCACAGATCTCAACCATTCACTCATTTTGCGCGCGAATTCTACGGGAGTATCCGGTTGAAGCGGGGGTGGATGCAGGTTTCAGCGAATTACAAGGGATACAACAGCGGTTGGCTCTCCGTAACACACTTGATTCCACGCTCCGGGAAATTGCTAATCGTCCCGATGAAGATGAGATACGTGAGAAACTGGTAGGCTTGCTGCGCATTTTTGGCAAGAGTCAGCTCGAACAACACTTACATGAGTTGATCAATCAGCGGGATGGGGTGGATCGCCTAACGCGATGCTTATACAGCCGCACAGATTCAGAGGTGTTGGAGTATTGGCGCAAGCATGTACAATCGCAATTATCTCGGAGTTTAGAAAATCAGTTCTCTCTCGGAGATTGGTTGCGCTGTTTGGACAACGTCTTAGAAGTTGCTACAGGGAAAAATGCTTCAATAGTCCTAGGACTGGTAGGGCTTGTTTTACCACAAATGGCAATAGTAACGGTCATTTCGATTTTCCTCCAACTTGGCCCACAGATCTTCACGGAAGATGGACAGATCAGCGAGGAGGAGGCTCTTGATTCACATACCGAGACCGACACAACCATGGAGAATGTCGGTTTTCTTATTCGTGCGGCGAACTATTTCCAAACCTCTCCATCGGTTACCAATGCTTGGATAGCCTTAGAATTGCTGGGATATCTTGTTCCACAAGTGACAATACTAACCGCTATTCCAACTCTCATCGAACTTGCTCCACTACTCGTAACGAAAGACGGAAACAACATTAGCAAAAGAGATTTTCTTGGCTCAAGGACCGAGACTGACCCAATCCAGGAAGAGGTTGATTTCCTTGTCCCCGCAGCGAACTACTTCAAATCCTCCGCATCAATTACCGCTGATGATGAACTCCTCATTCGTGCGACACGCGATTTGTTAGCTGTTTATGACGAGATTCAACGTGCATACGAACAACATAAAACCCGAATAGGACAACTCGATTTCGATGATCTTCAGATTAAGGTTAGGAATCTACTGCGTCAAGAATCCATCCATGAACAGCTCGCCCAAAGATATCCTTATATCATGGTTGATGAGTACCAAGATACCGACCAGCTACAATACGAGATCCTCGACCTACTCGCTGTTATCAACAAGAATACCCGCGGGGAGAGTCCCTCGGATTCTAAATTGGATAATCTGTTTATCGTTGGCGATCAGAAACAGAGTATCTACGGGTTTCGCGGGGCGGATGTGCGCGTATTTAATAAAACACGACAGGATATAACTGACTTACAGGAGGCATTCGGTGAAGATTTTTCTTGGGCGGAGCAGAAACTTGACGCGAGCGATTCAGAGAAGCGCGGCGAACTCCAATTTTCGGAAAATTTCCGTTTATTACGAAATCTCGTAGGCTTCGTCAATTCAGTTTTCAAACCGCTCATGAAGGGGCGAAATGAATTTGAAGTCGAGTATGAGCCGTTGGTCCAAGGCCGAATCGCTGATTCGCACGGCGACGTAGAGCTGCTCCTCGGCTCGAAGGAAGAAACAGAGAGCGATTTGCAACTTGCCGCTGACGAATACGATCTGATTGTCGGCCGCATCCGCCATTTAGTCGACACCGAGGAAACAATCTGGATGCACGCTGACGGCAGTGAAACGTCCCAACCCATTCGCTACAGTGATATTGCCATCCTAATCCGCAGCCGGACGCACTTGCCGGAAATTGAATCTGCCTTAACCGAATCAGAGATCCCATACAAAATCACAGGCGGTATCGGATTTTATCAGCGTCAAGAGATTTACGACATTGGTAATTATCTGCAATTCCTCATAGATCCTACCAGCGACGTTGCACTCGCCGGAATTCTTCGCGCGCCATTCTTCGGTGTGTCAGATGTAGAACTATATGAAATAGCGCAGCCATCGTCCAAAAAGACATTCTGGGAGAAGATCCAAGATTACCTCGCTCAACCGGATCAATCTTCAACTCCTCTAATAGGTCATGCAGCTCAGATACTGCATAGCCATCTCGAAATATGCCACCGTACCCCACCGAGCGAACTTATCCGAAAAATCGTTAACGATACTGGAATAGTCGGGGTGCTTCCCGTTGGGAAGAGCGGCGAACAACGGTGGGCAAATTATGAAAAGCTATTAGAAATTGCAAGGGAATTTGAAAGATCGGAATCTACAAACCTTTTCGATTTCTTGGAACGACTAAACCTACTCATTGAGGAAGAAGAGAGCGAAGGTCAAGCGACCACGCAATTGACAGCGGACGCTGTTGAGGTAATGACTGTCCATGCGGCGAAAGGACTTGAGTTTCCGGTTGTTATCCTTCCTAACCTGGATCAACGGTTCAGATATGATCGAGAACCGTTCATTGATGATCGGTTAGGTCTTGGCTTTAGACCCGCAAATCCAGAAAAAAACTACGAACAGAGCGATCCGGGGGCGACACGGTTGATGAATGAACGTGCAAGAAACCGGACAGAGGCAGAGGAGCAGCGCCTCTTTTACGTAGCTACGACCCGCGCTCGTGATCGTCTGATCTTGTCAGGGACAGCCGAGAAGATAGGAAATGCGCCGTGTTGGTTGAAGTGGCTGCTCAATGCTTTAGAAATTTCGGAGATACCCGCGGAGAACACGGTTTTAAATCGGAAGACGACCATTCGGGTCTTATCGGGAGAGCAAACCACACAGGTCACCTTCGATCTTCCAATTCAAATCGTTAGACCTTCCAGCGAACTCGGTTATACTGAAGAAGAGCCAGCCGTCCCACTACCGCTAACCGAATTTCCTCCTTTCCATATCGAGCCGTTGCGCGCTGCCACCGTTAGCCACACCTTCTCTGTGTCGGATCTGAAAACACACACTCAGTGTCCAACGCGGTTTTATTTACAGCGCCAGATCCAAGTGCCGTTATCGGAGTTCCAATCCGAGGAATCCCTTGAGACTACGCGTGAAGGTGTCAATAGCTTCCTGAACTCGAGAGTTAGGGAGATGGCGTTAAACGCAGATGAGGTTTACCGCGAACGACACATTCACGCCGAAATTGGTTCTCATATAGTCGACGGAATTGCAAATCGACTCTTCAAAGACTCAGAGGGGATATGGCAGGTTATCAGCTGCGAAATAGATGGAATTAATTGGGAAGAAATCGGCGATATAGCTGACTACTATCGACCACAAATTGAGCTATACGCCCTGCTAATCCATCGGCTCTATCCTGAACAGCGTGTCATACCGGTAACAATCTACTCAACAGATCTCACCTTATCGCATTCAGTGGAGGTAACAAAGGAAGAATTAATAGATATTGAGAGCGCATGGATAGAACGAATTGAGGCAATACAGGATACTTTGAGTTCTGATGCAATCGGGATGGGAAGGTTTGAGAAGAATAGAGAACATTGTCGATTATGTCCCTATTTTGTTGATGAGGAGTGTACGGTCACCGATCAATAGTAGTGAATAGCGTAATCCTCACCGTGCCGTATTTGCTGGATTATCTTCTTACTGAACTACATCTCCCTCAATCGGCTCAACTTCCACCTTGACGTTCTGGAGATGCTCGACAACCCGTTCAAGTTCGTCTGGCTCACCTCTAATTTCCAAAACAACCCACCCTCTATCAGACGTGACATCAGCGCGTCGAATGCTCGTAATCACATTATACTGTTGACCGATGTTGTGGATGATGGGCTCAGTGATCAGATCCGGCGGGAAAGTCAAACGAAGTCTTAAGAATGCCATATCTGCCACTCCTTTCTGAAGTAACGAATCGTATTATGTCTCGCGGTTCATCTCTATTGGCACTTCTTCAAAATCCATATCAGTTTCATTCCAAGCGAAAGCCTTAGTTGCTTTAACTTCGTGATCATAGATAGAGATTACAATATATGCTGCTCCAGGATACACCGGTTCGTCCCAAGCCGTTGCATCCGCTTTGTCTTTGTCCGAAAAGTACGCATCGTGATTTGGGTGGGAATGATAGAGTGCCTTAATTGGTCGATTTTGGGTTTCAGCTTCTTTATGCACACGGATTAGATCGTTCGGATCTATTAAATAAGCAGTACGTGCGTCACGAGGATAAGTATCCGGATCTTCGGCATGCCGTTCATTTTGTATATTCCGGCACTCTCGGACGAATTCCCGGGTCCCGTCGCTCAAAATGATGCCACAGCACTCATCGGGAAATTCGACCTTCGCGTGCGCGTAGATTTGATCCAGAGTCTCGGTTTGTAACTCTAACACTTCAGTCTCTTTCACCATCTGACGACCCGCCTGCAATTGCAGGTATAATTGAGATGTCGTCACCATCGTTAACTGCCGTTGCACTACCATCTAAGAAACGAATATCTTCGTCATTGAGGTAAATATTAACAAAACGTCGAACATTACCGGATTCATCACAGATGCGCTCTTTGAGTCCCGGATAACTTGCCTCAAGGTTTTCGATGAGGCTTTCAATAGTGTCTCCCTCCGCTTCAACTTCCGCCTGATTCTGTGTGAGTCTTCTGAGAGGGGTTGGAATACGTACGGTAACAGCCATTGCAAAACTCCCTTCTTTAGTAAGGTGAAATAAAACGAGACCACGAATGTTTTGGTCTTAATTGAGCAAGTTTCTATATTTAAGCGATAGAACTTAGATACTTTGCATTTTAGGTTCTATATTGCGTAGTGAATCCCGCATTCTTTTTTATTATCTTCATCGACCGATGGTGCGTTTTGCCAGCGCCACCGTCCTGCTCTTTTTGGTTCACCCGGCACGATCGGCGTTGTGCATATGACACATCCGAGCGACTCATAGTATTGCCCGTACTTTTGGGGTTCCATCAGTGGATTCACGGGCACATCGTGTTTGTGAATGTACTCCCAAATCTGTGCCTCAGGCCAATCTGCCAGCGGGTTAACTTTTAGTATAGAACGCCCTTTGTGATCAATGATATCCGCTTTGGGTGTGCTTTGCCGATTACTGGATTGATCTCGTCGCAAGCCGGAAAACCAGACATCCAGTGTGTCTAACAATTGCTGCATCGGCTCTACTTTCCTAATGTTGCAGCAATATTCCTGTTTCTGTTTGCTGTCGAAGAACAAGAACTCCCCGTGATTTGCAACCATTTGATTTACCGCTTCTGCTTCTGGAGTAATCCGCTCAATCTGAATGTTGTAACGTGCTTCGACGCACTCAAGGAATTGATAGGTCTCAGGGAATAGACGCAACGTGTCAATTGTGCAGGCTCTAAACGGCAGCTTATTTTCGTAAGCCATGTGGAGCAGAACCATTCCAGACAATTGCCCGCTTGTAACAATTGCGGCACGGCCTTTAAAACGTTTAATAAGATTGAACAAGATTTCCTGCGGTTCTTCGAGCAAACGAACTTCGTAGCAAAGCTCTTCATTTATCAGATCTTTATTTGTTAATTCATTCAAGGGATACCCAGTCCTTCCTGTATAGCATAGAACGTAATTAATGAGGAATGATCGAATTGATGGAACAAGGAACCTTCGCGCTCATGTTCCCATTTTACTCAAAATCGGTTTCTAATCCGATTTCCGATTCAAAATACCGGGCGAGGCTAAAATAGCGATCTCCTGTATCCGGTAAAATTGTGACGACAGTTTTATCCCTCCCAAGTCCTCGCGCCACTTCTAATGCGGCGTGGACATTTGCCCCTGACGACATTCCAACAAGCAAGCCCTCTGCTTTGGAAATCCGTCTCATCATCTGATAAGCCTGGGGGTCGGACACAGTAGTCACCTGATCGATGACATTAACGTTCAACACATCTGGAATTCTGCCAGCTCCAATACCATCAATACGGGTCGGTCCCGGTTGTCCACCGGACAAAACTGGAGAGATGCTCGGCTCCACTGCAACTACCTGGGTCTTCGACCGATAGGTCTTGAGTACCTCTCCAACGCCCGTTAGAGTTCCACCCGTGCCCACACCAACCACAAAAAAATCAATCTCCCGGTCAATATCGTCTAAAATCTCGCGCGCTGTCGTTTGCCGGTGAATTTCGGGATTCACAGGGTTTTCAAATTGATTGGGCATAAAGCTATGTGGATTCCGTGAGACGACCTCCTTAGCTTCCCAAATCGCACCACCCATCCCGGCGTCTTCAGGTGTTAATATAATTTTCGCACCAAAAGAAGCGAGCAGTGTATACTTTTCTTGGCTGACGTTCTCTGGCATGGTCAAGGTAACGTGATATCCTTTTGCAATCGCAACAATGGATAGTCCGATTCCTGTATTGCCCGCCGTGGGTTCAACTATTGTGCAGCCCGGCTTGAGTAATCCGCGTTCTTCGGCATCAGCTATCATGGCATAGCCAATCCGATCTTTGATACTGCCACCGGGGTTATACGATTCCAGCTTTGCCAAGATTGTAGCGTCATCCGGTCCGGGTAGGTAGTTCAGATGAACCAGTGGGGTATTGCCAATGAGGCCGATGAGGTTTTCAGCAATCTTCATGTTTCTCTTCGCTTAGCGTTCAAAAAAATACGACGGAAAGTGTGCCTCCATAACTCTTAGGATTGGTAGCGTTAGCCGCTTTCAGACAACCTATAACTTTAGCACACTTTATCTTGGTGCGTCAAGTTTATTTACTCTTCTACAATCTCACAGATCTTCATCCGATGCCTTTCGCTCTTCTTTCGACTTTGCCGTGTAGGAGTCGCGGATCCAACGCTCAAGCATAACATCTGGCTCGTCCACCACCGCTTCGGTAAAGGTGAACACCGACTGCCCGGTATTCTGCTTGATAAGGTTCAGACCGTGTTGGTAACTCTGTAGTAGTTCATCACAAATCTCTTTTGGTGCCCGCCCGCGATCAATCGCCTTTTGGCATAAAAGTTCAGTCGCCTCATCGTCAAATCGGATCTGCATCTGATGTTCACGCTGGAAATCCTCTTCGTACCGACGTACTCGTTCACGCATTACAACTTGGCAGTTATAGTCTGTATCTTCCAGAATTCGCTGCAACTCGCCTGCTGGATTCTCAATAACTTCTTCTGTCACCACAAACTCCCGGATACTGGAGGACGGCAGTTCAAACTTATACTCTCGCAGCGTTTTTTCGCAGACCGTCATCAATGCGCGAGCACCGGTTTCTTGGATGTATGCCTGCTCGGCGATTCGATGGAGTCCTTCATCCGAAAACAACACCTCAATCCCATAAGCTCTGAATGCCCGTTCATACTGACGGATGATCGATCCCTCGGAATGCTTTAGAATATAGTAGAGATCATCAGCGGAAAGATTTTGGCACACAACATGGACAGATAGACGACCAATCAACTCAGGTTCAAATCCGAACTCAATAAAATCTTGCGGTGTAACAAACTGAAAGGAATCTCCTAACTCCGTCTGACTTTTTACTGTCGCGTTAAAGCCGATATTGCCCTGATTCATACGTTTATTGATAATCTTTTTTAGCCCGTTAAATGCCCCGCTAATAATAAAGAGGATATGGCGCGTATTGATGATACGCTTTTCCACCACCCCTTTTTGCTGAAACTCCATCATGGCTTGCATCTGAGAGGCTGCATCGTAACCTGCGCGGAGATCGACCTCTGTTTCCTCCATCAGTTTGAGAAGACCAATCTGCACCCCCCGTCCACTGACATCACGTCCGATGATGTTTGGTGGTGTCGCAATCTTGTCCACTTCATCGAGGTAAATAATACCGTATTGTGCAAGCTCGATATTGTCGTCTGCCTGTGTTACAAGATCCCGAATCATATCATCAACATTTGCACCAACGTAGCCGGTTTCACTAAACCGGGTGGCGTCCGCTTTGACGAAGGGGACGCCGATCAATTTGGCAATATGGCGAATGAGGTAAGTTTTGCCAACGCCTGTCGGTCCAAGCATGACCACATTCTGTTTCGAGTAATCGGTGTCTGCAACTTTCGGATTTTCGTGCACCTCGCGCACATGATTGTAGTGATCACACACAGCAATTGCCAAAGCTTTCTTCGCGTCGTCCTGTTTAATGACATATCGATCAAGGTACTGCTTAACCTCCTTCGGTTTGAGGTCAAATTTCAGATCGAACGTCTTTTCTCCAGGAGCGGTGGTGCTTGTATCATCGGTTGCAGCCGTCTCCGGCGTCGCCTGCGACATTGTAAAGTTGACAGTACCGCCATACTTCCGTTTAACGAAATCCTCGAACTCTTTCTGAATTTCCTCAATAGTAGGTATTTTTTTGTTCAGCCTTTGGTTGGACATATTTCACCTCTGAACCTAATTTCACGATCTTCCCATGAGATGCAACGAACTCGCCAATTTCATTGGACGTTGACGTAAAGGAATGGTGGCATTGTTAAAGCAACAACGTCATCCTCGCCGGAGATCTCCTTCGCAACTTCCAGCGCATGATCCAGATTTCTTGCCCAATCCACGCCTAATCGCTTGGCAACACAATCATCCTTGGGACCAACCAAAATGACCTTGGATAGATATTTGAGTGCATACGTCGCCCAATACCAGACGGTGAATGGATGAAATCCGTGATAGGCAAAGTTATTGCGATAGCAGTCTATAAGATAGGGGTCATAGGCATATTGTTCTTGAAATTGCTGCTGCATTTCAAACGGCTTGGTTGTTTCAACGAGAACTTCGTCGAAGAACTTCTGGTAGGCAACGTGATATTCTTCGTGGAAGACTTCAAAGGTTGGATTCAAAATAATCACGACGCCCCCTTCCTTGATCAGTGGTTTATTATAAAACCAGTTAAAAACGTACCCTAATATATCACTGACAACCAGAACAGGGTTAATCCGAGCACCGATAGCATACGGACTCATATCGGGCAATCCAAACACCAAAGTGCTGAACTGTTTTGGAACGTCGATCGTCAACTGATTTTTCATTGCTTCAAGGGTTTTGGAGTGCACATCGTCAATGGCACCAGCGTTAATCTCAATCGGTTCATAATCCGTTCGGATGCCTTTGAAGATTCTGTATCGCAGTGCTTCCGGAAGCAGCGACAGTGCAGGTGGTGTTAAGGCTTTTAACATTTTCTCAAAGCCGCTGCATTGCGTATTTGGCTTACCTAACTGCCGAAAACCTGTAGGATAGATCTGATTATTCATGGCAGCTTCAATAACCATGATTTTACTGTGATTCTGAATAACTCGGCTCATCCGCTCGATGCAGGCGTGCATGTTTGAGCCCCCAGGTTGCATAACATGTGGACTCTCCGCGGTCATGTGTGGTGAGTGATGAGGAGAAATTGATTTATACGTCCCCATCCCAACAGCAACTGACTTGTGTCCCCCATTAAGGGGGATCTGGATGGTGTCAACATAGATTACCAGATCGCATTCCACAACTTCACGTTCGACTTCGACAATTTCGTCCTCCTCCGTCTTCCCTAGGTCCACGATATTATTGGAATCCTCCGCATCAAAGTTTCTCAACTGATACGGATAGAACTCGTTCATAATTTTTTTGCCTAACATATATGCCAACTCGTGTGTCTTCATCTTGCGATGAAGTCCACCGGCACAGATGAGCTGTATGTTCTGCTTGTCAACTCCGTAGGAGTAAAGTATGGGCAGCAATGTTTCGAGGATAACCTGTCGCATGTCAGGCTTTTTCGTCATCGGAAAAGGCTGACAGTTATTATCAAAAGCAATCAGGATTTTGCTATTCCCATTAACGAGTTCCTTTAACGGAGGCATCCCCTGTGGGTTTTCCACCGCCCTTTTGACGTGTTCTGGAATTGCAGCGCGACTGACCCCAGGTTTTGCCGGTTGTGGGTAGTAGATCTCCGAGTTATCGGGCAATTTTGCATTAATCAGATGGTTGCCAGAGTAAGTCAAATATTTCATGTGTAGTTTTCCTTTATAGACAGTAAGTATTCAATCTTTAACAAATGTATATTTTAATCAGTTTGGGGGTTGACTTTAATCAAATTATGTCGTATTATAACGTATACTATGGAATTATGTTCGTTATGCGACGTAATTTCAAACATCTGAGAGAGATACAGAGAACATGTCTAAGTACGCTGAAAATGCGATGTTAATCATGCGCGTGATGCGCCACGCGCAGGCTGCAGTAAAATCACGCTTTGTGCAACAGGTTGTACCTCAGAAACTCACGATCGTGCAGTTTAATGCTTTATTGCACCTCCATTGGTATGGCGGTGAGTCCGGCATGACCATCGGAGAACTGGGAGAGCATCTTGGGCTCGCACACAGTACCGTTTCTGGCCTTGTTGACCGTCTAGAGCGCGATGGGTGGACTGTTCGCCGTAAATGCGACACAGATCGTCGGCAGAACCGTATACAACTGACGGAAAAGTCACAGCAGCTTTTTCAGGATCGAGCAGAGGATGCGACTGATTTCTGGCACCAGACGATTGGACAGTTGACTTCTGAAGAACAGGACGAACTGATCAAGACTCTGGCGCGCTTGAAAGAGGTGATGGAGAAGCCGGTTTGGCCAAGCTACGACCAACTCCACCCTCGTGATCCCGGGCATGTAAAAAAACGTCTGGAAGCCGAGTTGGACGAATTGGCACATGCAAAATTGACTTCAATTGGTACACGGTTTATTTTGGCACAGATGGCGGAGCAGCAAAATCAACATGAACTCGCCGCTTATTTAAAGCAGGTGGCGTCGGAAGAGATCCGCCATGCCGACCAGATCTTTGAACTGCTTGGACACGAACAAAGTCTCAAAGCAGCGTTATCTAATCTGATTCGCCAAGATAGGATTGTGCTCGAAGAAGTCTTAGATCTCGTGGATACGGCACAGATTGCAAATCACAAAAAGAGTTTAGAACTTTTACAGCAAATAGTTCAAGATAATAAGAGATACAAACGCTGGTTTTCTAATATGTTCAAACAGATCGATTAATCGGTATCAGACTACCCCTTCAGTCTAGTAATGCTCAAAACTTAGTTATCAATCAACCGTTCACGATTGATAATTAAATGCGCCGATCTTGGCATAATTCCCAAAGAGATATATGTCAACTGTGGCATCTTTTGTGGAAGGCAAAATGCAAGAAGAAGATTATAAGAAAATATTACCACGATGTATCCAAGCGTTTCCGGATGACGCAAAGCTGATTGAGCAGTTTCAACAGGGAGATAAATCGGTTTTCGATGAATTGGTGGTGCGCTACCATGACCGTACCTACCGACTCGCTCAACGTTTTGTTCCGAATTCCGAAGATGCCCTCGATATTACTCAGGATGCTTTTATCAGAGCCTATCAGGGACTTTCAGATTTTAAGAGAAAGTCTCAGTTTTATAGCTGGCTTTATCGTATCACAGTCAATCTTTGCATTGATTTCTTGCGTAAGAACGCCCGGCGTGAAACAGTGAATTATGCGCTGGAATCCGATGACCTGCCGATGATGAACATCCCGGATGTCAACCTGAGACCTCCAACGCAAGCGGTTGAAGACAAAGAGCTATTGACCTATCTTCGCAGGGCAATTATGCAATTGGCTCCTAAACAGCGTGAAATTTTCATCCTTCGCCACTGGGAAGGCCTTTCGCTCAAAGAAATTGCTAATACTTTGGGGCGCTCGAGCGGTACTGTGAAAGCACATCTCTTCCACGCACATCGGAATTTGAGAAAATTGCTTCGCCATTATCTTCAAGCATAACCTATTCGACAGTGTGAGAATTATCAAATTGGATCGGTAAGAACTACGGATCACCTCTGTTTTAGATTCAAGCACTTTACTTGTCATGCTCGATTGTTTCGCCTGTATCATCCCTCCTTTAACCTATCCTGCTTCTGGATTAATAGATACCACTCCATCAGCATATTCATTTCGTTTTAACAGCCTCTAAGCATCCTTAACAGATCCCTAGATAATCAAATAGGATCCCACAAATACCCTCATTGCGCCGATTTATCGGGTGCTAATCGAGCAGTTTTAAGATCGATCAGTATGTATCGGATTTCGATCTTGTAGGGACGATGCAAGCATATCAAAAAGAAGACCGTGTGTCAAGATGAAAAATCTGCTTTACTCCTTAAACTCCCCACACAGTTTTTTCAGTTGACCCCATCAGGCGAGTGATGTATCATATCCGAATCACTTGATGTTGCTTATTTACAGGAGGAGCCAAAGATGGCAAAAGCTGACATTGGGCTCATTGGATTAGCCGTGATGGGCGAAAATTTAACTCTCAATATGGAGGGTCAAGGGTTTCGGGTCTCGGTATTCAATCGGACGGTCTCAAAGGTGGATGATTTCATCGCAGGAGGGGCAAAAGGTAAGAATGTTGTTGGAACACACTCAATTGAAGAATTCATTAATTCGCTGAGTACACCCAGGAAAATGATCTTGATGGTGCAGGCTGGTGCCGCGGTTGACGCATGTATCAACGAATTAACACCACATCTCTCAGAAGGCGATCTGATTATTGATGGAGGCAACTCGAATTTCCAAGATACTATCCGCCGTAGCAAGGATCTCACAGCTAAGGGAATAAGGTTTATGGGAACCGGAATATCGGGCGGTGAGGAAGGTGCTCGATATGGTCCTGCGATGATGCCCGGTGGTGCCCCTGAAGCTTATGCGCTTGTTGAACCTATTTTCACAAAAATTGCAGCCCAAGTCGATGGCGCTCCGTGTGTATCTCACATCGGTCCTGACGGCGCAGGACACTATGTCAAAATGGTGCATAACGGCATTGAATACGGAGACATGCAGATCATCTGTGAAGCATACGCCCTGATGAAACAGGTCCTCGGCATGACCGCCGAAGAAATGTATCAAACTTTCAAGAAATGGAATGAAGGTGAACTGGATTCATATCTAATCGAGATTACGGCGGACATCTTTACACAGACGGATAAATCGGGCGTACCTCTCGTGGAAGTTATCCTCGATGCTGCGGGCCAAAAGGGAACGGGAAAATGGACAAGTATTTCTGCCCTCGATACCGGCATTGCTGCTCCAACCATCGCAGAGGCGGTCTTCGCACGTTGTATCTCGGCGGTTAAGGACGAGCGGGTCAAAGCCTCGAAAATTATCCGTGGTCCCAGTGGGCAGTATCAAGGTGACAAATCGGCATTATTAGAGGCTATCCACGATGCTATGTATGCCTCCAAAATCTGCTCCTACGCTCAAGGATTTGCGTTGATGCGAGAAGCGAGCAGCGAGTATAATTGGGATCTGGATCTTGGAACAATCGCTCTCGGTTGGCGCGGTGGGTGTATCATTCGCGCCCGTTTTCTTCATCGTATCGCCGATGCTTATGAGAATGATCCTAACTTGCCGAATCTGTTACTTGATCCCTACTTCCTTGAGGTTATTGAAAGGACTCAGGACAATTGGCGTCATGTGGTCGCAACTGCTATGCAGCTTGGTATTCCAATACCTGCATGTAGCTCAGCATTAGCTTATTTCGATAGTTATCGCAGCGCTCGTGTATCCGCCAACCTCATCCAAGCGCAACGGGATTACTTTGGCGCGCACACATACAACCGAATTGATGCCGATGGTGAGACAGTTGTGGGGGCGGATGGGCAGCCGACCGTCTTTCACACGGAATGGATGGTGGAAGGCAGACCAGAAGTCGTTGTTGAATAAAATAGGATCCAGGGATTCATGAGTAAAATTAAACTCATGTCCCTGCCCGACTTGAAGGGAGAGAATTGAATGGCTCAAGATGCAGCGGCAGCATTAAAGAACTTTCAACCGAAGCATAACTATTTTGTCGGAATTGATTCGGACGGCTGTGCGTTCAATTCGATGGAAGTTAAGCACAACGACTGCTTCAGCGTCAACTTGATTAAACACTTCGGGCTTCCCGCTGTTTCGAGGCAAGTTCATCAAGCGTGGGATTTTGTGAATCTTTACTCCCAAACGCGCGGTTGTAATCGGTTCAAAGCAATCCTCCTTGTTTGCGATTTTCTTAAGGAAATGCCGAAAGTTCAAAGGGCAGGTGTTTCAGTTCCAGATTTTCCATATCTTAGGGAATGGGCAGAGACAGAAACTAAACTCGGTAATCCGACACTGAAAGCGGTGATCGAAAATACCACGGGGGCACAGCGGGAGGAGTTGAGCCGAGTCCTTGAGTGGAGCCTTGCGGTAAATGAAACCATCTCTGAGATCGTCCACAACTTACCTCCCTTCCCCGGTGTGCGTGAGACACTGCAAAGCCTACAGGGGCGCGCTGATACGATTGTGGTTTCAGCAACTCCCAACGAGGCACTCGAACGGGAGTGGGCTGAACACAATATCGATCAATATGTTGCGGTAATTGCAGGACAGGAGATGGGGTCAAAGACGGAACATCTCACGCTGACGGCAAAAGGGCAGTATCCATCGCATCACATCCTGATGATAGGAGACGCTCCCGGCGACCTGAAGGCTGCTCGAGATGTTGGCGCGCTCTTTTTCCCCGTTAATCCTGGATACGAGGAGGAATCGTGGGAACGTCTCGTGGACGTAGGCATGGATAAATTCTTTAACAACGAATATGCTGGAACGTATGAGACCGAGTTGATTGAGGAGTTTGAAGCGTTATTACCTGAAAGACCACCGTGGGGATAAAGTAGTAATAAAGCAGAAAGAAAATGTCGGGAAATGGGAAATTGCCCTTTTCCCTATTTTATTGGTTTTTTGATTCTTGAATGGAGGCAATATATGAAAATTTTGGTACAAAGACCAAATTCAAATGAAGAACTGAATCAAATTATCCGGGATGCTGCGGGTGAGGAAAATACTGTTGTATTTGCAAACTCTGAAGAAGAGTATGTTAGAGAAGCTGCGGACGCAGAAATCCTTTTTGGCGGTTGTAGCGAAGAATTGTTCAAGCAGATGCCGAAACTGAAGTGGATTCAGTCCTCTAGCGCAGGGATGGATAGCACACTGCATCCTGCACTTATAAATAGTGATGTTATTTTAACGAATGCAGCAGGGTTGTATGGCTCTCACGTCGCAGATCAAGGTTTCGCCCTGCTACTTGCGATCGCAAGGGGCATCGACCAATTCACTCGGAATCAGGACCAGCGTAAATGGGGCGGTGGCAGACCGATGATCGAGCTTGGCGGCTTCACGATCGGCATTGTTGGTATGGGCGGAATTGGTCAACATATGGCAAGACGCGCTAAAGGTTTTGAGATGTATGTCCTCTCCGTTGATGCTTACCGCACAGATAAGCCCGATGTGGTTGACGAACTGATGCCAATTGATCAACTACCAGATCTTATGAGTCGCTCCGACGTGGTGATGATTGCGTGTCCCCTCACAGATGAGACACGAGGCCTAATTAACGCTGAAAATCTCGCTCTAATGAAGCCGAGTGCTTATTTCATCAATGTTGCTCGCGGTCCAATTGTTGATGAACCTGCCCTCATTGAAGTTCTCAAACAGGGAAAGATTGCTGCCGCAGGGTTGGATGTCACCGAAATTGAACCGCTTCCGCAGGATAGCCCTTTGTGGGACATGGAAAACGTGATCCTCACACCACATGCGGCTGGAGGGTCACAGCACCGCCCACGTCGTACTATTGAGTTTTTCTGCGATAATATCAGGCGGTATAAAACGGGCGAACCACTACAGAATGTGGTCAGGAAGACACTCGGATTTTAGGAAATCTTAAGGAGTTGGGATAAACAGTCCCTTTTTTTTAGCACAAAAACGTTACTCGCCATTCACTAAGTTCAATTGATAGAGATATGACTCATGTCCCAAGCGAAAAATGAATATGACGACATTGCTGAAGCCTATAGGGACTCCAAACAGTTATCATTTCGGAAGTATCTTGAAGAATATTCTCTTTTTGAAATGCTAGGGAAGGTTCGAGGGAAAAGCGTCTTAGACTTGGCTTGTGGTGAGGGATTTTACACTCGGAAGATTAAGCGGGCAGGGGCTGCTGAAGTTACAGGTGTTGATATCTCCGCTGAAATGATCCGATTGGCAGAAGAGGAAGAAAGAACTCACCCTTTAGGGTGTAAATACTTAAATAGAGATGTGACAGAAATGGAGATAGCTGAATCGGTTGACGTGGTTGTGGCAATGTACCTCTTGAATTACGCTAAAACGAAAGAAGAACTCCTTCGCTTTTGCCAAGTCAGCTATAATGTACTACGCTCGGAAGGGCGATTTGTTGGGGTTAATGACAACGTTCGGAATCCTCCCAACGGCACGGTCTCTTTTGCCAAATATGGATTTGAAAAAGAGTGCGCCACCCCTCCCAAGGAAGGAGATGTAATCTTATATAAACTTGTCAATGAAGACGGGAAGCAGTTTGAGTTCAAGAATTTTTACCTCGCGCAAGAGACCTATCAATGGGCTTTTCAAGAGGCAGGGTTCGCCGATTTTAAATGGGTAGATCTCCATCTAGCACCCATTCAGCAGGACAACTTATTTTGGGATGAGTTCCTATCCAACCCTCCGCTAATCGGTCTTATGGCATTTAAACGCTAAATCATCACTCATAGAGAAGAACGAAATCCCGATGGTTTGGACTTCCACTGGTGAGTCTCTGAGGGGAAATGAGAACAGCCTGAGCCATGAAGAACGGTCCCATACAACATCACTTAATATTGGCAAGCTGTAGGAAAGGAGTTGTGTGCCGTGGCATTGGCATCAGCGCAATCTGAATTTTTCAATTTGTTCGGTTATCTCTATCTTCCCAACCTACTAACGGCAGAGATCGAATGGATGACCGAGGAACATCGAGCGATCTTTGACAAGAAGGGCATGGTGCACGATGGGACAAAGCGATCCCAGATTGTTCCCTTCATCGACCAAAGTGAGCGTCTCTGCACCCTTCTGGATCACCCAAAAGTACTTGAGGTGATTGAATCGCTGTTAGGAAAAGATTTTAACTATGTAGGTGGCGATGGAAACTATTACAGTGGAGATACCAGTTGGCATTCCGATGGAGCACACCGGGTTGGCCTCTACGCCAAATTCCACCTCTACCTTGATCCACTTACACGCGAGACAGGATGCATTCGCGTCGTACCGGGAAGCCACCTGTTCGGGGAATGGCGGGAGCGTATTGAGGGAGTGCGTAACTCAAACGAAGCATTGGGTATCGATGGGAGCGATGTTCCGTGCGTCGCGGTCGAAACCGAACCGGGTGACGTTGTCGTCTTCAACCATAATATTTACCACGCATCATTCGGTGGCGGGCGTAGCCGTCGCCATTTTGACCTCAACGTGGCAAGCCGAGCAAAAACAGACACCGAGATTGCTGAACTCGACGGTTACCTCCAGCGGGATGGGAAGCCGCGATACTACCCAAGATCGCATAGTGTTCACTCCGAGGTCATGCGCCAGACCGCTTCGGCTGAAAGAATGTACCATTTGGAGCAGGTCATCGAACGGGAAAGATATCTAACGCAGTAGACTTAGCAGTAAAAATATTGAAACCATTTAATATAGGGGAGCCAATAGTGAAATTCATTTTAGTTTTGATAACACTTATATATGTCAGCCTTACTCTATGCTTGTCCGGTTGTGGTGGGGATGACGAAATTCAAGATGAAGTAGCAGCAATAATTCCAGTCAATTTCTCAAACCTAAAAGAAGCAGGGGAATACGCGGTACGAGTTACAATTACCGGAGCCGATGTGGAAACAATCACAACAGAAAGAAATCTGTCTATCAAACCGACAAACCAGCCAGTTGAGGAAATTACTCTTAGTGAAGTTCATTTTGGACCGAATCAGGTAGTAACAATCGAAGTGTTAGAGGGCGGAACGGTCCTATATCAAGGAGAAGGTGAGGCTGGTTTTCTTCGTAACTCCTCAAACAAATTACCAGAGATTATAGTCAATCCACTTGGACATGAACTGATTGCAATATTTGAAGTTGCCGCCGAAAATGTGGGCGATCTTTTAGGCGGACAGATAAGCGTTAATGCCAGCCAATCCAGCGACACGCATTATGGGGTTTCTGAGGTACATTGGGATTGGGGAGACGGGCAGCAAACAGAATCCGGCAAGGAACCCACGGCATCACACACCTACGAGCGAGTTGGAGAGTATACGATTACCCTAACGATACGCAATGGTGCTCCGAGCCCTATCTCAGTGAAAGAAGAAAAAGTGATAAGTGTCACTGCTGAACCAAAGATTGTATCCGAAAACGATGGCACAACAATGCTGCTGATTCCCACCGGCACGTTTGGGATGGGGGATCCCTTTGGGGAAGGTTTACCTCACGAGTTACCGGTTCACATGGTTACTGTTAATTCTTTCTATATAGATACAACTGAAGTAACTAATGCTGTATACAAACAGTTCCTTGACGCTACGGGACACAAGGCGCCAGATTTTTGGGACGATCCCGCCTTCAATGCACCTGATCAACCCGTCGTGGGTGTGGCGTGGCTGGATGCTGCTGCCTACGCCCAATGGGCTGGCAAACGACTTCCAACTGAGGCAGAATGGGAATACGCCGCTCGTGGTGGGCGTACTGGAGCGCGTTATCCTTGGGGTGATGCAATCACCCACGATGACGCCAACTATAAAGGCAAAGGTGGCAAAGATATATGGGACAATTCTGCTCCTGTTGGTAACTTTCCCCCAAACGATTACGGCTTGTATGATATGGGGGGAAATGTCTGGGAATGGTGTGCTGATGAATACGATGCTAAGTTTTACTCTGTGAGTGAGGAAAGCAACCCGATAGCTGGTAAGCTGATTACATTTATGAATGACGATTTCGTAAATGTTGACAATCCTCGCGTAACGCGTGGTGGCTCGTGGAGCAGCGCAGATAACAAACTGCGAGTCGCGAGTCGCAACCTTTTTGATGCCCCAGCCACGAGCAAAACTACAGGTTTTCGCTGTGCGAAGACACCGGGACCGTAATTTCAGTGCTATCATTGCTACGGCTACCCCCTCGGAGCAGTCGATCCGCTTTTTTTGGGAATTGTGTGGGCCATGCTTGTATGAATCAATTCAATCATGATACTGGTTCTCGACCAATCCCTATTCTAAAGGGCAGCGATAACAGTACAGCACACTTGTGGGACAGCCGCCTATATATGAGTGTATTAAACTATGGGGAGAAAAATCTATGGGCGACCGCTTAAAAGACAAGGTGGCAATTGTAACCGGCGCAGGGTCAGTTGGACCGGGTTGGGGAAACGGCAAGGCGACCGCTGTACTTTTCGCCCGCGAAGGCGCGAAAGTCTTTGCGGTTGACATCAACCTCGCCGCCGCCGAAGAGACAAAGGAAATCATCGACCAAGAGGGAGGGGATTGCACTGCTCAGCGCACAGATGTCTCCAATTCTGAAGCAGTTGAGGGAATGGTGGAACGCTGCCTTGAAATCTATGGACGCGTTGACATCCTCCATAATAACGTTGGCATCCTTGAAGTTGGCGGTCCTGTTGAGGCAAGCGAAGAGAGTTGGGATCTGGTCAACAACGTCAATCTCAAGAGTATTTTCCTGACCTGCAAATATGTACTTCCCCAGATGGAACAACAGGGCGGCGGTGCTATCGTAAACATATCTTCTATCGCCGGCATCCGATGGCTGGGGGTACCCTATATCTCTTATAGTACAACCAAAGGGGCAATCAGGCAGTTCACCCAGAGCATTGCCATCCAGTACGCAAAACAGAACATCCGAGCCAATAGTATCCTGCCCGGTTTCATGAACACACCGATGGTCGTTAAGTCGCTTGCCGACACCTATGCGGATGGGGATGTAGAGAAAATGATCGAGGTCCGAAATGCGCTCTGTCCAACGGGAAAGATGGGCGACGCTTGGGATGTGGCGCATGCTGCCCTGTTTCTCGCCTCGGATGAGGCGAAATACATCACTGGGACGGAACTGGTCGTCGATGGTGGAGCGAGTTGTAAATGCGTCTGAGAAGGAAGGCGATATGTCAAAGTACCGTGCCGGGATTATCGGCTTGGGTTGGATGGGAATGCTCTCCGACCTTGCCGGGCGGATATGGGATCCATACCATGTCGATGATGCAGATCGCCCCACGCCTGAACTCGATATACACCGCAAATTTCACCTGCACGAGTATTACAGAAACGGGAATGTACCTCATAGCTGGGCAGAAGTAATGTGGGATCGACCGGAGATTGACTTAGTCGCTGGCGCAGAGCGAGATAAGAATCGGTTGAAAGCATTTGGCAAACGCTACGGCAAGGTGGCACTTTATGCCGATGCTGCTGAGATGCTGCACACGGAAGCGCTTGACATTGTCGCCATTGCCACGAACACGAAAGGTCGCGCTGACTTGACCTGTTTAGCAGTTGATTGCGGCGTGAAGGGCATCGCAACGGAAAAACCGATGGCGCATACGTTAGAGGAAGCCGACCGGATGGTCGAGGCATGTGCCAATGCTGGTGTGCCGCTCTGCTGCGGTGCTATCCCAGTGAACCATCCCTCCTATGCTAAGGCAAAGGAACTCGTCAACGGTGGCACGATTGGCGAGCTGCTCTCCATTGAGACAGAAACACCAACGTCACAGAAGCAATATTGGTCATATTTTGTTGACAGCCCACCCGCATGGGTTATCGGCGTCGGTGACGAACCGCAACGTGAATCGGGTAGTAACGAGTTTACTGGACAAGGAATGGTGGCTACTGCGGACGGCAAATCAATCCATTTCAGAAAGGGCGCGGGCGTAATTCGTCTGACCGGTACTGACGGCGAGATCCAATTTCATTCAGGGCATCCGAGCGGTTGGCGGTTATGGCAGGACATTGATACCCCCGAAGGAAGAAAGCGTGTAGAGATGCCGTGGCCCTCACCCCAATTTGTCGGTGGTTATAACGCCGTCTACGGTTTAGCCGATGCCATAGACTGTCTCGAAGGTAGACTTGATGAACCAAAGAATTCGGGCAGGCGGGTCGCGGTGGCACTGGAGGTTGAGCTCGGACTCAAGGAGTCCTCCGCACAAGGTGGCAGGCGCGTTGACCTACCGCTCGAAGACCGCTCGTTGGGGCTTCATTACGATTGGTTCAGATAACTTCGAGCGACACAAAAACCTACTCGAAACAGTTGACCCTGCTTTTTCGATGCTTTTGAAAGATCTTGCCGGTCGGGACCTGTTGGAGGAAACTATCGTCCTGTGGCTCGGTGAGTTTGGACGGACTCCCAAAATTAATGATAACGATGGACGCGACCATTTTCCCAACGGATGGTCGGTTGTCCTCGCGGGAGGTGGGATTCGCGGTGGACAGGTGATTGGTGCCACCAGTGAAGATGGAATGGAGGTTGTGGATCGACCCGTTTCGGTTCCGGATCTCTTTGCGTCGCTCTGTTATTCTCTTGGGATTGATTCGGAGGATCAAAATTATTCCAGAGGTGGGCGGCCGATTCGGGTAGTGAACGACGGGAGTGTTATTAAGGAGTTGTTTGCTTAGTTTGCTTTTATCGAAAAATAAATAAGTGCCCCGGCGATTGTTGCCGGAGCACTTCTTAGATTCACAGCATTACGCATTACCCGTCAATTACTTGCTTTTACCTTTACCTTCTTTCTTATCCCAATCATTGGGTCTCTCATCATGCCTTCGCGCTCTCCAATAGGCATTGTTGTTGGGGTTTAACTGATCTGCCCGATTGTTACGATCGACTCGGGTGGATTTATTCCTTTTTTTCCACCGCTTTGGGTAGTGCTCTTACCGCCACCACCGT
The DNA here is from genome assembly GCA_022822005.1 of Candidatus Poribacteria bacterium. Taxonomy (GTDB): domain Bacteria; phylum Poribacteria; class WGA-4E; order WGA-4E; family PCPOR2b; genus PCPOR2b. The sequence goes on from JAJECO010000048.1 coordinate 84,268, forward strand.
GCTTCCTACGTGTCATATTAATCACCTCCTTCTTTTTACACAAATCCGGAAGTTGAATCAAACTATCATTATCTCGGGCGCACTTTGAGCCCTGATTTATATCTTCCGCAACCTTTTTTAAATATTCGACTTCGCGTTCTACCATCCATTTACTTTTTAGGAAAATGTTGTTGTCCTCGGTATCGAATGTATACTCCCACTCATCGCGTTTGTGATAAAGGGTTGTGCCTTTAAGCACGTTGAGAGGAAAGACATAGAGTCCATTTGGCTGTGCCTCCCTAGCTTTGTCATAATTCGACCGAAAGTCATCAAACGACTGAAACGGCAATCCAAAAATAAGATGCAGATCAAATGGAACATCGAATCGATGTAGCGATTCAATTGCCTTATTGATTTTCGGATAATTGTTTCTTCGTTCTATGGTCCTAGACTCCTCTTCTCGAAAAGTTTGCACACCAAATTCAAGCCAAACGTCATGATCTCTACAAAATTCCAAAAATTGCTTACCATCCTTACGGCAGAGCAACTCAAGTCGGCATTGAAAGTAGAATCGAGACTGCAACCCTAAGACATTTATCTTCCTACAAACTTCTAAGTAGTGACTGGGGCTAAGGTTGAATATCGGATCAAGTACGTTGATCTCTCGAACTCCCTTCTTTTTGAAATACTCAAGTTCTCGAAAGAGTCGTCCGTGATTAATTTCTACCATCTTATGTCCTGCCAAATGATACTGACAGAAAGAGCATCGGTATGGGCACCTCCGCAACGTTTCCCAACGAACAAATTCTTGGTTTTGTCCAACTGGAAGGATATGATTTAAGTAAGGAGACTCTAACTGGTCCAAATCATCAACGGTAAAAATGCGGTTACACTCGCCATTTCTGATAGTTTCCGGGGTGTAAATCGCGTGCCTATCCAAAAAAGCCTCATTAGGTGTTTCATAACGAGATAGCGTGTTAATCAATTCGGTGAAAGGCACCTCTCCTTCTCCCCTGATAAAATAATCCACTCCGGGATATTCTCTCACCAAATTATGATCGCCGTAAGTGACTTGGGGCCCGCCCATAATAATTGTTACCTCCGGGTGGTGGACCTTAGTCCAACGAATGACATCTGGAGTGTATTTTTCATTCCAAATGTAAGCTCCAAGCGCGAGAAATCTTGGCTGAGTCTCGTCTATGACCCTCAGGACATCGTGAACATCAAAGTCTGGCGTATTCAAATTAAAGGTTTGAAATTCGGCCTTTACGGTTTGATTTTTCCTGAAATAAGCTTCTATTGAGGCCATACCAAGTGGTATTCTCAGGTCTTTAGGCCGTGACCACTCCAAAGAGATAAACAATAGATCAGACTGATTGGGAGAATAAATCGAAGATCGGGAGGAATGTGCTGTCGTAGCACATTTGGTAGTTATTGACATTTCTAGCCCTTTCTTAATTGACATTAAAGGGACAATGTTCCTGTCCCAGTTGACAGACCGGGCGCGTCATAGCGCAATTTCAAAACGAATCAAGCGTGAGGCACTTACGTCCTCAAAATATTCAGCATCAACTAGATAAAACGAGAGATTGATGGATAGGTTGACCCTATGAACAAATATTACAGATCAACCCCCACCAGTCAATTACTTGCTTTTGCCTTTTGGAGGGGCATTGCCGCGACGACGCCCAGAGGGACGGCCTGTTTTAGAGGGCGCGTTTTCGACTTTGCCGCCTTTACCACCACTGCGGCTCCTACCTTTACTGTCGCTACGGTTTCCGGTTGATTTAGCCATTTTTTACCTCCTTTCTTATAGGTATCCATCACCCCACAGGGACATATAAGTTCCCAATTGCGGCAATCATGAATCAATTGTTAAATGACGCAAGGTTTTTGCCGTTTGGCAAGATTATCTCGCCCGTCCCCAATTGCGGCGATCATCTTTCTCTCGCGTTCGGTGCAATTCTCTTCGAAGGGTTCGCATCGCACCTGCTTGATCAATCTCTATGTCGTCGTCGAGCGTCAGCAGATGCGCTTGACGAAGCCACCAAAAGGCTTCAAATAACGGTCGACGCGGTGATGCACCTTCGTCTAGATTGGGCTTTTTGCGATCTAGGTGCCGAATCCGTTTGTGCGCTCTCCTAGCCAAGTCACGGACCATCTCATCGGGATCATTTTGTGAGAGCCAGAAGAGTGTCCGATGTGCCCGTCCACCGGGGTTAACGCGCAACGCTGTCAACGCTTGAACGTGGCCTTGTCGCCACACCGGGCGGGGTTCTACAAAATCTTTATCGCTGAATTGTTTGTTCCCACTAGATGCTTTCTGTTTTCCTCTTGTTTTAAGGCGTTCGAGACAAAATTTAGCAAACTCTTCCCGCAAACCTTGTAGATATGGGTCCCCATCTAGCTCCACTTGAAGGTTCTGCGGATACATTGTCATGGCAACCCACAGAGCTACGCGGGAGTACGGATAAGGTAGCTTCTCTTCCCTTCCAAGTTCAGGCCAGGCACGCAGATCCGATGTAACGGCTTGCACGGTCATCCCAGTGAAAGCAAGCAATAAGGGCTTTAGACATTTCCACGGGGGAGCAAAGTTTAGCAAAATATAAAAAGCCTCTTGGTAAAAATCAGAAACCGCTCCTGCCGAATCCTTCTCCTCAAAGACTTCAGGTGTATCCCTTAATACAGATCGCAAGATTCCGATGTGCCTAGCAGCACTTTCAACAAGCCGATTGCTCAGTTCCGGAGAGAGTTCACCTTCCAATCCGCCCATACTCCAACCGTGAATTACATTGGCTAAGTGCCACCACGCTTTGAGCGAGGACGACCGTTCCTGACTCAAATCAGGCTCTTTCGCGGTAAGAAGCTCCAAAAACGGAATTAGCTCATGTGCAACAACCCGCCATCCGTCATTTAACGGATCCAAACCTAACGATCTAGGAATAACACTCATGGCGTGGTAGATGGCGTTCCGTAGTCCAAAGATTTTGTCTCCTAAAACGTCTCCTGAAAAATCCGAGAAAGGTTGTAGTAACGCACCCAGCCGGATTGTGTCGCAACGTTCTACATTTGCCTCAAATCGCCGGATTAACCAGAATTCCAGTTGTTCAAGATCTGTAAAATCGTTGTAGCGCAATCCGCGGCGTTGAATGGGATTTAATAGGTCCAGATCAACTATTTTCAAAGGCTCTGGAAAGAGGAATAGTAGCAAATCGTCAACGTGGAAAATCGCACTTTTTGAAATCTCAACCAGTTTGTCTCGATCCAAACTTTGGGCACAGAATTTTGCATATCTTTGGAATTCGCCAATCCACTCAGGTTGGTTTGAAGGGTTACTTGATTTATCACACTTATCGTTGGGTAGAAACCATTTGTTAGATCCAGGCCCAAAGTCAAGCATTAGGCTAAAAAGAAGCACCAAAGCGGTTTGGTGGTCTTTCGCAATTTGAACCTTTTCCTTTATCATTCTCAGAGCTATTTCTAAACCGTCCTCAAAATGCTCCCTGAATACATGGGGCCCACTGCTATCGCCAAAAGTGTCCGGGCGTTTAAAAAACTCGACCAACCATTCTTGGTCATCATTTGAGAAACCAGCGTTTTGCAAATCCTGCTTTATAGATTCTTTTTCGGCAGAAGCATCATCTAAATCTGAAATAAGAGAGGAAGTCCTCTTTTCGGCTTTGCTCATGAAAGTGCCTCCTTTTTGGGGCAACAAAGCTATATCCTGTGGACAATCTGATAAAATTCAGATTGCGAACCCGTTGAATTCCCGATGGAAGAACACCGGGACCGGAAGCGATGGAAAATCCATCAAAGCGACGAGGTTCATTTTTATTATACTCAAGACATGAATCAGATGTCAACTAATTTTCCATTTTTTTACCTCTACGCAACCTCCGGCGGTCCTGTATAGCCAATACTCTCCCAACCTGCCACATCACCACCCTTTAACCGATAGGGATGCGGATAGATCTTGAGAGAACGATCCTTCAGCGGCAGGGAAATCCGCTGATGTCCATGGTGGGCAGACTGTTTCAGGGCGATCGCGATTTCGAGTGCCTGCCGATAATCGTGTCCACTGCAAAGGGCATCTTCGCCGGTATCCACTGCTCGCATGAGCCGTTCGATGGCTGATGTAAACCCATCTTTACGAGGGCTTTCCAGAAACTCAGGCTGCACAGGCGCTGAAGCAGCACCTTGACCTTGAATAAGGATTGGATTAGGAGAAGTAATCCATACCCGTCCATTCTCCCCAGTAAGCGCAACAGGGCAGAATACTTTTTGATCCATTTGTGGCTCGACAATTTCGCAAACAATTCCACCGGATAATCCCAGACGACCATAAGCAGGGGAATCTGTCTCCACTTCCTCAAATTCGACCGAAGGCATCCAGCCAGCTTGCGGCGGTAATGCCCATCCTTCCGCCCATTCTATCTCCATACCTGTGAGTAGGCGCGTCATGGTTAGCTGAACGCAGCCTCCACCCGATACCTCTGTGGGCAACCCACCGGGAATTGCGGCGTCGGTCAGTTGACCGATATTGCCTGCACGGACCCAATCAGCTGTCGCCAGTAGATAGGGTGCATCCCAGTAACCAGTCCCACAGCCGAAGGCAGTCCCACGTTCACGACAGACACGCACCATCTCATCCGCCTGCGATAATTCAACAGCTATCGGCTTTTCACATGACACCGCCTTGACACCAGCTTCAGCACAGGCGATTACCGTCTCAGGGTTATGTCCGACGGGTAGAATAATTGAAACGATGTCAGGCACCTCTACCGCGAAGAGTTCGTCCACCGTATCAAAGACAGTTTCGACCTCATAACGTTCAGCGAAGGCGTCGCGTCGATCCCTTGCACGGTCTACTAACGCGACAATCTCGCAGTCCGGATGGTTGGCGTAAGCGCGTAGATAGAAGCGTCCCCAAGTCCCTGCACCTCCGACGACTGCAACTCTGTATTTCTTGGTTGTCATAATGGAGTTCCTTATGCGTAAAACGCGATGCGCAAATGTTCAAATGAAAAGATGAACTATTCATATTAAAACCGATCGGGCCACCAAACATGGGGATAGCTGAGTGGAAAGAGAGCATCCAGAACGGGAATAATTCCTCCCGTTACCGAAACGTCAGGTTCAATGGCGAGATCTTCGATGCTTCGCCTTCCCATCATCAGTTGGATCAGCTTGTCTTGAGGAATCTCAAGGTGGAAAGCGTTTGCCTTACTGCTAGTGTGTGCAACGCGCCCCCGGTCAACCCCCAAACAATCCTGCCCCAGTTCTGTTGAGATTAGAATTTTTCCGCTCCACTGTGAGAGATGGGCGGAACGCCGCAGACGTTTTTCCAACTCGCCGGTAATCCCCTGTAAGGTGCTCGATTGGTTGATAATTCGCATCATACCCCCGCGGTCCTTCGGGTTACGGGTATCTATCCTGCATCCATAGCGTCGGGAGAAGATGGCGAATGGATGGTCTGCGGGCAGCGAACACCTGATCTGTGCTGCTCCAATGCGACTGGCACGATTCCCAAGAAAGTGGACAACTGTTTCAAAAATTGTCCTGTCCTGAAAGCCGATGTCACAGAGGATACAGTTTTCTTCTGTATCATCACACACGAAATAACCGATGACCTCATCAGCTTCGTTCAGGACAACAAAGGGATCAGCGACAACCCCAAAGTCACTCCCCATCTTGAATTCTTTCCAGCGGGTTTCATCTCGCAAAGGTGTTCCAGTCCGCTCAGCGTTGTTCGCTGCGTAGAGCGCGAAGATTTTTGGCGTGTCTTTCCCCTCAAATTGGCGCACCTGATATGTGGAGTCCGCAGCTTGAGCTTCCTCTGTATCAAGTTCCATCCATGTCTCTGGCAGTGCTGTTGCGTAGCCAAATTTGGGGTAGAAGTTCGCTATACCGAATAGCATAGCGACATCGAATCCCCTCTCTGTCATGAACGCCGTGGAATCCTCCATGACGCGCCGAGAATATCCTTTGTTTCGATGTTCCTCATTCGTGCCGACACCGGCGATGCCGCCCATCCTGAGTCGCGCAGTCCCAAATCGCATCTGGTATTCATGGATCCAGAGGCGACTCACATCTTCCTCGTCGGCGGTCGAAAGCGAGATCTTCCAAACACCATCAGTTCGTAATGACCGGTCAATTTTCATCAGAATCCCTCAACTGTTACAGTCTCTGCTTTACATATATTACACCGCATTGCGCCATTGCTCCAGCGGGTGTCTACGATCGGCGAGCGGTAATTCAACGCGGCGTCCGCCTTCCCGGTGCGATTGATAAATCGCCATCATCATCTCAAATGCCCAACGCCCCTCTTCGCCGCTACTTGGCGGTTGGGTATCGGTTTCGATGGCATGGATCAGCCGACGGTACATAGTAACGACTGGTTCTTCAAGACCGACATCCGACAAATCCACCTGCTGCCAATCTGAGAACTGTGCCGGCGCACCCTCCATTGGACGTGGCAGATGCCACAGATTATCTGTCACATTTGCTGAGGCGCGCACCGCCAATTGTCCTTCCGTTCCGAGAACATCCACGCCGTAATTTTCGCTCATTGTTTTGGCGTAGTTGATAAAGTGCGTTTCGCCCCAGATACCGCCCTGGAAACCGTAGTGTGCGATCGCGCGTGTCCCCATTACCAATCCAGAATCGCGATCTCGCGGAGACATCTCTTTCGCCTCCATAATATCCGTCGGTCCGGCGGGTTGGTTCTCATTGTAAACTGTCCCCGAACACCACTCTGGTGTTCCACCGAAGCAGAGCATCATGTCCGCCACGTGTGTCCCCATCTCCATGAACTCGTTCCCGCTTTTACGTCCGGCTTTGTTTCTCCCTCGCACCAAGGTAACGTCACCGATAGCCCCTTCCGCTACCATCGCCTGTGCTTTGCGGATGCCAGGGTTGACGTGGTTCTGTTGATGGATGGCTAATTTCGCGCCGGATCTTTCTGCGGCGGCGACCATGTCATCCGCTTCGATGAGGTCAATGGCAATCGGCTTCTCACACATAACGGAAATGCCGCGTTGTAACGCCGCAACCACCGGCCCATGATGTCCCCGTGTCTGTGTGGCAACGGCGACGAGATTCAAATTTGCTTCATCATACATCTGATTAAAATCGAGGTAACGCGCTTCGACGCTAAATTCGTCTCCCGATTTATTGACGGCATCGGGGAAAATATCGCAGAGCGCAACAAGTTCAAATTCGGGTAAATCATTGAGGACGCGAAGATGGTGGCGTCCCATGCCACCGCATCCGACAAGTCCTGCACGATAGATTGTGGACATGATGATGTCTCCTTGCATGATGCTTCTCGTGAAAAATCTGTCCCAAACGAGAGCCAAAAATGCCTAAATCTTCGGGCGAAAAAATGAAAAAAGCCGTTTTCCCATGTTACGCGGAGGAAAACGGCTTTTCGATAAGTGAGATCAAACGATTGTTTGTCTCTATTCCTTTTTTAATCCGCAGCGGTGGAGTATACTTCTGAACCCGCCTCCTTGAATTCATCGCTTTTTTCGTCCATGCCCAGTCGGAGGGCTTCCTCCTCTGTAACTCCCTTTTCCCGAGCATACTGACGGACATCTTCCGTGATCTTCATGGAGCAGAAGTGCGGACCACACATCGAGCAGAAGTGCGCTTTTTTCGCGCCCTCTTGCGGTAGAGTTTCGTCGTGGAACTCACGGGCGGTTTCCGGATCGAGGCTCAGATTGAACTGATCTTCCCATCGGAACTCAAAACGCGCCTTTGAGATGACGTTATCGCGCTCTTGGGCACCGGGATGCCCCTTGGCAAGGTCTGCAGCGTGCGCTGCGATCTTGTAGGTGATAACACCATCTTTGACATCCTTTTTATTCGGCAGCCCCAGATGCTCTTTCGGCGTGACGTAACAGAGCATCGCACAACCGAACCAACCGATCATCGCCGCGCCGATTGCACTGGTGATATGGTCATATCCGGGGGCTATATCGGTTGTCAATGGACCGAGGGTATAGAATGGCGCATCATAGCAGTGCTTGAGCTCCAGATCCATATTCTCTTTGATCAGTTGCATCGGCACGTGTCCGGGTCCCTCAATCATCACCTGGCAGTCTGATTCCCAAGCGATCTTGGTGAGTTCGCCCAAGGTTTCCAGTTCGGCAATTTGGGCGGCATCATTTGCGTCTGCGAGGGCACCGGGACGTAGGCCATCACCGAGAGAGAAAGAGACATCGTAGGTCTTCATGATATCGCAGATCTCACGGAAATTGGTGTAGAGGAAGCTCTCCTGATGATGCGAGAGGCACCATTTTGCCATGATGCTTCCGCCCCGCGATACAATCCCGCAGGAACGATTTGCGGTAAGCGGAACGTATGGCAGACGCACTCCGGCATGAATGGTAAAGTAATCAACGCCTTGCTCGGCTTGTTCGATGAGCGTATCCCGATAAACATCCCATGTCAACTCCTCCGCCTTACCTCCCACTTTTTCAAGGGCTTGGTATATTGGAACTGTGCCAATCGGGACGGGAGAATTGCGAAGAATCCATTCACGGGTCTCATGGATATTTTTCCCTGTCGACAAATCCATGACGGTATCGGCACCCCATTTCGTCGCCCACCGCATCTTTTCGACCTCTTCCTCAATTGAAGAAGCGACTGCGGAATTGCCAATATTCGCGTTGATCTTCACAAGGAAGTTTCGACCGATAATCATCGGTTCAGACTCAGGATGGTTGATATTTGCGGGGATGATCGCCCGGCCGCGTGCAACCTCGTCACGAACAAATTCAGGGGTGATGAAGTCAGGTATAAACGCCCCAAAAGATTCGCCAGCGTGCTGATGGTTCAAGCTGTTCCGGGGCGCTGACTCACTCATGAGTGCCTCATACGCCTCAGCCCTTCCCATATTTTCGCGGACGGCGATAAACTCCATCTCCGGTGTAACAATCCCCTGTCTGGCATAGTGCATCTGGGTAACACATCCACCTGACTTTGCGCGGAGCGGTTTTCGTCCAAGTCCAGGGAAGTATTCCAAACGACCCTTCTGCTTTTCACGTCGGCTGGCATACTGTTCGTGACCACGGGTCAGATAACCGTTATCCTGCGGTTGAACCTCGCGCCCCTCATATTCTTCGATGTCTCCACGTGCTTGGATCCAATCCGCTCGCAGTTGGGGTAATCCCTGTTCGCTATCGTACGATTGCGACTCATCTCCCCAAGGTCCGCTTGTATCATAGACACGCAGCGGCTCGTTGACCTCCATTTCACCGTTAAACGACTGTGTGGGTTGGATTGCAATTTCGCGGAAAGGTACACGCAGATCTTCGTTCCGGTCGCCAGAAACGTATACTCTTTTACTATTGGGAAAGAATTCGCTCGATTTTTCAGTAGCCATCGTCACAACCTCCTATGCGGCAAGCAAACGTCGATCAAAAAAAACCGCTTTCCTGCATAAGGAAAACGGCTCGACAATACAAGTCAGGAACAACGAACGCTGCTCTCTACTCTGCAACTCATATTTCCCTACGCTGGTATTACCCAGATCAGGTCCAAAGGGTATATTCTCAGTGCTCCATTTCAAATAGGAGCGCACCCCAACAAAGATTACCGTCGGTTTTAATTTATAGCTTTATTGTCTGCTTTTGTAGGATTTCCTATATCTATCCTTTGTTAAAATTAGCTCCCACCCCTGCTGTGAACTATTACGAAATTCGCGAATACAACTCAATGTTACAACGGTTGCAGAAGAAAGTCAAGAGAAAAATTGAATGCGGACGATGCTCATATCTCGACTTGTTCCATAAATTCATTTACCTCGGCAGCCAGAACCCGCCATCAACCCGCAAACAGGCTCCAGTAATATAGTCCGCCGCATCGGAGCAGAGAAACGCCGCCGTTTTTCCGATATCCTCAATTGTTCCCAATCTGCCCCACGGTAGTTTCTGGCCGCCCTCCTTCAATTCCTCTTCTGTAGCGAAGTTTCGTTCTCCCGGTGTATCGGTCCAGCCCGGCTCAATGACATTGACGTTGATACGATGCTCGGTGAGTTCTGTCGCCATTGTGTATCCCATGTGGTTGATGCCCGCCTTCGCGGTATTATACGCAACAGAATTTCCAAACGGGATAAAGGCGTGGACAGAACTGATAATCAAGATCTTCCCACCTTCTCCACGTTCTGCCATGTGGCGTGCGACAACCTGACTACAATGAAACACGCCCCACATGCAGACATCAATCGTCCGTGATACATCGGCAACAGGAATTTCCAGAAACGGCTTCCGAATACTCATCGCCGCATTATTCACAAGGATATCTATCTTTCCAAACCGATCGATCCCCTGCTGTACCATCGCCTCGACAGCATCTCGATCGGCAATATCCGCTCCAACAGTGAGGGCATTGCGCCCCAATCCTCGGACTATTTCCGCAACCTCTTCCGCTTCATCGGGATGAGTTCGGTAGTTAATTACGATATCGGCACCGCAGGTCGCCATCTCAATTGCACAGCCACGCCCAATTCCGCGCGATGATCCGGTGATCAGAGCAACCTTGCCCTGCAAATCAACCATTTCTTGTCCTTCCTCAAGGTACCAGAAATCGAGTTTTTCTCAAAAACTCGGTTTCTCTATCTTTCTGTTTAAACCCTCGAATCAATAATCGCTATCACGTTTCACACCTACAATTTCCACTCATCACCGAGAATAATTTCCAGTTGGTCATGCGGTTTGAAGTAATCGGTCGGATGATAGTCCTCGCCCATGTATCCGAATAAACGCTGCCGGCGAGGTGTCATCCGTTCCAGTACATGTGGCGGAAGCGTTTCGTAGTCGTAGGGCCGGCTCCACATCTGACCGTAACGGAAGGTAACACTTTTCCGAATCCGATCGGTTTTATTTGGTCCGACCGAGTGCCACTGCGCCCACGGAAAGATAACAGCATCACCTGGATCGGCAAGCACTTGAATAGCTCCGTCTGGCATAAATCCGGGCTCCGGGTGTTCAGGGAAAGGTTCTCGCTGACTGCCCGGCACCAACATGAAATTGGCACTGTTCGGTTGTGATACATCGGTTAGGAAAAATTGAACCTTGAATTGCAGCGGAAGGCTTTGGGGATGGGGATGAATCTGTTGCAGCGAGGGACCAGCATCCGTATGGAAACTCAGCAACGGATCATCGCTGGGATGCCGAGTGTAGATCTGCGTACCCATGATTTGGAGGTAGGGGCCCATCAATGCGAGAATTGTACCAAATAAATTGGGGTGATCTGTCAAGGTGTCCAGCGCATCCGTTCTTTCGATCGCCCGAATGATCGTGAAAGCACCCTGACCAAACCGGGGTGCATCTGAACCCTGCGTTTCCCGAATGTACTCTTCAATAACCGAATCGACAGCCTCCAGAAGTGTACGAATCTCTGCGGGGGACAGCACCTGTTTCACAATGAGATAGCCTTCCTCATCCCAGTGTTTGCGTTGCTCCTCTGTCAAGTATCCGTTTACCATCGTGATTCCTCCTGTTGTCCGTAACAAATGAACCTTAAGTTCTGTTGGTTGGTAACATTATAGACGATTTTGTGAGCGAGATCCAGCGGAAAGTGATTTGGCAGAATGTCAGCCCTATTTTTTAATTGACGCAGGTAGATATATCCGTATAATGAATCTCGTTCCGGCTTTAGGGCACAGGCCTGTGCCAATAGAGAGATTTCAGTTGAGGAGATAGCGTATGAGCAATGTACTGTCGGTAGGAGTTATCGGTGCGGGAGGGATTGCCCGATCACATATGAACGCAATCGAAGCAAACGATAATATCCGGGTGGTTGCGGTCATGGATGTAGACCCAGATCGAGCGGGCGCAGCAGCGGGGGATCATGGTGCCAGCGTTTATACAGACCTTGAGCCACTCTTAGGGGACGCGCGGGTAGAGGCGGTACATGTCTGTACACCTCATTCTTTACATGCCGATCAGGTGGTTGCAGCTGCGGCGGCGGGCAAGCATGTATTGGTGGAAAAGCCGATGGCGTTGACGCTTACAGATTGCGACCGGATGATTGATGCCTGTGACCAAGCCGGGAAGATTCTGATGGTGGGTCAAGTTATGCGGTACTATCCCGTAAACCGTGGCATACGGAAAATGATTGCTGACGGAGAAATCGGGCAAGTGGGACACCTGATACGGAGACGTTACAGCTATTTCAATCCAACACCCGCGGGGAGCGACTCTCGACATTGGTATCTCGATCTGGAGATCGGTGGCAATTGTGTTCTCTACTGTTTTGGACCGCATGAATATGATATCCTGCACTGGTATCTTAATTCGCCTGTAACACAGGTCTACGCCCAAGGGTCAGAGAGTACCGATTTGTACCAAGGACAAAAGGATTCCTATACTGCCATGATGACGCACGAAAATGGCGCGGTGAGTGTGCTGTCGCAGACGGTCGTCTCCCACACCGGTGCCCATGATCAGTATATTGTAGGGAGCGAAGGCTCGATGATGCTATCGGGCGATAAACTGACTGTCAATGGGCAGGAGGTATCGGTGGAGGGATCGAGCCGAGAGGGGATGCCCAACCAGATCCGAGAGTTTGCAGACTGCTGCCTCGAAGGCCGCGAACCCGATGCAAGCGGGCATTCTGTGCGCCATTCGATGGCGGTGATTGAAGCAGCTAAACTGAGCGCTGAACGGAATGCACCAGTTCAGATGTCTGAATTGGAGAGGACTTAATAAACTCAGGTAATCTACGAACTTGACGAGAGGAAGGGGAAATCCCGTATGGAACCACGTCAACGAAAGTATGGCACTGTAGTTGGACCTCACCCCAGAACTGCCGACGCAGGTATGAAGATCCTCCAAGCAGGCGGTAATGCAATGGACGCTGCCATCGCGGCTGCTTTTACCGAAGGGGTCGTTGAACCGTGCCACAACGGCATCGCGGGATATGGTGGATGCATGGTCATCTATCTGGCGGATCAGCGGAAGGTTGTTGCTATTGACTACAATACCGTGGCACCCGCTGCGGCGTCGGATCAGATGTTCACCATCGAGAAAACCGATACCCCGGCAGGATATCGTGTACCGGGAAGGGTCAATCTGCACGGTCCCTTGGCAGTCGGCGTACCGGGTGTGGTGGCAGGACTCTGTTTGGCACTTGAGCAATTTGGCTCTATGCCACTCGCCGAGGTCATACAACCATCCATCCGATCTGCTCGTTATGGATATGTTCCCAATACTGCCAATCGAGGCGCTATGGCTGGAAACGCGGAACGATGGCTGCAGGATTTTCCGGAGACAGCGCGTGTTTTCTTGAAGAATGGTCGGGCACCGAAGCCGGGTGAACGACTTACAAACCCCGATCTCGCTCGAACACTGGAGACTGTCGCCGAAGGCGGATCTCCCGCTTTTTATCAGGGCAGTATCGCAGAAACGATTTCTGATTGTATTCAAGAAAGCGGTGGATGCTTGAGCGTTGAAGACTTTCAGCGTTATACGCCGAGGGTGCTTGAACCGTATGAAATCAATTATCGGGGTTATCAGGTCTACACCGCCCCTCTTGGTGCAGGCGGGTTAACCACCTTGCAGATACTCCGGTTGATCGAGTCGTATGACATTGGGGATACCTCTCTCGTTGAGCGTACGCATCTCCTTGCTGAAGCGATGAAAATTGGTTGGCCCGAGCGACTCAGCCGGTTTGGTGACCCCGATTTTGTGGAGATTGATGTCTCAGAGGAACTCTCGGATTCATTCGTCACCAAATTCACACCAGAGTTGAAAGAGGGGCTGAAATCACCGAAGCCGGGTAAAATTGTGTATCACGAACCGCTCAATTGCACCAGTCACATCTCCACGGCGGATAGCCACGGAAATATGGTGAGCCTCACACAGACGCATGGCGGTGGGTTTGGCTCAATGTTCACTGTGCCGGGGACCGGTCTGCTGTTTGGTCACGGGGTTGGTCGTTTCGATCCACGACCGGGGTATGCGAACTCCATTGCACCTGGGAAGCGCCCATTGCATAACATGGCTCCGATGTTAGCGCTCCGGGACAACGCTCCCTTTGCAACTTATGGCATCCCCGGCGGTCGTACCATTCCAAACAATCAGCTTAGTATCTCAGTCAACCTCATCGATTTGCAGATGACCGCGCAAGAAGCCTTAGACGCGCCTCGTGTACATAACGAAGGAGCCGAACCGATTGGCATTGAGGAACGGGCCGGGGTGGAGGTATTAGAAGAACTACGAGAACGAGGACATCAGGTCGAGTCGCAGGCAGGCATCGGCGGGCCTGGTCACGCCGTTGTGCTTTCGGATGATCCGGCTGTCCAATCCGGTGGCACTGACCCGCGTGGCGAGGGTCGGGTGGCAGCCCTATAACAACGCTTAACTAATCAAAGCGAAAAAGTATGAATACTTACGAAACCAATCTTTTTATCAATCCGGAAGCCCACCCTCCCCCGGAGTACGGTCCGGCGCAGAAGGCATTACTGAATCAGGATGCCTTTGCCAACGTGGAAGCGGAGGTTACAAAGTTGCCCGGTTATCAACCGACGCCGTTAATCGCACTGAACGGTCTTGCTATGGCAAGCAGTGTCAGGGCCCTGTGGTGCAAACATGAGGGATATCGATTCGAGGTAGGGAGTTTCAAACCGACGGGTCCTGTCTACGCAATGCTGTCCGTGTTGAAGGGCGAAATCAGAAAAGCCACCGGTGTGGAAACGGTCACAACGCAGGATTTGATAGATCGAAAGTATGAATCGGTGACGCAAGAGATTGTTGTTTCAGCAGCAACATCAGGCAACCATGGACGAGCGTTAGCTTGGGGTGCCCGTATGTTCGGTTGTCGGTGCGCCATTTACATGAACGATGGCGTCAGTGCCGGCAGGGAAGAAGCGATTGCTGCCTATGGTGCAGAGGTGGTGAGGGTGCCGGGAAACTATGACCGAGCAGTGCAACGTTCTTTTGCGGATGCTGAGAGATTAGGCTATTTTGTCGTCTCGGATGACAAATCTGCCGAGTATCCCCACATTGCCGGTGCGATTATGCAAGGCTACGCAATGGTCGCGGACGAAATCGCTCAACAGTTCAGGGGAGTCCAGCCACCCACTCACGTCTTTGTCCCCGGCGGTGGCGGTCGATTTGCCGGTGCAACCTGTGGGCATTTGTGGGAACGATATGGTAGCAGCCATCCACGGATAGTTGTCGTCGAGCCAACCACATCCGCCTGCCTGTACCAAAGCATGATCGAAAACAGAGCAGCAACCATCAGCGGTGATGGTCGATCAGTTATGGACGGTCTGGTTGTGGAATCCGCTTCAGCCCAAGCGTGGGAGATTCTCAAGGGTGGTGCTTTCGCTTTTCTGACTATCCCTGACGAAGCGGCGGTTGATGCGATACGGCAGGCAACGGCAGGTGTCGGCGGAGATTCTCCAGTTGTCATTGGTGAAACAGGGATTGCAGCGTGGGCAGGATTTCTGGCAACAACCCGTGACGAAAATCTGCGTCAGCAGCTTGAACTCGACTGTAACAGCCGAGTCGTTATCATCGCGACTGAGGGGGCGACCGATCCGGAAGTTTTTCATAACTTAGTCGGTGCAAGCCCGGAAAGGGTTTTGGCGGACCCCAAACCTCAACCAACGGAATAGAAAGATTACAAATGGCAGACTGTGTTCTCCAAAATTTGATACCAGACATCGAACACTTAGCAGAAACGACCGTTGCAAAGTATAAGCTGCCCGGTATGGCACTCGGGGTTATCCGAGACCAAGAACTCGCGTGGTTCGGTGGGTTTGGTACAACAGATCTTGATTCAAGTAAAAAGCCTACGGAAAACACGATTGCCCGCATCGCCTCAGTGACCAAGACATTCACGACAACTGCCATCATGCAGCTGCGGGATGAGGGACGGCTTACCTTAGAAGATTCATTAGCACAGCATATTCCCGAATTCGCTTCGGCTCGTGCTGTCCACGATGACATCGAAGGCGTGACGATCCGGCGATTGCTGACGCACCGATCCGGATTGGTCACAGAATCACCGACGCACGGTTGGAATGCCCTTCATTTCCCAAGCCGTGAAGAGATGCTTACCAAACTGCCGGAAACCGGAATTGTCATCCCGCAGGACTCCGCCTTCAAATACTCAAACCTCGCATTTGGCTTACTCGGCGAGGTGGTGTATAGGATTACCGGTACGCCATACACCGAATACGTCCACGCCAATATTATTGAGCCGCTTGGCCTAACCTCCACAGTATTTGACCTCACGGACGAACTGCGTCCTCACTTCTTCGTCGGCTATAACCCGACCTCCTACCAAGATCGCCCTGAGCGCGCCCCTTATACACATCTGAACGGAATTTCATCGGCGGGGCAACTACATTCTACGGTCAGCGACTTAGCAAAATGGATATCGTTCCAATTTCAAACCGACCGTGGAAACCGAGGTGATGCACAGGTGCTCAAGGGTCCAACACTGGTGGAGATTCAACAGCCCCAATATGTTGAACCAGACTGGTCGGCGGGGCAATGCTTGGGCTGGCGGGCAACCCGCATTGGGAACCACATCTATCACAATCATGGTGGCGGGATCCACGGGTTTGGAACACAGGTGTGGTTTAATGTTCCGAGTAAGACGGGCGTGGTTGTTTTCATCAACATGTGGCCCCCGCATGGCGGTCTTGATATAGCGCAGGAGACACTTGAGATAGTGCTGAACGCCGACGAAGCGGCGCAGCCTGTACCACTACCGCCAACGCTTAAATCAACGCCGGAGGCATTGCAACGCTATGTCGGTTACTACCGTGCCGAACCGGGCATTGATGTGAACGTTGAATTCCGTGACGGTAGCTTGCGGCTTGCGGGTCACGGTGGTTCTGCATATTCCCTACACGCCCCAGCAATCCTTGAACCGACCGACAAGAAGGAGGAGTGGCTTGTCGACGGTGGCCGTGCAGCCGGAGAAACTGCTCTCTTTAAGTTTGGGGAGGATGGTGGCGTGATAAGCTACGAGTTGGGAGCTTTTGTGTTCAAGAAGTTAGTATGACGGTGCAATTGAACGTGCGACAGATCTTTTGGGCCATTCAGAATGCAGCGTTATAAACTATCAGTGGATTGCACTACTGCACCTTTGAAATCCTAGGAACCCGAGCGTTAGGGCTGTAGGCAAACGGATACCATTCGTAGTAGGCAGCATAAGAGTAGTACGGATTTTCATCTTTATGCCACGCTGTATCGGTACGAAGTCCCTCAAAATACTCGATCTCCAATTGTCCGTCCCTGACGATGCCTGAGACTCTGATTGGACGATTTTCCTTCCGGGCGGCTGCTGCTATCTGGACCATCGACCGGATGCGAGGCTGATTCTCGAAATTTACCGTCTCCGTGCAGTTCACATCGTTGACAACGATCCGCCACTGTCCTTGACTATAGGGCATTGGTGGCAAAAAATCACCGTGGCGAGGAGCTTCTGGAACACCAAATATTGATATGCGCTGTCCTTCGTAGCTATCGAGTTGCGAACCCAAGTTATCAATAGCGATGGACGAATACATTTTTCCACAACCTAATCCAATAACACTGACCCAGCATAGAAGCAGAATAGTTTGTATCGGTTTCACTCTATTAATCCTCCCTCGATTGTCAAGTTCCCTTCTACTGACCAACTCACTCCTCAATCGGCTTGCCAGTAAAAGACTTCGGGCAAACCTGCTGGATAAGCGTTAGCAGGATCATACGTTTCGCCGGTCGCACCTTCCATGATCGGTGCCATGTATTCTTCCCATCGCACAGAATCATCACTTTCCGCCAAGATGCGGGCGGCTTCTGCGTAATCCTCCACCTCCATGTAAAGGAAGAGTTGCAAGCCAAACATGAAGATACTCATTTTGTGAACACCCGCTCGCTTCAGATCTGATAACACTTCTTGCCACACATGTTGATGCCGTCGGATATATTCCTCCTGTTGTCCTTCCTTCACACGCATAACAAAAGCAACACGCTGCATTGGCATTCCTCCTTTGAGGACACTATTCCTTAGTTCCCGGGACCGGCATGGTACTGAGTAAGCCGCCATCAACATCAAGAGCAACGCCTGTTAAAAAGGCAGACTCATCGGACAGAAAGAACATCACCGCATTGACAACATCCGCCACCGTAGCATTGCGTTTGAGCGGAATGCCTGCTGCGGTTCCCGTGAGGATTTCATCGATCTTCTGTCCTGTCGCACCAATCTTCCAGTCGAGAACCGTTTGCCCCATACCGGTTGTTGAAACTCCCACCGGACAAACACAGTTGACAGTCACCTCGTAGGGTGCCAACTCGGCAGCCAACGCTTTGGTCAAACCGACAACACCAAATTTTGCTGCGCAGTATGAGAGAATCATCGGACAGCCAATCTTTGCTGCATCGGAACCGATGTTGACAATACGTCCACGCCGCCCATTCTCGCATAGCAGCGGTGCTGCAGCTTGGCTGCACAAGAACGGTCCCTTCAGATCTACATCCACTACGCGATCCCAATCTGATTCGCGGATTTCTGCCAATGGCGCAAAGTGGATGACCCCCGCTGAATTGATCAAGGTATCCAGTCCACCGAAGGTCTCTTGACAAGCCCCCACCGCTGCCTTCGCTGAAACGGGAGAGGTAACGTCGAGTTCCAAGGATAGCAGATCACCACCCTTATCCAAGTTTTGGACAGCTTCTCGCAACCGATCGGAATCAATGTCGCCGATTGCTATCTGCGCCCCCTGCGCGAGCAAAGTCTCAGCAATAGCCAATCCGAAACCGCTGGCACCTCCAGTGATCAGTACGCGGCGTTCGATTGCTTTTGTGTTCGACATTTTCTATCCCTCATTGTAGCCCGTCCCACAATGTAACAAAGCCGAGTTATTTTTGTCGGATAAACTTTTGTAAGCGATGGTCCGCCTGCACTTCAGTGACATAGAGATCGTCGTGCGAATCCACCCAGATACCGTGTGGGCAGGCAAAAAACTCACCGGGAACAGTGCTGCCGCGCTCACTACCCCATTGGGTGATGATTTCACCATCAAGCGTCAAAATTGTAACGCGCTGTTGTAGCTCCGCAATGTAAACAATATCCTTATTATCATCAATAAAGATGGTATCCGGCTCCAAGAATCCACCCCACTCTTCGATATATTCGCCGTCAAGCGTGAAAAGCTGGATGCGGTTGTTCGACCGATCTGCGACCATTACACGGTTGTGGCGGTCCACACGGACGCAATGCGGCAGATCGAACTCGCCGGCACCCGTTCCCGGAGATCCCCAAGACATAATATATTTACCATCTGGAGCGTATTTATGGATCCGTGCGTTTCCGTACCCATCGCTGATGAACATCTCGCCATCAGGACCGAGTGCAAGGTCTGTTGGTAGATTGAAAGGTTCGCCCTCTGCACCGGGTTGACCGGGGTTCCCCAACGTCATTAGAAGTTCACCGTCAGAGGTGAATTTGTGCATGACATGCTCCTCTCGCTCGACACAATAGATGTGGTCCTCAGCATCAATGAAAATGCCGTGCGAGTCCTTAAGGATGTTCTCGCCCCACGATCCGAGGAAGGCGCCTTCACGATCAAACACAATCATCGGGCGTTCACTTCTACTGTAAACATAAACCCTGTCTTGCGAATCCACAGCGATTGCGGGAATCCAACCAAACTTCCAACCTTCGGGGAGTTGTCCCCAGCCTTCTTGAATCTCATAGGTATGGCTACCTGAACCATATCTCATAATACAATACCTCCAGAATTGGGAATTTGAAAAATCCGTGAGTTAAATTACGAATACTATCCAGCGGTGTGGTATACTTTCAGAAACAGGATGAAATCGGAACCCTTTTTGTCTCCTTCAAACGATTATCAGAAAGCATACCTGTCGCCAAATAAGAAAGGTAAAAAATGAGAGGAAAATTAACGCTCTTACTGACAGCAGCAGTTTTCATACTGCTCGGTTGCGTCCGAAATTCGGGGGTAGTTAATGCACAAGCACGGGTACAAGATTATTCCGGTGACCAAATCCTCACAGCCCTCCCGTACGACGCGATTCCTGCAATCCTACATCCAGAATTTGTCTCTGCCGCTGAAGCAAGAATAGGGGACGACTCGCCAGTTATCGGTGTCAGTTTTAACGGCGACAGCCGCGCTTACTCGATTTATCTACTTAACGGACACGAAATCGTCAATGATGAGGTCGGTGGCCTCAAGATCGCAACAACTTGGTGACCACTCTGCAAGACGGCTATCGTGTATAGTCGTGAACTCGATGGAGAGACCTATACGTTTGGTGTATCCGGCAAACTCTTACGCGATGCGCTGCTTATGTACGACCATCAAACTCGGTCTCTCTGGTCGCACATTACCGGTGAAGCGATGGCAGGTGAACTCAAGGGTAAGCGGTTAAAGATGTTGGCCGGTACGCCACGAATCAACTGGAAAGATTGGAAACGCAACCATCCTTTGACAAAGGTACTCTCCGTGCCAAGCGATCCTCGTCGCCCAGAGAAGCTGCGCCAAGATCCGATAGTAGATAATTACGCCCAATACCATGCTAGTCCTATCGCGGGTATAAGTGGTACACGGTATACCGACGACCGCCTGATGGATAAAGCATTGGTTGTTGGCGTCCGCGTCAATGAAAGCTATCGTGCTTATCCCTTTAGGTCTTTTAGGAGAAGATCAGTCATCAACGACGAAGTAGGCAACGCCCCTGTGTTAGCCTTCCACGATTTGAAGTCGAATGCCACCGCCGTTTTTCTCCGCACTGTGGAAGGGCAAACATTGACGTTTGAGCAAGCGCGAGGCTACACTGTTAAAGATACCACCACGGATACAACTTGGAACCTTATCACCGGAATGGCAACCAAAGGCAAACTCAAAGGACACACGTTAGAGCGACTGCCAGCGATGAATATTTACTGGTTTGCTTGGGCACGTTACCATCCCGGAACGACTATCTATAAATGAGGTTTTATTGCCGCCCACGATGCACACATTTGGTAAAAATCCCCCTGAGCAGGAGGAAAGTCTGCCCTTCCCTCAGCTCATCTACACTTCCTACCGTCCCAACAACACCCCGCAGTTGATATTATATCACAATCATCAATGCTGATGGGAAGATTTGTTTTCTCACGATTCAGAGAGAAGGTCGAATCGGAGAATTAATAGCTCGGTTCCAATACTATGCGATTGCACAATTGCCCGAAATCGAGTAAAATCTCCGCGTGGTGTACGAAAGCACTTGACCATAAATACTCTCAAAGTAAAAAGGGAGCTGCAGATGAAGGATCGATTAAAAGTTGGCATTGTTGGAGCACGTAGAGGCGCCGGGCATATCCGTCCGTTCACAACCATCACCGAAACAGAGGTGACCGCAGTTTGTGATTTGAACGAAGATACCCTCCATGAAGTCGGAGAGCAATTTGGTATCCCTAAACGGTTCACAGATTATGAAGAGATGCTCGCAGATGATATTGATATCGTCGTGCTGGGGACCCCCGAAAACCTGCATGTGCCGCAGTCTATTTCGGGGTTGGAGGCAGGAAAGCATGTGATCAGTGAGGTGACAGCTGCCACGTCCATCGAACAGTGCTATGAGTTAGTAAGAGCGGTGCGAGAAAGCAAAACGAAGTATATGATGGCAGAGAATAAGTGCTATACGCGATCCGGAATGCTAATTGGAAACATGGTGCGTCAAGGCTTGTTCGGAGACATTTACTTTGGCGAAGGTGAATACCTCCATGACATTAAAGTGCTGCACCACGACAGCAGTGGCAATCCGACTTGGCGATACTATTGGCAGGTCGGGATCAATCGGTGTAACTATGCGACGCACAGCCTCGGTCCAGTGATGGATTGGTTCGGCGAGCGGGTCGTTTCGGTGTGTTGTCTTGGGACTGGTGTGCGTACCGACCCCGAGCACGCTATGGAAGATACAGTAATGATGCTGTGCAAGACTAAAAGCGGAGCTCTGATTAAAATCCGTATTGATATGCTCTCCAATCGTCCGGCGAATTCATACCTGAGTTTGCAGGGAACAAAAGGTTGTTATGAAGGCACACGTGGATTGGGGGATATAGAGAAGGTTTGGCTGGCAGATTATCATCAGCCCGGTCAGTGGCAAGCGCTTGCAGACTTTGAGGAGGAGTTCTTACCAGAGAGTTGGAAAAACCCGCCGGAGGAAGCGGTGAAAGCCGGAGATGTGACCGAGGAGTACTTTGAGATGCGCGGCTTTGTTGATAGCATCATTAACGATACTAAGCCACCTATTGATGTCTACGATGCTATGGATCTCACAGTGCCGGGACTGGTTTCTGAGGAGTCACTTGCGCAGGGCGGAAAGCCCGTTGAAGTACCTGATTTTCGGGAGATTGACTAGGTTTAGTTGACACTTCATCGCAACCAGATAATCGAGGGCACACAAACGCAGGTTTCTCCATAGGGGTTGGGTCTCCCAACCCACGAACCTTGCCCCTACGATCACGGTCAGTTCCACATAAATGTCAACACGTCCTATCCTAATCAGAAATTGAGCCTGAAACCGGCCTCAACTGAGGTTTTCTGAATTGGCTCAAAGTGTGTCTTACCTGTTGCACTTTCTATCCGTCGGAAACGGTATTCACGGAGAACAGCAACCTCAAATCTCGGAAAGATCTCATATCCGATTCGCACGATGAACGCGGATTTACCATCAAGCCGGAAGAGATCCTCGAAAAAGCTCGGATCTTTACTCCCTTCCTTTTCTGGAAAACCGATGTCTGGTTCGCCGATGTTGCGCTTGACGTAGAATGCTCGGAACGATGTCCGCTCGGCTATGCCAGATTCCGTGATACCCAAGTATAACCTTGGCTCTGTGTTGGTATAATCCTCAAAAGTCGCTATGAGATTGACCTGCGGCACTGGTCTCACGGCGACCATTGAGAAGTAACCTCGCCTTGCCGGAGCGTCATCGTCCTCCTCATCCATCCCCAAAAAATCGGGAGCGACACCTTTAGCGGCATCGTAGGTGTAATCAAAAATAGTTGGATAAAACCGTGCGCCAAAGGTGCGGTACTCCACCTTAAAAAGGGCTTGAGAAAGTGACATACCAACTCCAATCGCATTCCCCATTGCCACATCGTTTATCTCATCAATTTCATCTGCTTTCAATCCCGATTTCGTGTTTAAAAAAGCTACGTCATCATATATGTCCAAGCGCAGCGACTTGTTATGAATGAGTGGGAAACCGATATCGACTCCCAGTGCGATAAGTGGATCTCCGTTCGGCATCAACTTTAGATCGGGTTCAATGTCCGTCAGATAGGTTGCGCCCAATTCAAGGCTGTTGAAGAGTGGTATACCACCTTCCTCCTGTTGCAAAGGACGAACAAACATCCGTCCGCCGAAAACAGTTGGGGCACCAACGTTATTAATGATCGTTTCAACGCCAGCCCTCTTCGTCTCCGTACTGAGATTTAGGCGCAAGCCGCGACGATCATAGTTTGAGTAGCCTGACATGATGAACCCGTGCCCAATAGTGGCGTAGTCCAGTGCACCGAACCGGGTATAAAATGACTCACTGAGATGGCCATAACGCACATAGCGCACAATCCGCAGGAGGGTACTGATATCGTCCCACGTCTCGCCATCCTCAGCGAGGAGCGTATGTTCGCCGTCATCGGAGGAGTTATAAAGCAGCACAAGCCCAAGTCCAAATCCGACTTTACCGAGATCGATCTCCGGCTGCAGCTGAAATCGCAAGAACGGTTCGCCATCGATGAAGGTGAAGCCAAGTCCCGAAAGTTCTCCCCTTTTCATAGCCATCTGTTCTGGATCCGGAGGTCCTCCGTATGACAATGCTGGTCCACCTGCCCTCTCCTGTCCATAAGTTGCAACGACAAAAACGAACCATAAAATCCCTACCCAAATGGCAATGTACTTGTTCCTATTCATGGCTGTCCTCTTAAAGCACATTTTGTATAAGTTCTTGGCTCAGTAGACAGTTATCAACGTCGATGCGTGGCAGTGTCAGCTTTATTTGAAAACACGAAACAGAATATCGAAAACTGCGTGATCATCGACGCGATGGTTGAAGGTATCCCGACAGACTGTCATTTTTCCAAGCCCACTTTGGAACTTGAGTCGGATTTTAATGGCGGTACTCGGGATCAACGCATCAAGAGCAAAAACTTCATAAAAATCCTGTCGTTCTTCCGGTTCCAAGATAATAGGGAGGCTGTTGCGCAGTAGGCTTGGGAAGAGCACTGCGTGGGGGACTTCATATAGCTCCGTATCTTGCCACCTGTGTCCAATCTTCGCTTGGAACTGGCACGCTTGAACTGTAACAGGAACCTGATCGCCTTCGTTATAGATGCGACACGAAACGAGAAAGAGCAGATGTCCGCCGCGTGTAATAAAGCAGTTTGTCTGTCTTGCTAATAATTCGACACTGACATGACTGCCTCGGCGCCTTCGACTGTGGCTCCGTTTGTCAGCATGGTCCACGCGGAGATCATAGATCCATTTAGAGGCAGCAAGTATCACAGCGATGATACTGAGAATGAGAGCAAGTGTTGCATGGTTCATTGGTGATTCAAAATCCTCCTTGCATGAAACATGGGGTGCTACTATCCCACGTTTTGCATATCAGATCTGTGTTTCAAGGAGGGCTATACTCTTCGGATCTAATTGATGATAGTTGACAATTTCGTATCGATTCCCATCAATATCTTTGATCAACACCCGTCCGCCGCTGAGTGAGGTGATATCATTCCGAGAACGCAGGTCAAAAAAGACGGAACCGCTGTCGGTCTCAGCTTCCCACTGTGTGACACCAAACTGTCCCTCAAGGGAGTAAATCCTCGTGATCTTTGGCATGAAATAGCACTTTTTTAGCTCTTCCGCCAAAAGTGTCCGATCCGCCCTTTCTAACTGGTTTATATCCTCAATCAAGCCAAGCTCGTTTTTCTGGGCATCAAGTAGACTGATATATTGATCCGGCTGGGTCAATGGAAACGTGCGCACCGGCTCAACCGGCGCATGAACTGAACCGTCTGGGAGTTCCGCTTGCAATTCTGCAAACTGATTGTGACTGATTTTCACGAGTTTAGGATCAAGAAATTGCGCCTCATCTTCAATCCGAATAGGCTGCTTCACTGTATCTGCTCCTTTCACATCCCATTTTTACCACGCCCGAATCTTCGAGAGTTCCGTCTGCTTTTCGCATAAGTTGGCATAAGTTCCACCTTTGGCGATAAGCTCTTCGTGTGTACCAATCTCATCAATTGTCCCTTCTTTGAGGACAACGAGCCGATTGGCATGTTTGAGCGTCGAAAGGCGATGTGCGATCGCGAAGACGGTTCGTCCTTGAATCAGCCGCCCCAACGCCTCTTGGATTCTTGACTCGGTCTCCGTATCAACGGACGAAGTTGCTTCATCGAGGATGAGAATGCGTGGATTTTTGAGGATGGCACGAGCGATGGAAATCCGCTGACGTTCTCCACCGGAGACGCGCGCGCCCCTTTCGCCGACCGTTGTGTCGTAGCCATCGGGAAATTTAATGATAAAGTCGTGGGCGTTTGCAGCTTTAGCCGCTGCGATAATTTCCTGACGCGTTGCATCCGGTTTCCCGTAGCCGATATTGTCGGCGACGGTGCCTTCAAACAGGAACGGTTCCTGCAGCACCACTCCGATTTGTCCCCGCAAAGACCGGAGTTCGATATCACGACTATCATGACCATCAATGAGAATGTCACCCTCATTGGGATCGTAGAATCGGGTGACTAAATTGATAAGGGTGCTCTTGCCCGCACCGCTATGTCCAACCAGCCCAATCATCTCTCCCGGCTTAGTGGTAAAACTAATACCGTTGATGGCGTTTTTCTCATTATCATAAGAGAAGAAAACGTCGCGAAATTCGACCTGACCCCGCATATTTGGAAGATCAACGGCATCTTTACGGCTCGCGACACTGGGCGGCGTATCAAGGATCTCAAAAACCCGCTCAGCAGAAGTTGCGGCTCTTAGGAATCGGCGGTTCATCTGAGCAAGCGTTCTTACGGGCTGTAAAAACTGGGTCATATAGGTCATGAATAGCATAATCTCGCCGAGCGTTAATTCTCCATTCAAGATCTGGCGTCCCCCAACTAACCAGATGAGCACTGTTCCAATATAGGTCAGGAAAGTCATGATTGGCTGATAAAGTGTCCACAGCTTGGCGGCATTCATCTCCCCTTCAAAAACCTGGTGGGTCTGTTCTTCGAAACGATCGACTTCGTATTTCTCACGGGTGAACGCTTTGACAACCCGTATCCCTGGAATTGTACTTGCCAAAATTGTACTAATCCCGGCGTAGCGTCTCCACAGGACATGGAAAACCTTGTGCATCTTGTGTCCAAAGTAGAATGAGAACAGGACAATGAGAGGAATGGGAAGCAATACCCAAAGTGCCAGCTGCCAGTTAATAACAAACATGATAATGCACATATAGACCAATGCCATTGAATCGCCGATAATATCCTGCAATCCCTCAGCGATAAAGTCTCGTAGCCGCCCGACATCCTGAGTAATGCGTGACATCAGATTTCCCGTCTCCCGCTGTTGATAGAAATCAAGAGAAAGGACACTCATGTGCTGAAAAGCATCATTCCGCAATGTCAAGGTGATACGTTGGCCGACCCACGTCATCATGTACCCCCGCACTGCTGAGAAAACTGCCGTGAAAACATGCGCCCCGACCATCATAAATACAATGGTCAACAGTTGTCCAAATGCACCCGGATCAACCGGTTGTCCTCCTGTCATTGCCATCGTTGCAGGCACGAGGATGTCATCGACAAGGTTCTTGCTCAGAATGGGGGGATAGACGCCTACAAGTCGTATGACCAGCATGATTAGTAACGCCGGCACAGAAACCTTCCAAAATGGAATCGCATATTTTAGCAACCGAACGAGGAGTTTTCCTTTTTCGACGCAGTTCGGGCATACGTCAGACCACCGCGGGATCGGACGTCCACAGGTTTCACATCTAATCTTCTTTTTTCCGGGATCGACAAATTTCCGATGCCTCTTAGATTTTTCCGCGTCTTCCGGCTTGACCTTGTCAATTAACGTTTCGATTTCTGGGGTTGCTTCAGCAAACTTGGGAGCTAACCGCTTGGAGTAACGAGCAACTTCAACTGCTCCCTCTGATGTTCGTACCTTCATGAAGTTATTGCCATACAACTCTCGTATTTCGATTTCGTCAATGGCTTCAAGCGCGATGTTTTGGACTTCAGGTGCAGGCACACCATTTTGATTAAAGGCAAGCAGGCGTTTTTCTGTCGCTAACACCCAATCTTTCCCGTAACTGCCATCAAACTGTAGGTCTGTTGAGATAGCAATTTTAATATCTTCTTTTTCCTCCAGCACACTTTCAAGCTGACGTTGAAGTGCTGCTGGAACCTCCTCTAAAATTGTCATCTCTGCATCGGGTCGTCTGGCGTTGCTCCTTCTACCGGTAGAGCGAGCCATCCGATGCATGTCCCGTCTGGAAAATCCCCCACTGTGCATAAGAAAACCTCCTTGATGAAACACAAAAACGAAAACCGCGCTGATGAATTTTGGCACGGTCTTTTTTGGACGACGGAGTGTAGAAAATGTTGAGGCGAAATTGGGGAGGGTACAAAGCGATAGGCAAAATCAGCAAAGATTCAGAGAAGTGGAAGAAGTTGAGTTTTCGCGGATAAGAGGTACGATTGGAGGGAGGATCGGACTACTGTGTCTACGATTTCCGAAAGGACAGGATGATTCCAGCGTACAATCATCGACTCACGGTGCATAAGGCGAAAGACCTCCATTGGAACTCGTTGAGCCGACAGCACCGGAGCCTATGTTTATCCTAAGATCGGGAGTAACCTACAACCATAAATACCGAGAGTGGTAGGCGCATCGTCTGCACTAACAGCCGGTAGCGATAAATATTGCAACCTTCTGGACCAAATTACCGTCCTTCGCCATTGACGAAAGGAATAGCATCGGAGCAGCATATACGGCATAATGTGGGGTTGCGTCAATCACGAAATCTAATTGAGCGTCCCCATCTATATCGCCTGCCCAAAGGAGGGTGGGTATAGCACCAGTTGTTGAATCGTATGCGAGAAGTTCCTGAGATAACTGTCCGTTCGATAATTCGACACTATAGTTTTCCAACGAAGTAAACCCGTTTGGCCCTATATCTCCTTCGCCATAAGCCGTCAGATTATACTCATTTTTGCTGTCCAATCCAAGGTCAAGCGACTTACCGGGACTCAAGACAGTTTGCTTAGCGGGTAATGTCTTGATGAATTTGCTATTGGGCGCAGCCAAACCCTTTATGAGAAAAAGTGGGGGGGTCTGCTCTTCCACCGACACCATTTTTCCGGTCTTCTCTCCACGATTATCAATGAGGGGATCATAAACGGTTTCGACTGTAATCCTCGAAGGAATTAGTACATATCCATCAGATGTTGCGTACAGTCCCATCCAGACCTCCCCTGATTCTGCTGATACCTCGTCGCCGTGAAACGCCCCTACCTGCAAGAGTTGGATTTCAGATTCCACCGGTGATGCCGCTGCGTGATCGGAACAACCAAACATAACGCAACAGATCCAGCCCGCCCCAAAAATAGACATTGTAATTGTGAATGACATACGAACTAACATGGTCTTATTCCTCCTTATCTCAGATTGTGTTTCAGCTTACCTATCTTCAAAGGTTTCAAAACGATGCGCTATCATGTTGAGCAAGAGACGTGCCAAAACTACTAATCTCTTATGCGACAAGGGATTTGAGCCGGTTTACAGATATAGGGAAGGGAAGAGTGTCTTGATTCAGTGACACTTAGGACATGGGGACGTGGGAGGTGTGTCTCTGAACATACACACCCACTCACTTGCAAATTCTAAGGGCTTGAATTTTTGGATAGTTCGTGCTATACTGAAAATATAAAATAGATAGATGGATTTGATAGACATCAATACATATAAAACTAAATCATTTGAGGACACCTGATCTAATGAAAAAATCGATTGCTTTTTTGCTTATTATGCCTGCTCTTCTTGTCTGGCAGGCGGCTGACATATTTGCTGTAGGTTTTTTGAACTTTGAGCGGGAGTTCAGTGGGAAAGGCTCAACGGACGGTTTTTTTAGTAAAAATATTCGTGTTGGATTTGATGCGACAGGTAATATTTATATCAGCGATGCAGATAACCGGTTGGTTCAGAAACTGTCATCAACCGGTGAATTTATCATGCAAATTCCGAAAGAGAAGACTATAGAGAGCATACTGAGAAAGCCGGGAGATATTACGGTCGATGGAGATGGTAATATCTACGTTGTTGATCAGGCTATACCGCATCATATCCCGGAAACCGCGGATCCGAAGCTTTATTGGTTTGGTCCCTGCGTTTATAAATTCAATCGAGATGGCGAATTACAGCATACTTATGTTGTTGACGCGATCGACGTGCGCCCCAAAGTGGTTCTGCCCACACGCTTGATGATTGATGAGGAGGGCAAAACGGCATTCGCCTATCAACCGAGGAACTATGATCGAGCAGTTTTCATTGATGTTGACAACCGAAGCCAACTGTATGTGTTAGATGCGAAAAATGCAACGGTCCACCAATTTGGTGCGGATGGGAAGAAGTTGAACACCTTTGGCAGGTACGGCGCTGGCAATGGAGAGTTTGATAGCGATGCATCAGATATCGAAATTGATATTGAAGGAAACGTCTTGATTGCGGACACGGGCAACCATCGCGTTGTTAAATTTAACGCGGCAGGAAAGTTTATGTCCAGTTTTGGAACAAAGGGACGGGCAGAGGGAGAATTCATCAAACCTATCGCCATTGTTACTTTATCGACGGGCGAAATTTTGGTTAAAGATAAGAGCCAATTCAAAAGGTTTTTGGGAAGCCCACTCGCAAATTTCTTGGACGTTGTTTCACCGTCTGGACAGGGACTTGCCGATGTTTATTCAACTGGCACAGGACTTGTCAATTCGGTCATTGACACCACTCGCCCACGTTCTGCTTATCTTAACCCCAATTCGCAGACGTCCGACTTGGCTATCCTGCATCGGCGAATCCGTCTGCTTGAGGAGGCGGAATATCGCCGTTACCTTAACGACTATCTCGATAAAGAAGACGAAAAAGATGAGAACAAACAGGAAGAAGATGAAGATCTAAAAACCAAAGAAATTCGTGAAACAATTTATCACAACGTCATCGCGCGTGTACAGCGGTTTAGTAGCGCTGGAACATACAAAGGACGCGTGGTTTATGAAGTGGATCGACGGAGTGCAGAAGACCATGATCTCGCTTTCCTCACATTAGACCCCCTCGGTCACATCTACCTGCGCGATGGAGGCGATTTAACCATTCGTCAATATTCCATTGAAGGTTTTACGGTTAAGCCATCGCACATGAATGCAGTTTATAATAGTAGAGCAGTCAATCGTGATAATGACTTCATCGAAGACTATGAGGATATCGATGCTGACGCGGATGTCGATGATCAATTAAATCTGCTACAATTGAACAACTCCTTCTTTTGGACGTACAATCTCTCGGAACGCTGGAACTTAACCCTTGCGGATGTATTCACTTATGCTGAACAGGATGAACGTTATATAACACCGCCGAAGGAAGAAGATAGCTACGATTTTGAGACTCAAGCGTTGACGAATACAGCTGTTGCTAATCTGAAATTTATAATAAATCCTAACGCCTACCACTACAAGGAATTTAATCTGTATGCCGAGCGGCTTGATGGCACAACAGATCTCTATCAACAGTCACTTTTTCCAGATCTAAACCGCCAAGCTCAAGAGGGTGAGGGCGATGCAAGTTCGCTGGCTATTGGAGGGAATTGGGACGTATTCACGGATGTGAATCTGTGGTTAGAATACACAGATCTTAATCCAGCGGAGACCAGTCGTAATTTCGTGCGTCGTTATTTTGACGCTTCGGGCAATCTCTACGAGGTCTTTGGCAGCCGCAATCAGGCGAAACAGTTTGTGGGCGAGTTAACGATTAAGTTTTAGGTTCTGGTTGCAATTTAACTAACTTTGGCATTACACGTCCAACGGTGGATGTCAACCCTCCAAAAAATGCTGTAGTCATACCTACATCTCAAGTCTGTATCTGCCAGATTAGGTTAAGCAACCTCAGTTTTGTCCTAACGCCGGCATCATCCTTCCATAGTTGTCCTTCCCAGAAATTGTTTGACTTTGCCCTCAAATTTTGCTACACTGAACCTTCCCCAAAATAGGATATGTCTATCAGCTAATTGAAAGGCATGAAGGCTATCAAGCAGATCAGTCTCCTCTATAACGACTATTTCTTAAAGGGGCAATAGTCTCCACAAACGAAAGGAAAAAATAATGTCTCACAAACACAAAAACGTGGTCAAATTTTTCGCAATCTTATTTTCCGCGGTGTTACTAATCGCGTTGACAGCAACTTGGACAATCACAGAAGAATCCAAATGGTATCCCTCCAAATGGGGAGAAGATGATCAGCGCGGCGCGGCAAACCTGCTGACAGCTGCGAAGGTTTTGGAAGCTGCCAGTCTAATTAAGGAAGGAAAAGTCTACCAACTCGGCCGGGTTTACGAAGCGGGAATGCCGCTGTTCGGCACGCGCCACTATAGCTTGCTGATTCCCCAAACTGGCAGCACCGATCACGCAAATAATGTCACATGGCATGATGAAATTGTTAGCGGCGAGATTGGACAGATTGGCACCCAATTTGATGGATTGGGACACATCGGCATCGGCGATCTTTATTACAACGGAAACAATCGACTCGACTTTGCCAAGCTCGATGGACTGAAGAAACTGGGAGTGGAAAACGTTGGTGTTTTCGTCACCCGCGGGGTGCTCCTTGATGTTGCTGGTTATAAAGGGGTCGAACACCTTGAGGGCGGCTACGAAATCACGGTTGAAGATATAGAGGGCACGTTAAAAAAGCAAGGTGTAGAGATACGTCCGGGTGATGTGGTCCTGACGCATACCGGTTGGGGCAAATTCTGGATGACGGACAACGAGCGCTATAACGGATCGGAACCCGGTATTGGTATGGACGCAGGCAAGTACTTGGTTGACAAACAGATTGTTATGGCGGGTGCGGATAACTGGGCAATTGAAGTCATTCCGAACCCTGACGAATCGCTTTTTGCCCCTGTCCATCAACTATTCATCGCCAAAAACGGCATCTATAACATTGAGAACCTCATTACCGCAGAACTCGCAGCAGATAAGGTTTACGAGTTCGCCTTTATCTTCTCCCCACTGAGACTGAAAGGTGGCACCGGATCGCCCGGTAATCCGATTGCGATTCACTGATTCGGAAGCAATTAGCCCCTTTTGATAGTATTTAGGACCTACGCAGTTGAACATTCAGATACCTGTAGTTCGGCGATTTATCGCCGCAACCACCTGATGAAGGGTATCCCATCAGCATTTAAGATTCAAATGGGACCAATAAACGGGGTTGAACACAGATTTCTATCCTTTTTCCTCTTT
>JAJECO010000013.1 GCA_022822005.1 Candidatus Poribacteria bacterium
ATATGCCTCGTTGCTAAAAGCATATTGCCCCGAAATATGCATCATAACATTTTCGAAACAGGCAAGACGGTGAGTTGTGTGAAATGCGGGATTATAGTCTATAGTTTCAACCCGTGGGCGCCCCTTCGCGTCCCAAGAGAATTTTCCTTTACCGGGGCAGATGCCGAGGTGGTTCAGGACGACCCGCACCTGCGGAAAGGCATCAATCAAATGCTGTAGCAAGTGAGCATCAACCGCGCGAGGATAAAGCCAGAGGACATAATCTTGTTCTGCAGCATGTTTCCAGATAGGGTAGGTTTTGATCTCCTTGATGTTGATTCGAGCGAATGGATCTCTCGGACCACCAATCGAGGATAGCCGAAAACCGACAATCCCGGTTCCGTCCGTTAGCCTATCCATGTGATCCTCCGGATGAGTAAGATCTGGAGGTACTAACCCAATTCCAAGGAACCGATCAGGATACGTCTTCAGACAGTGTAGCAGATACGCATGGTGTTCAATAGCAGTTCCACCCGTCTGCACCAGCATTGCTTGGTCTACATCGTTTGCTTCCATTTCGCCCAGCAGCTTTTCAGCGGTCTCTTCTCGATCGGCGGGACAAACGGGGGTTGGTTCTCTCGGAAATTCAGGGGAAACCTTGGCGAAAACGTGGAGGTGGGAATCTATTCGCGTCATCATTCCTCCAAACCGAAAAGTTTGCGCCGTTCCGGCGTCGTACAGAGGTGAGCAATGGAGGTATACCGTTTTGGGTCTACCCTGTCTGGGGTTCGTTTTTCGTAGATGAGGATGAGCGATTTGCGTGGCGTATCTGTGTGGTTATCCATCGCCGTATGCCAACCGTATGAGTTGAACATGATCGCGGTGCCTGCTTTTCCCGGAAACCGTTTATGACCGGGCATCGCTTCTAACCGTTGTGCCTTGGAGTAAGGTCCCGCGTCCGGTTTGTGGCTCCCCGGTACGAAGGCAAATTCACCTGATTCGGGTTCGACATCGTTCACATACACTTGGACCTTGATATGCAGTGGATTACTCTGTGGTACATCGGGATGCCAGCCGGTGTAGCATACGGGACCCGGCGGGACGGTGCGGACCTGTGGCCCCAACAAGATTAAGTCATCGTCCGTAAATGCCATCAGACTGCCGTAATAGCTGGGGTGATCAATCAGGTCTACGAAGATTTCATCTTTCTCAAATGGATCTGGGATGTCGTAAAATGATGCAGCCGCTTCGCCAGTCTCTATACGATCTAACCACGCTGGCTTGCACTTTTCTGCCCAATAATCAAAGACATCTTGGAGTCGTTTCAACTCATCACCCTGAATCGCATCTTCAAAGACAAGGTAACCCTTTTCTTCCCATTGTGCTGTCTGGGTTTCAGTAGGTCTGATCATGGAATTCCTCCCGTCGTTATCAATCTCAAGGTAGCGAAAAATCTTTATCCTTCTGCTCCAAAGAGCTGAGTGTGTTGTTTCCGTCTGTTCACAGGTTATTAATTGTTTCCATCTCCTCAGGCGTCAGTTCCCAATCGAACAGGTCAAAATTTTCTCTCAAATGGGGATCAGAGCTGGCTTTGGGGATGACAATCAAACCTTTCTGGACCAGCCATCGCAAAGCAACCTGTGCCGCCGTTTTCCCATGTACGTTCCCAATTCCTCCGAGGACCTGATCACTGACGATTTCACCAACTGCTAAGGGCCGATGAGCGGTCAGGGGAATCTGGAGTGCATGACAGTGCTGCAAGAGATCCTCGTCTTGGCTATGAGCGTGATATTCCACTTGATTGGTAACGATAGGTGCCTGGGAGATTTCCCTTGCCTGATCCACTTGCTCAATACTAAAATTGCTGATACCGATATTTTTCGCCCTCCCCGCATCGTGTATCTCGTTGAATGCGGACAGGGTTTCTTCCATCGGTACCGCGCCATCGCCGGGATGATGAATCAGTAGCAGATCTACATAGTCGGTCTGCAAATCCTCAAGGCATTCATTGCATTGGGAATGAACTTGGTCGTACTTCATGTGGGTGTGCCAGATTTTGGATGTGATAAAAAGTTCCTCTCTGACTGCACCAACCTCTTGCAATGCCTCCCCAATCTCTTTTTGGTTGGCATACATCCAGGCTGTATCGATATGGTTGTAACCGAGTTCAAGGGCTATTTTGACGACGGTTTTGCACTGTTCATCCCGCAGGTTCCATGTCCCAAGTCCCAGGACAGGAATTTCATCGCCTGATATAAGTCGAATTGCGTCCATCTGTTCTCCCTTGTAATGGTAGAATTATCTTTTCCGTAGGGAACGCAGATCTGCGTTCCGTGCATCACGGTTAACGATGTCCCCTTTTCACCTGCCCTCTTAATGCCGAAAATGCCGGATACCGGTGAAGATCATCGCCATCCCGTACCGATCTGCGGTTTCAATAACAGGACCGTCACCCACCGAACCACCGGGTTGAATGATCGCCCGTACACCTGCCTCACCAGCGATTTCGACCCCGTCGGGGAAAGGAAAGTAGGCATCAGACGCGAGGACAGCGGTTTTCGCTCGGTCGCCCGCCTTTCGCGCTGCGATAATGCACGAATCAACACGGCTCATCTGCCCTGCACCGATTCCGACCGTCTTTGAGCCTTGAGCGAGCAATATGCAGTTCGATTTAACATGCTTACACGCCTTCCACGCAAACAGCAAAGATTGAATGTCCTCCTCTGTTGGCTGGCGTTTCGTGACAACCTTCAAGTCATCAGGCGTAATTTCATGCAGATCTCGGTCTTGGACCAGAACGCCCCCTATAACATTCCGAATCTGCTTTACCGACGCGTCCAACCGAAGTTCCCCCGTTTCGAGAATAGGTCGGCGTTTCACGCGGGAAAGTGCTCGCAACGCTTTCGGGGTGTAGCTGGGGGCAATAATGGCATCGACTTTGACGCCTGCGTTTGCTGCTTCACGAATGGTATTTGCGACTTTTAGCGAAACTTCTTGGTTCAAACCGATGACGGAACCGAAAGCGGAGGTCCGATCACAATCAAGGGCATCGTTGAACGCTACTTCCAAATTGTCGGCCGTTGCTAATCCACACGGGTTGTTGTGCTTGATAATCACACATGCCGGTTCGGAAAAATCCTTGACGATTTCAATCGCTGCTTCCAAGTCGAGGATATTGTTGAACGAAAGCGGTTGACCGCTCAGTTGGTTTGCCCACGCAGCACACGGTTCAGGCGAAGCATGGGTGCGATAGAATGCCGCACGCTGGTGAGGATTTTCGCCGTACCGAAGGCTTTGGGTACTTTCGTACTGGAGGTCAAGCAGCTCTGGAAAATCGCTGTCGGGAGCATCCAGATTGGCGAGGTAACGGGAAATCGCTACGTCGTAATGCGCGGTGTGCGCAAACGCTGCTTTAGCAAGCTCAAACCGACTATCTTCTGAAAGGCAACCGTCATTTGCATTGAGTTCTTTAATAATACCGGGATACTGTTTCGGATCCGTGAGGATTGCTACATCGCGATAATTTTTGGCTGCCGCCCGAATCATTGACGGTCCGCCAATGTCGATGTTTTCAATGGCTTCGGCGAGTTCGACCCCTTCCTTGGCAATCGTTGCCTCGAACGGATAGAGATTGGAAACAACCAGATCAATGAATTCAAGTCCGTGATTCGACGCCTGAGTAACGTGGTCGGGGTTATCCCTGATTGCTAGTATGCCACCGTGAATCTTCGGGTGGAGCGTTTTTACCCGTCCATCAAGCATTTCTGGGAAACCGGTGTAGTCAGAAACCTCGCGAATCTCAATCCCCGATTCGCGGAGTGTGTTTGCGGTACCACCCGTGGAAAGGATCTCTACACCATGCTTAACGAGCGTTTTAGCAAGAGTTACCAACTCGGTTTTATCATAGGTACTAATTAATGCCCGTTGTATCTGTTTCATTCAATTCTCCCTTTTGATCTTTGGTGAGAACTGCAGCTAGCACCATTGTTTTTTACGCTACATATCTAGGGTGTCCAAAGCCATCGTTGGTAACATGGCTACGTGCAGGAATTTCTGACTGATCTGGAATTATCAAATCTATCGCTGATGTGTTTTCGATGATCGTGCCACCGCCCACCGATACGTTTTTTCCCAGACGAATCACGCCCGGCTTCATAGCTTCGCTCCGGATTGTTCCGATGACCACTGAAGAGCCGATATGGCAACCTGTGCCAATCTCAACGAAGCCGTAGATCTCTGTGTTTGTGCCGACGGTTGAATGATTTCCGATTCGTACCGGTCCCAGCAAACTTGCATCTGTGCCAATCTGCACGAAGTCCCCAAGAATCGGGTGACGTTGTTGGACCCTCACGCTCAAGCCACCAAGTGTACACGGATAGATGACGCATCCAGAACCGATAACTCCGGTCTGTCCGGTAGTGAAGCCACGATGGGGATGCTCCAAGAAATTAGCGTCCCCAATTTGTGTTTCGGGATGGAGATCTGCTTGGTAGTAACGGCCTCCAAGTTCAGAAATTGCGCGGGGTAAAAGTGGGACAGGTGTGCGGCAGAGGTCCGGGTTATCCTCAACGGGACCAAACCGAGTTAAGAGATAGCCAACATCGTGGTAGAAGAGCACTCGCCAACCGGGGTACGTACTTACAACCAACTGCATCTGATAGTCAAAAGCGAACGCCAAATCGAGGGCATCTAGGACACTTCGATAGGGGTGAAATTCCCGTTTTAGAATGGCTTCATCTACCTTGTCTCGGATATCCAGTTCGATAAGTTTTTCACGGGAGATTCCGGTGTGGAGTAGATAGGCATCCCAGACCGCCGGATCTCTCAGAGAGGCAAAACGGTTCCATAAGGCACGCTGTTTCAGTCGAGGCAATTCCCATAGTAATGCGAACGTGGTGTCTAGTGCGCGGCTTTCTAACTCGCTCTCGTCGGTAACCGCCAAAAAGGACTGCGCGATCATCGCGTAAAGTTGATCGGCGACCTCTTCAATCGCCTCTGACAGTTCGCCCTTACTATTTTCTGGACGCGGCGCGTTGTGGGAACCCGGTGCCACACACTCAAGGAGATTTCCGAGCACCGTTTCGAGGATATCCCGATTGACAAATCCTCGTCCAGAGCGAAGTGAGAGAACATCTCGACTTTCACTGTTAATGCGTAAGACTTTGAGTTCGTTCGCAGAATAAATCGGACGAATCGCATCCAGCAACTGCTTTAGCAAGGGGCGCTTGCGGCTTTCGTAGGTTGAATCAAAGAGTGTAGTTTCGAGCATGTTGTTTAGACTTCCGATTAGCGTACCGTTTTCTCACTCACAAGATTGTTCACAGTCCCAATTCTTTGAGCAGTTGGATCTTCTTCATCCTATTTGGACCTGCTGTCTCGAAAAGCCGATCGGAGACCAACCGCCCAGTCTCAGGGGCCCACATCTTCGCATAGCTCTTGTTGAATGTAACAATGCGCTCGATCTCCCAAGCCATCCGTGGTCGTGTTCGCATCATCCAAGCCATCTGCCGCCGGTTAGCACCGCCGCCCCAAGAGGAATGCCAAATCCGTGTGTTAAACGCGATGACATCACCCTTCTGTGTTGACAATTCATAGTGACCGGGGAACTCCCACATGGGATATCCGAGTGCTCGTTCGTCGATCTGCTTTTCAAGCTCGGTGTAATGGAGTGGCCATAGGTGACTGCCGGGGATAAAAGTTAGACACCCTTTGCCCGGTGCAACATCATCCAGATAAAATGTCAACTTGATCTCAATGCCGGGTTCGGGCCAACTACCATCGCGGTGCCAATTCGTGTCCCCAGTGTGAATTTGACCATCAGAGCTGCCGAAGAAGATGCAGTCGTCTCCAAGCAAATCTTCGGCAATGCCAGCCAGCTTGGGATGATCGAGTAGGTTGTAGAAATATGGATCTGCCTCAATTAACGGGATAATGACACGATGGCCTGCTGGAAAAATCCGTGCCCCGGGCGCTGACGTATCCCCTTGATCCTTGCCGTTAGCAATAATTGCGTCGAATCTCCAAGAAAATTCAGCAATTTCTTCAGGTGTCAGGACAGCGGGGACTTTGACAAAACCTAACAGGTGAAAGTGTGTTTTCTCATCAGCCGTCAGCATGGTATTTTCTCAAGACCGAACGTTCAAACAAACTTCAGCGTTACATTGGGTTGGGCGAGGTCATACTTGACTGCGAGTTCATAAAACTTTTTCAATCCAACAATCTCGGCATCTCCGAGTTCGTAGAAAATATGCTTAGTCAGATAATCTTGACAAAGTGTTTCCGCGAAACCGAGTCTCTGGGCTTCGATTTGAACAATCTTAGGAATTTTCTTGATGCCGTACTCCTTTGCATTCAAAAGGGTTTGAGGAACCTCTCCCAATTCAACATCTGCCCGCGCGACCCAGCAAGCATAAACAAACGGTAACCCCGTCAATGCGGTCCATTCCGCACCAAGATCTAAGCCATAATCCGTGGTTCCGAGCCGTCTCAACGCTGCATCGCCAATCAGCAGTACTGCGTCCGTATCTGCCTCTTGCGGGTCGATAGTGGGTGGACAGGAATGAAATTCGGGACGCAGGTTATATTTTTCGGCGAGCACGATCTGTACAAGCGCACGAGATGAGCGTGAACTGGTGTCAAGCGCAACATGACGGATTTCAGGAATCGGCACACGACTGAGCAACTGGATACTTAAAACTGGACCCCGCGAGCAGATTGAAATGTCCCGTATGATTCTATACTCACTATCCGTTCGGAAATATTCAATGATTGGAATCAACCCAACATTAAGAGCACCGTCCTTTAGTTCTATCGCTAAACGACTTGGCACCGCCAAGCTAAGTTCAATTGCCTCGTTGCCGGGGAATTGCGAATCCTCCAAAAGGGGATAAATCAACGGTTTCGTGTTGAGAAAAGAAACCGCCCCAACTTTTACGCGGCTTTCCTGTGCCATTGATTTCCTTCTCGGATAATTTCGTTATAGAGTG
Source organism: Candidatus Poribacteria bacterium (assembly GCA_022822005.1). Lineage (GTDB taxonomy): Bacteria > Poribacteria > WGA-4E > WGA-4E > PCPOR2b > PCPOR2b. Next base: position 6,966 of record JAJECO010000013.1, read on the forward strand.
TGTCGCGTTCAACAGGAATACGCCCAGCCTCCTCGATGAGCTGGATAATCTCTTCCGCTGAGATGGCTTCTGGCGTGTCAGCGCCAGCCATGTGGGTAATCTTTTCCTCCGTTACCGTACCGTCGATGTCATCGGCACCAAAACTCAGCGCGATCTGCGCAGTCTTCAATCCGGTCATAATCCAATACACTTTGATGTGCGGGAAGTTATCCAACAATAGACGCGATACTGCTACATTCCGCAGATCTGTCAAGCCTGATGTGCTCGGTAGGTAGTCCATCCGTGTATTATCGGGATGGAATGCCAACGGAATAAAGGTCACAAAACCATCCGAGCTGTCCTGCTGCTCGCGAAGGCGAACCAGGTGGTCTACCCGATCCTCATTCGTTTCAAGATGCCCGTAAAGCATCGTTGCATTCGTTGAAATATCGAGCCGGTGTGCGATATCGTGCACTTCAAGCCAACCCTCCGCGCTCAGTTTACCGGGACAGATCTTTTCTCGTGTCTCCTCCGCAAAGATCTCCGCTCCACCACCGGGCAGTGAATCCAACCCCGCCTCACGCAATGCAATCAAGACCTCCTCAATCGACATCTTGAATATCCGAGAAAAATGGTGAATCTCTACAGCCGTAAAAAACTTTAGATGAACCTGTGGCATCCGCTCCTTCAACCCGCGCAGCATATCGAGATAGTATTCAAAGGGTAGTTTCGGGTGCAGGCCGCCAACGCTGTGAATTTCCGTGCAACCGTGGTCTATCGAATACATCGCCTTATCCAGAAATTCATCAACGCTCATCTCCCACGCCCCTTCGGTCTGCATATCCTTCCGTGCAAATGCACAGAAGTGGCAGCGGGCGTGCAGAATGCACACATTCGAGTAGTCGATATGCTGGTTCAGGTTGTAGTAGGCAAAACTCCCGTTCTGTCGCTCCCGCACGATGTTAGCGAGATAGCCAACGCCATTGATATCAGGGGTTTCATAAAGCTTCACGCCATCCTCGAAGGAGAGGCGTTCAGCCGCCTCCACTTTCTCGTAGATTGGGTGAAGTGTTGAGTCTGTGATGGGTAAATATCGTTCCATTGTCACTCCTGTGTCAATTGTGAATCAATTCTAAATCTTTCAAAGTACTGATCAATCTTAGGTCGTAGTTCAATGCCAACTCTTTCAAAACAATCTAATAAATCCTGATATGCACCATCTCCACCCAAGAAGTCCCAGAATTCATTGGCGACTTTTAGCTCCTGTGTTAAATCCAACATTCCTCTTAATGTCCAGTGTTCATAAGGTTTTGGCTCATACGGATTGTAAGGAATGGCAATGAGAGAGTGAATATCAAGGTCTGGATTCTTCGCGAGGGCGATTGCACACCATTCTAAAAGTGTTCTCTTAAAATCTTTGAAATGGTCCCCGCCCGGCTTGGCTGTTTTCAGGTCAAACAGAAATAGTGAACCTTCATGGTTTTCGACTAACAAATCAACCTTTACAGGTTTTGATGTGGTCATACTACCTTTTTGACACACATCTCTAATCCTCTGAAGTTCTGCGCGTTTATCAGGATTTGCGTCGCTTGCTAGTTCATCGATAATGGATTGGATTTCATGCTGTGCATATTCGCTAATTTCGTTGCCAACCACATATTGTGACTGTGCTTTCAAGAAACGAGTTTTGGCTAATGCCTCCGCAACTGGTTCATAAATAGATGTTCCAAAGGTCGTATTTAACGATTGAATAAATGAATAGAAAGCCATTCTGTCTTGCCCTAACAAGCGATAATGAAAAGGCATGTTTTTAGACTCTCGTTTGTAATTTTGAAATTTTCTCCTCAAACTTTCTCTGATTGTTGCTTCAACTGATGTAATCTGTTCCTCGGATAACGGCATATTTATCTCAATTTGTACGCTATTTTGACTTTAGATGGAAGATACTTTCGGAGTACGCACTTTTGTCCTTTTCTGTTCTGTTGAGAACAGGTCGTTTATATTGATTGACAATCTGCACCCCCGAACGCTCCGCAATCGTTGGATACATATTGAATTTGTCATTCGCTACCAGAAAAACATCGTAATCTTGGACTAAGAATCTTTTACAATTCTGCAGCACTTCCGAAATACCTTTGATATATTGCTCTCTAGCTTCTTTTCCCTTACCCTTGAAGAGCGGTCCAATTTCTAGCTCATCTTTTCGATCAAATTCAAATAAATCATAAGCGTAGGCGTGTTGTTCATGATAATCAATTAATCCAACATACGGCGGACTAGAGAAAACTCCTTTAATCTTCTGCTCTTTCACGAGTTGGGCAAAACCTAGGTTATCTGTTTTTAATGCTTTGATAATATCAATTGTCCGAGAATCTCCGGTTAGACAGGTTTGAAACGTGTCGGTTCTCAGTCTATCAAACTGAACAAGGCGTTGAATTGTATCTTGATTGTATCGTTCCCACCAACTCAATATTGAAAACAACGGTCTGCACATCTTGCCATGCTTAGCACAGTAATAGACTGCCGTTACGGGTTCTTTTAAGGTTGCCAAATCTGCATGAGTCGTTGCCCGGCAAGTACGGATCGTTCGACTCAAAATAATCTGAATCACTCGCTGTGTTTCACGATTCTGGATATTTTTAACGCGCTCAAGAACAAAATCAATTTCGTCTCTTACAGTCGATAAGTACCACATATCGAGGAATGTCTCTGATTTTCTTTGCCACAACTTGATTCCATATTGGTTGATTAGTTGAAAATATCTGAGTGAGAATTCATCCTCTTTTTCTTTTCCATATTTCTCTTGATCAATCTGTCCCTGTCTAACTTGGTATTTGAAATCAGGAGACGGAAAATATTGGCTATTAAACTCGTTGAGTTCTGCAGTGAGTTGTGCTTCAAATTGACCGACATTGGATTCGCCGATAAACCGTTTCAGAGCGTTCGTGATATTGTGAATTTCATTCTGTATATCAACGAGACTATGTTTCTCTACTTTGATGTTGCTGATGAGCGTATTAAATGCGGAAATATCAATACCGACAGCGTGCATTCCAAGTTCGTTAGCTTGTACCAGTGTTGTGCCGCTACCACAAAACGGATCGAGGATAATATCACCCTGTTTGAAACGCACATCTTTTTTGAAATCATCTGTATGGTCGTCTAAGAAATATTCAACCAGTTGGGGGATGAATTTGCCTTTATATGGGTGGAGTCTATGGACGTGTTTCGTCGTATCGGCTTCTTTCAGATAATCAAATGACAGTCCCCAGTTGATGTCTTCACCTAACTGCGCTTTCCAGTCGATCTCTCGTTTTCCTATGTATGAATGATAGTACTTAATTAATTCCTGTTTTGAAACCCTTGTGGTACCATTACTGTCATATTTCCGAATTCTTCCATACTGAATTAGATAAGAAATGTTGGAAGTTGTCACATTTTTTTTAATATGATTCGTTGCCCATTTGCTGGCTTCAGGAATAGTCATTAAATCTGCTGCTTCAATCATTTTGAGCTTGCCTCTGCGTTTGGGATACCATACAAATTCCCATGATCTGATATCAGTATTATAGCCCAGTCTATGCAGTGGTGCAAGCGAATATTTTGTCTTGCCTACGGCTGCCCTTTCTGATAGACTTTCGATGCTGCGTAACCTATCTTAGAGGTAAACGACAATGGACATTTCTTCAACCCGCGTTATCACACTGATGACCGACTTTGGGACAAGTGATTATTACGTCGGAGTCATGAAAGGCGTGATCCTGAATATCAATCCACATGCTCAGATTGTCGACATCACGCACACTATTCCGCCGCAAGATATTCACGGTGCTGCGCTTCTAATTGATACCGCCTATCGCTATTTTCCATCCGGTATTATCCACCTGATAGTCGTAGATCCAGGAGTAGGTAGCCACCGCAGAGCCATCATCTGCCGAACCGAAACAGCCTATTTCATCTGCCCGGATAATGGGATTCTGACTCATATCATCCATAACGAAGAACATATTCGCACCGTATCGGTGAAGAACTCGGCTTACTTCCTGCCACAGATTAGCAACACCTTTCATGGGAGAGACATCTTTGCTCCTGTTGCTGCACACCTTTCGCGCGGTGTATCCATGGATAAATTGGGAAACCCAATTACAGATCCCGTGCAACTCCCCGTTCCAGAACCTAAAGTAATGAATGAGGTGATTGTGGGGCATATCATCTGGATTGATGCCTTTGGGAATTTAGTAACAAACATTTCTCACGATATGTTGGAGTCGCGGGCAGGAGAGGCTGGGGTTGTTATCCGTGCAGGAAATGCGAAGATCGCTGATCTTAACCACTCGTACGCTGAATCAGCAGTCGGCGAGCCGTTAGCAATTATCGGCAGCTCCAATCGATTGGAAATCTCAATCAACCAGGGGGATGCAGCGCAAGTCCTTGGGCTGAAACGGGGGGACGAGATCACAGTTTGTATGACGTAATACCAACCTGCCCCTGTGGAGTTTCGATACTGGGGATGGCGGAAATATCCATGAATCTACTTCATTGTTGCTTCAGGCATACATTCCGGTTTTGGATAAGTTTCCAAAAAGCCGTTCGGTGTGCGGAGGAGATACTTCAACCAGCTTCCCTCCGGCGCATCTTCAAAGAGACTTTGGTAAAGCGTGTCGCCTCCAAAAGAATTTGCTATGACCCCGGGGCAGTAGGTAAAAATAATTGTCCGACGTACGTTATCCGTGGTGTTGAATGAACCGTGACGCATGTCGTGGGTAAAAAGCAGGACAGACCCTGCCTTCATGGGTATTTCAATGTACATCTCCTGCAATGCGTCGTCGGGAGGTGACGGATAGTTGGCTTTGTGGCTACCCGGAATGACTTGCAACCCACCCTCGCCGGGATTGATGTCGCGCATTGCGTAAAACACTTGGAAGAGGTTGTGATGGATACGACCGTTAAAGTGATAAAAATTATGCGTCACTGACGGTGTGTGATTGGAGTGAGCCACCGTCCTACCTCCGTTCCATTTAAATGTTACCCATGTTGACTTGAGTCTGGGGCGGTCCACCATCTCACCAATATAGGGAAGCACTTTTGGATTCACAACGAGGTCTAGCAAGGACGGCTCCTGATTCAGAATGTCGTCGTATCTGACCTCAGGATTTGCCGATTTTGGCAGGGCATGGAAATCTTGCAGAGCCTTTTCTTCCCAGCTATCCAGACGCTCGTTTAGATACGCAAGATAGTCAGGCTCAATAGCATTTTCGATCAGCAGATATCCGTTCACATCGTAGTAGTATAACTCTGCAAGGGTCACGAAAACTCTCCTATGAATTCATACGGTTTGTCGATAAACTCCTTAATTCTCAAGAGTATAGATTCACACATTTTGCGGTTCTTCAACGGGTACATACTCCGGGAAAACCTTCGAATATGCGCGACCGGTCGAAACTTGGCGGGTCGCTGCATCAATATAACAGACGCTGAACGCGCGCCGTGGACGATCTGTTGTGTTGACCTCTGAGCGGTGTAAGGTCCAATTGTGCAGCAAGACCACCTCTCCCATTTCCATCTCCAGATAGAGCCGCTTTTCGTCTGGTGCATAAATTTCCCGTTCCTCCGGGGATAATTGATCGCCTTGTTCAGGGATAAGACTTTTGTGCGATCCCGGGATAATCTGTAAGCAGCCATTGGCGACACTGGTTGGATCCAATGCGGTCCAGATCGTCACCTGTGGTGGAATGCTTAATCCCCAACCGCCTGCACCGTCCTGATGCCAATTGATCATGACGCCTCGTTCTGCTGGCTTGTTGAAGAACATCGTCCGAAAAGCGGAGACCTCTTCGCCGATGATCTTCCCGGTGATGTTCTGAAACAGCGGATGTCGTATGTAAGGCAAAAATAGCGGGTCCTGATCAAGGTCCTGGATCTTCCGATACTTCAGCGAAGAACCCTTAAATTCTTTCGTCTGCTTCGACAATTCTGCGTGACCCGCTGACGGGCACAACTGCATGAGCATGTTGTCGTAGTGAATCTTTCCCAGCATGATATCGTCAATTCGTTGGCAGAGTGCCTCAATCTCTTCGTCCGGCGCAACTTTGCCCAGACGCACATATCCCTGTTCGTCGAATGTTGCAAGTTCGTCGTCTGTCAAAACCGGTCCGTGTAGGTTCGCCATAACAGAGCCTCCTGATAAAGGTGTCAGTTAAGTTGCCTATTTGATAATTTAACGGTACTTGCGGTAAATAGTTACCTCCATGGCATCACGTTTGACCCAAGGCAGATCTGTCTCAAACCAGTGGGTTCGGCTTTCATAATGGGAACGGACATGGTTCAGATAGTCCGCCATGCCCGCTGCTCCGATCCCCACGTTATCCGCAACGACAGTTGCCCTGTCAGTCAGACGTGATTCAATTGCCCTGAAACAGGGGAAATAGTTGCTATAATTATTGTCGAGAAGCAGGAAATCCACCGGTTCAGTGATAGCTTTCAGTACTTCCGTCGCATCCCCAATTCGTGAATCGATCAGATCTGCGACATTGGCACGTCTAAAGTTTTCCTGTGCCTCTTGGGCGCGTCCCGTATCGATCTCCACGGTGAGCAAGCTGCCCTCACCGACAGCTCTGAGAGCAGCGACCATCCAGAGGCCTGAATAGCCGATAGCGGTTCCACATTCGACAATCAAGGTTGGTTGTGCATTTTGAACAAGGTCTGAGAGAAACTCCGCTTTTTCCGATCCAAGCATCGGGATGTGCTGCTCTCGACATCGTTCGTCCACCTCTTGTAACACCCGATCAAATACCGTCATTGATACTCCGTCCTTCCTCAATTTCCCAGGCTCGACTTTTCCTGCAAATTTCCCTCGTTAATCTGCGCGGAAGGTACCTTCCTTCTGCACCCGCTCATAAATATGAGCGAAGTCGGCAGAGCCATCGTCTTCCCATATTTCGGATCTGATCCCCCGGATTGTGCCTTCCTCACGTCCGGTTACTCTGGTGGGCGACACATAGGAACGACCATAGAAGGTATTGCCACCGGGCATGTTTAGCACGCCAACATGCTTGGGAGGTTCTATCGGCTTATTCGCTGCGATGCGTGCCAGCGCATCTTCGTCTACCTCGTATCCGAGCCCCGGACCCTCTGGTACAGGCGAGGACCCTTCAATGACAGGAATCCGTTCGGTGGTATAGTCCTCTTCGTATTGATCGTCCAGATTGATGGAGTGGGCGGTGTGGGTTGGCAAGACTGCTGCTAAATGCAGCGCCATTGCTTTGCCGAGTGTGCCTGACTCAAACTGAAGTATGGTCTGGATATTTGCCTTTCCGCACGCGAAACCGGTTGCAACAGTATCGCCAATCGAGCCCCCAATCATATAGATGTCTGCTACACCGTGTATAATCTCTTGGACGCTCCCAAGCGGCGTGCCATGCATGATAATCGGGAGACGGGTCTGTTCGCGCAATCGACGCCAGCCATCTATATCGTTCTTCACAAGTGGGTCTTCGATATAACCGACAATTGGGTGGTTGCGCTCCAATTCCTGAACAATGGGGAGAGCTGCTGCTAAGCTCCGATTACCATTGAAGTCGTAGTGAATTTTAAAACCCTCTGGTGCCACCTCTTCAGCAAGCCGTGTCTGCTCTATCACGTCATGGTAATCACAGGTATGCATCTTAAAGATGGTGTAACCTTGGTCTGCTGCTCGACTTATCTCGTCACGGAATGTCTCCGGTGATGCTGGACGAGTCCACGCTGCAACTGACACTGCATCTCGGACTTTCTGTCCTATCAGCTTATAGACGGGCACCCCAAGATATTTTCCCATTACGTCGTAGAGGGCGCAATTCAGTGCGGAGCCGTACGATAGATGGTTGTTGATGAAGTCAAACGGGTTGCGCCCGATGAGTGATGTAGCGATTGCTGGATCTGGCTGTCCACCCGGACGGACGCGTTGGTCCCCGTAGCCGGTTATCCCGGCATCCGTTTCCACTTTGAAGACAGTGCGGTGATCTATACCATATAAATCCACCTTACGATTATCGTAGCGTTTTGCAAGGCGAGGATAAATTGGTATCACTTCAATATTGGTAATCTTCATCTTAACCCTCCTCTTACGGGACAAAATTCCATTTGCAAAGAAATTATATGTAGGGAACACAAGTACACTGTACTCAGATTTTCTGACCAGTATATTAACAGATTTTCGACTGTGGTTCAAGTGTGACGAATTATAGAAATAAGTAGGTGTTCACCAGTGGTTTCCCTTAGCGAAGCCTCAAGAGTCTCCTCCTTGTTATGGGACGTACTGAATAAGGGGGATTTAGGGGATTGGTTGCACATCAAATGTGTTGAAGTAAGTATAAAATCTACCATAAATAGCTGATGCCAAGACGGGATCTATCGCTGCCTATGGTCAAAGGCGGATCTCTGCTAAATCAGACCGCCCAACCCTTTACCATGTACGCCTGCAATATGCCGCTCTCGTCCGAATTAAAGAACCCTGTACTGCCATCTGGCGAGAGAAACGGGTGGATGTGACTACCTTTCTCCCAAGACGAGCGCGGGTTGAGCAGAAAGGTGATGTTTTCCAACGGAGCCGTTTCATCGGTAGATAACTGGCCGAGGTAGAGTGAACCACCACCATCTCTAGGACCCGCGTCCGTGATCAGACGCTGTCCAGCAAGATCTGTGGCAAAATGATAGAAGTCAGGATTTGGGAAATCTCGTGATAGATCATTACGCAGCCCGCCCGGTGTGTTGAGTCCTAAATGTCCCACATGGTCTGTGGCGCGTCCCTCAATAATTTGACAGCTCTTGGGTTCCCGTGTGGAAGTGCTGGTAAGCGCCCTCGCGCTACGTCCAATCCAGCACTGATGGCCCTGACAGAACTCAATTCCATTACGTCCCCAAGGCAAATCTCTAAGCTTCGTCCCATCGTCCCGGATAACGTGGATATCCGCCCCGTCGCCCCCAACCAACTTGGCGACTTTTCCTGCCGGATCGCAGCTGTTGCCATGATTTTCTTGAATCAGAATGTCGTGGGTCTCCTCAGCGTCGAGGGAGCGACTGTACTGTGGGTGCATGTTACACCAGCTCTGGCCGTGGATAATCAATTCAACCGATGCCGCCTCTAAGTCAAAGACCAGCAAGCCCCATGGCGCGTTGGCTGTTTTTCCGTCACCAAAGAATGCAGAAATTGCCAGCCGCTTTCCATCAGAGGATACTGTAGATAGTGGATAAGGGCGACTCGGACGAAGATTGGTATCAGAAAGTGGTGTGTCAATGGTTAACAGTGTTTGTCTACCAGTGCCGTCCATGCCAACTCGCTTGAGCGTCAGGCTTCCGCCACCGGGCTCGGTTTCATCAATAAAGTAATAGAGGGTTGTTCCGTCAGGCGAGACAGAGGGCGCGGTCGCTCCGATTTCCTCGGTAATTGGAATAAGTTCGCAGTTGCTCTCTAGATCGCAAATCAGGTAATTGTGTTCGGGATCTTCCGGATCTGACCCATGTGGGTGTGCAGAGCGATGGAGGATAAACCGCTTCGAGTCCGGCGTAAAGATCTGCGCCTCCATATAAATGTGGGAACTGGGCACATCTTCCTCCGTTGTCAGTTGGATAATTTCCAACCCATCAAGACTGCCTTCACTTTGCAAATCAGGTCGTCTTTTCATGTTCTTCCTTCATCTCCTATGAAATGTCTATCCTGTCACTGTTGGCAAATAGTCCAGATATGGCACTATTCTCGCATCTTACTGTAGACTGTCTCAATTTCCACTCCAGTTTAACATCAATTCGGGATTCAATCAAGAAAAGCATGTTGCCCTAATGGCTCAAGCGTGGTAATATTTGAGCGATTCGGCTATTTTGTCAATTAGCCGAAAATCGAACTCGAAATCGGATCCGGTAAGATGCTCGGATTCGACAAGCGGAGATGTCATGTACTTAAAACATATACGCCCCTACCAGCTAAAGGAAGTCGTCGAACGGGGGGATCCTCTGCTCGTACCGGCTGGTTGCATTGAGACCCATGGTCCCCACATGGCGATAGGACACGACACAATCATCGTCGAAGAAATCTGCGCCCGGATCGCTGAAAAAGTGGATGTTGTCATTGCGCCATCTTTCGACTATGGTCCCACCGGATACGCACTCGGTGGTCCCGCTGACGGAACCATTGATCCAGATTACGCCGCATTTGGAGGGCACGTCAAAGCGATTTTGAAAAACTTCCGAGAGATGGGCTTCAAGGCCATCTACGTGATCATCATGCACCAAGGCATGGAGGCACCGCTTGCGTTAGCTTTCAAAAAAGCCGCAGCCGAACTTTCCTTTGAGAGCATCTTGGAACAAGGGTATCCGCGCGGTTGGTGGGGTGTGGAATCCTTGAAGGACGAGGCAGGGCCATTGTCCGGCCACATTGATGTTCAACCGATGATTCTTCCCGATGCATCGCCCCCGGCTGGTGGGGACCACGCTGGATATAACGAAACCTCCTTCTTACTGGCGACCCGTCCCGAATTGGTGGAGCAAGACCGACTGGATGACACCGCACCTTGGTATTGTCGTCAAGATGAGGAAAAGAATAGCTGGACTGCCAACGTCGAGCATGGACAGGCGATGGTCGATGCAGTCGTAGCAGCTTGGGTAAAAAGAATTGGGTCGCGTCTGTGAGGTAAGCACCAAATGACATACACAGATAAACAGATCACCATCTTCGGACTTCATCGCAGCGGTGTTGCTGTTGCTAAGTTGCTATCCGATCTCGGTGCCAAGGTTCTTGTGACCGACCCGAAATCCAGTGACGAACTTCAAGCAGATGTTGATGCCCTAAAAGATCGAGATATCGGCTTTATTCTTGGTGGTCATGATCAGCGCTGCATTGAAAAGTCGGATCTAATTGTCCTTTCGCCGGGCGTGCCGTTGGACATCCCAATTTTACAGGAAGCGCGTGCTGCGAACATCCCAATTACTGGTGAACTGGAAGTTGCTGCAAATCTCTGTGCTGCGCCGATGGTTGCGATTACAGGAACAAAGGGCAAATCAACGACCACAATCTTAACTGCTGAACTCCTCAAGTATGGGAATTTTCGCAGAGTGTGCACTGCCGGTAACATCGGTGTCCCGTTATCGAGCGAAGTCCAAGGTTTGACTGCTGAAGATCTCGTGGTCATTGAGGCAAGCAGTTTTCAGTTGGAAACCACGGAGAGATTTCGACCGGTAGTCAGCGTCGTGCTAAACCTATCGCGCGATCACCTTGATCGGCACGGAACGATGGAAGCCTATCGCACGGCAAAGCTAAGAATCTGTGCGAACCAAAGATCGACAGACTGGATTGTGCTAAACAGTCTGGATCAACATGTTTTAACCTTTGCTGATGCGACGGAAGCAAAGACAATCTATTTTGCTGATACTACTACTGTTGAACAGGGTATTTATGTAAAAGATGGAAAGATTCTTACTCAATGGGATGGCGAATCCCACTGGATCTGTGATGTTGAAGACAGTCCCCTGCCGGGAAGACATAATCTTCAGAATGTCCTTGCTGCAATAACTGTCGGACAGATTTTTGACATCTCACCGGATATAATGCGTTCTGCTATTTCTGCGTTCTCCCCCGCCGAACATCCGCCGCTTGAGCACGCCTTTGAGCCAGTAAAAACAGTTAATGGTATCCGCTTCATCAACGATTCCAAAGCCACGAATGTCGCCGCAGTCAAAGCCGCGCTAGAATCGTTGTCCGATCCGATTCTGCTAATCATGGGCGGATACGATAAAGGAAATGAGTATGAACCCCTCGTTGAGTGTGTCCGATCAAAGGTAAAAGTGCTAATTCTGCTGGGATCACACACGGGAATAATACGAAACGCCCTTGCAGCACATGTCGTTACACGGGATGCAGCAACAGTGAGCGACGCTGTCGCGCTTGCGTACTCACACGCAGCACCAGGCGATGTCGTGCTTTTATCACCGGCAAACGCAAGTTTTGATATGTTCACTGATTATAAGGCGCGTGGTCAAGCGTTCCGGGAGGCTGTTAACCACCTTGAATCGAAAAAACCAACCTCAAAATCCGGGATTTATATGGAAAAATTATCCGATTAAAGGGAGAATAGATCACCTCCTGCTGTTCATCACGCTATGCCTTGTTGCTATCGGAATTGTGATGGTCTACAGCTCAAGCAACATGCTCGCTTATGAGTTGTATAACGAAAATAGTTTTCACTATTTGAGAATGCAGCTGATTGCCTGCACACTTGGGTTGGTCGGCATGTTCGTTGCGTCATACCTCCCTTATCAGTATTATCAGAAGTGCGCGAAGCTAATTTTACTTCTGTCGTTAGTTGGTTTGTTGCTGGTTTTTTCGCCAATAGGGCACGACGTGCGGTCGGCTAGTGGTATCAGATTTCACCGATGGATTCGAGTATTAGGTTTCCAATTTCAACCTGTGGAGTTGACAAAACTTGGGTTGATAATCTATGTTTCTCACTCCCTCATCAGCAGGCACAGCCAGATCCGGAGTTTCACCCGAGGGGTATTGCCGACCATTCTTATCCTATCCATTACATTTATCCTCCTGTACAAGCAACCTGATTTTGGATCGGCGGTCTTGTTAAGCCTATCAGTTCTGGTTCTTCTCTTCGTAGGAGGAGCGCGCCCTTCACAAATTGTTCTTATCGTTGGAATCGCCTGTTTTTTCATCTATTCATCAATCCAAGATGACATCTATAAAATGCAGCGAATTCAAGGGTTTCTGAGTTCCCTAAAGTTTCCCTACGAAGGACACTATCAGGTTAACCAATCCCTAAATGCCCTGGCTCTCGGCGGACTGTTCGGTGCAGGCATTGGAAACAGCGTTTTTAAGCTCTTTCATCTCCCTTATCCGCATACCGACTTTATTTTCGCTATTCTTGGTGAAGAACTTGGTTTTGTTGGTGTCGTTGGTATTATTGTTCTGTTTATGTTACTTATCTGGCGGGGTATCCATATTGCTCAACATACCACAGATGCGTTTGGAGGTTTAATTGCTATCGGAATTACCACACTCATTGGATTGCAAACAGTTTTCAATATCGGTGTGGTGACGGGTATGTTGCCTGCGAAGGGTATTACGCTCCCTTTCATGAGTTACGGCGGCTCCTCGCTCTTAGTTAGTTTATTTAGTATCGGAATTCTGTTGAACATCTCGCGTGACATGAGTGAACCCCCGGACGTACATGCAAGCCATAGAGATTGAATCTTGATTCATCGAAAGAATAGACGTCCCAACCGATTCGACGATTCCCGTTATACTGCTAGCAAGGGGAACCCCTATCCGTCGGACCACATCTAACGAACCTTTATACTCTACACTGTAGGCTCTTGATCATAGTACAAGTGAGGTTTAGGCAGATGCCACGAATCGTGATTTCAGGCGGTGGTACTGGTGGTCACATCTATCCCGCAATCGGTATTGCCAAAGAACTCGTGCAACTTGATGCGGAGATCGAGGTCACTTTCATCGGTGGAGCGGGCCGTCTCGAATCAACACTTGTTCCGCAGCATGACTTTCGTTTCCTTCCGATTTCGGTTGCAGGTTTTCCGCGAAAATTAACGTGGCAGTGGATCCCTGTTGTTTGCAGGGTCTGTTCCGGTTTCGCGAAATCGTTACGGCTACTCAAAAACCTGCAACCGCGTGTGGTCGTTGGCACAGGCGGATATGTCTGTGGGCCCGTCCTGCTTGCGGCTGTGCTGCTCGGTATACCAACGGTTATACAAGAGCAGAATGCTGCTCCCGGACTCACAAATCGTATTCTCGCACGTTGGGCAAAGGGAATCTATCTTGCGTTTGAAACCGCCGGAACGCATTTTCCAGCCGATAGAACAAGGGTAATGGGTAACCCGATTCGTCGAACCATCGGAGTGACTGAGCGAACCTGTGAGACCTACGATTCACTTGGACTAGATCCAGAACGGAAAACCGTATTTGTGATGGGTGGAAGCCAAGGTGCGCAAGCAATTAACCAAAATATGACGGATGCCCTAAATGATTTAGAATCCGTCCAGCAACGCCTTCAGTTCATACATCAAACGGGAAAAGCTGATTACGAAACTGTTAAGGCTCGTTATCAGCAATCCTCACTCCAACACGTGGTACAGCCGTACTTTGATCCCATTGAAACAATCTATAGTGTTACCGATTTGATGGTGTGCCGAGCTGGTGGCATGACAATCTCGGAAATCACCGCGTGTGGTATTCCAGCGATCTTTATTCCTTTGCCAACCGCTGCTGGAGATCACCAAAGACTGAATGCCCAAGCAGTGACGGAGGCAGGAGCAGGTGTTGCCCTCGATCAACCGACATTAACAGGTGGCAAACTTGCTGACGAAATCATCAGAATTATGGGCGATCCAGCGGAACAGCAGCGAATGGCAAATCAGAGCTCTCAGTTGGGCAATCCACGCGCGGGCGAAGAAATTGCCCAATCAATCATCTCTCTTGTGAAACACAACCCTTAAATTTAGAAGGTCTACATCTATGTTTGGAAAGACGCGTCATATTCATCTCATTGGTATTGGTGGTTCAGGCCTCAGCGGGATTGCTGAAATCTTGCTGAACCTCAATTTTCATGTCTCCGGATCCGATTTGCGCGAAACGGAAGTCACCGAGCGCTTGGCAGCGCTGGGTGCTAGTGTCTATTATGGTCATGCCGCAGAACAGATCACTGGTGCGGACGTTGTAGTCATGTCTCCCGCTGTTGCGCTCCAAAATCCTGAGATAGTTGCCGCGAAGGAACATAAGATTCCTGTTATCCGGGGCGCAGAAATGCTCGCAGAGATCATGCGGATGAAATACAGCGTCGCAGTGAGCGGGACACACGGAAAAACTACCACAACTGCGATGACAGCGGCAGTGCTGGATAAGCTGGATCCGACCGTCGTTGTTGGAGGCAAGTTGGTTAGCTTGGGCAGCCATGCACGGATTGGGCAAGGGGAGATGATGGTTGTCGAAGCAGACGAGGCCTACGGTTCAATCGAGAAGTTCTTCCCAACAATCGCTGTGGTGACATCGGTTGATGCTGATCATCTTGACTACTATAACAGTGTTGAAGAAATCGGCGAAACCTTCTTGGAATTCATCAACAAGGTTCCTTTTTACGGAACTTCGGTGTTATGCTTAGATCAGGAAAACATACAGCAACTAATCCCCCGGATCGAAAAACGCTACGTGACTTACGGAATAGAAACGCGCGCAGACCTGATGGCGGAGCGGTTAAGTATTGACGGTCCCACCTCTCACTACCGCGTCCATGCACACGGGGAAGTTCTGGGCAATGTTCATCTTAAAATGCCGGGCAACCACAATGTCTTGAACTCATTAGCAGCTGTCGCTGTTGGACTGGAGTTGGGAGTGCCTTTCGATTCTATACGAGAGGCGTTGGAGTCTTTTCGCGGGGTGCATCGTCGTTTTGAGATTATTGGTCAGGTCAACGACGTCATTGTGGTGGACGATTATGCCCATAATCCCGCGAAACTAAAAGCAACCTTTAATGCGGCGCGTGAAAGCTATAACCGCCGTATCGTCGCTGTTTTTCAACCGCACCGTTACCAACGAGTCAAGCATCTTGCTGAAGAGTTTTCGAGATCGTTTTATCAAACAGATGTCCTAATTGTTAGTTCGATTTATGGTGCCGGAGAGGCTCCAGTCGAAGGAGTAACTGCGGAAAAACTGGCACACGCAATACAGGCGCATGGACATCGGAACGTGATTTATATCCCTAACAAAAACGAAATAATCAAAACTCTTGCGGACATTGTTCGTCCGAATGATATTGTCATCACGGTTGGAGCAGGTGATATCTGGCAAGTTGGTCGTGAATTATTGGATAAGCTGAGTGGTTCCGATGAGGCGTCAGGCAACCGTTGAATAGAATTTTCTCACGAGTCTGTCTGTCGAATCTAGTCCGGTATGGTTTGTTAAGGGACTGCAAAACCTCCATACCGTGGGGCTGATACTCTTTCTTGTTATCCACGGGAATCATGGAATTAATCGTCGCAGCCAAGTCATTTAGACGCGTATAGCACGAGATATTGTGTATTTATTGCGAAAATATACAAAAAAACGTAAAAAAAGCACGGTTTGGGGCAAATTCCCTTAATTTTTATTTGATATTTGCAATTGTTTGTCGTATAATCAATTACATCATGGCAAAACAAGTTGTACAATTTCGATTGGATAAGGATTTGCACGATTTCGTCAAGAAATATGCCGAGCTCAGACGTATGTCTATCAGTCAGGTCATGCGGCTTTGCGTTCTTGATTTTTACGAAGAACATCAAAACGAAGAAGATCTGATGGAGGTGGATGATGTTTCTGAGTCGAAAAATCAAGGTCAATGACGATATAGTCGAGATTCTGTCAAAAAAGAACGGTCAAATCTACACGAAAGTGCAGCTGAATTTCGTCGGTATGTTCGTGCAGTTAGCTTTTGGGTGTTGGCGTAGGCATTAGATAATGAATCCTGTTGCTGGCATCAGAACCTGTCCCGAAAGCAGCCAGATCGAAGTGTTACAATGATAGCGTTTTTTCGCTTGAGAACAGACTCTTATTTCCTATGGGCGCTTACATACTAACATGTACATCCACTAGGTGTATATTTCGTGCAATCTTCATTGCGTTATTCTTCCGATCAATTTAAAGCGCGCTTAATTTCGGTGCCCGAAAAATCCTCTCCGCATATTGGGCGTTATTTAATGATTGGCATAACATGTGTAGTTGGATTGCTCTTCATTCATTATTTGACGTTAAAGGCTGGCTTTTTTCATGTAAAACAGATTTCCATTTCCGGAAATGAGCATTACACACAGAAGGAAGTAATCGCCGCGTTAAATTTGAATCCTCGGCAAAGTGATGTGCGTACCATTTCAGGGGCTGCAATTGAACAGCGTCTCAAACAGAAACTCAGTTACGTTAAGCAGGCGCATATTTCAAAAAGTATTCTGAGGCGCTCGTTGACGCTTGAGATAACTGAAAGAGAACCAGTTGCATTGCTGAAATACCCAGAAGATAGTCGTGTCCGCTTTGCGTTGGTTGATCTAGAAGGTTATGTGTTAGAGCATATCGAGTTACTGGCGATTTCCAATTCGATCGTTACGGTTATCAATAATGAACGGCAATTGTCGAATGTTGGCGATCGAGAGGATGCTGGTAGTGTTCAACTTGCCCTGAACGTGCTAAAGTCGGTTCTAAGTCTGGTACCGGAAGTTGTACCTACGCTACAAACAATTGATGCGAATCAGTCAGATAAGATCATTCTCCAATTTAGCAATCTCCCTATCGTATGGATTTCATCGGATTCGATTGACACTGGTATTTATCACATTAATTTATTTATGAAAAATCAGACCATACCCACGGGAAAAGGGCAACATACTTCAAATCCTCTTGATGGTTATTTGGACGCCAGGTTCAAAGATGCCATATATTGGGGAGGACGGTAAAATGGCAGAAGAAATTATTGTTGGCCTAGACATTGGTACTAGCAAAATTGCTGCGATTATCGGAAATACTTGGCAAGGTGATCCGGAAAAGATCGAGATTATAGGCGTTGGTACTGCCCCTTCTGAAGGGCTACGGAAGGGAGTCGTTGTTGATATAGATCTCACGACAACGGCGATTCGTCATGCTGTTGAAACGGCTGAACTCATGGCAGGTGTGCAGATTGGATCTGTATATGCCGGTATAGCAGGAGGGCATATAACCGGGCAAACTTCTCACGGTCTCGTTGCCGTTTCAGGCGAGGGACACGAGATTACACAAGCCGATGTGGAACGCGCAATTAACGCTGCGCAGGCAATGAAGATTCCTGTTGAACGAGAAATACTGCATGTGGTTCCACAAGGTTTTATTGTTGATGAGCAAGGAGGCATTAAGGATCCGGTTGGTATGTCTGGGGTTCGCTTGGAAGCTTATGTTCATATCATTACCGGTGCCGTTGCGTCTGCACAAAACTTGGTGAAAAGTATTTATAATGCAGGGATTTCTGTTGAAGATATCATCTTAGAACCTATTGCTTCTGCCGAGGCGGTCCTCATGCCTGAGGAGAAGGCAGCCGGTGTTGCTCTTGCGGACATGGGGGGCGGTACCACAGATGTTGTGGTCTATAAGGATGGTACCCTCCGTCATTCTGCGGTACTTTCCCTTGGTGGGCATCATATCACCAATGATATCGCACAACTGTTAAAGATAACGCCACAAGATGCAGACAAAATTAAACTGCGCTACGGTTGTGCATCAGTTGACCTCGTGGATCAGAATGATGCTATTCCAATTTCAACTGTCGGAGGTGTGCACAAACCGCGTTTCATCACGCGCCGAGATTTAGCAGAAATTATCCAGTGTCGTATGGACGAATTCCTAAATCTAATCGGTCAGGAAATCCACAATTGCAATCTCACCATTCCGGCTGGAGTTGTACTTACCGGCGGTACTGCGCTTCTTGATGGGTTGCTGGAATCAGCTGAACAAGCTTTTCCTTGTCCAGTTCGGGTAGGCTATCCCTGTGCGCTGAAGGGGTTAACGGAGAAAATACACAGTCCGGTCTATGCAACAGGTGTTGGACTTGTCCTTGCCGGCGCGATGGAGCATTATCGCGCTCCCAAGAGAACCTTTATCAAAGGAACGAACCTGTTCGATCAAATCTTCAAACGTATGAAGCATTGGTTTCAGGACTGGTTGTAAATACTAAGGTCCGATTGAGATTGTGTTGTAGCTGCGGAAAAGTATTGACTTTAATTGGGTGATTTTCTATAATCTGAAAGTAGTGTGTGGGTCCAGATGTCCTGTGTGTCTTCTGCGGTTTACGGCTGAACCGCCTTGCACTGCCATCTTGACACTCGGGTGTGCTTCAAACAAGGGGGGAGTTAGGTTGCTCCGTTAATGGGAGTATAACTGAAAGTTATGAACGACAATGTAATCGAATTTGTGGAGCAGGATGAATTTGCAAATGTCGCGCGTATTAAAGTCATTGGTGTTGGGGGTGGAGGAAGCAATGCGGTCAGGCGCATGATTGAGGCTGAGTTAGCCGGTGTCGAATTCTTCGTAGTCAACACTGATGTTCAAGCACTAAGAACGTGTCATAATGCAACCCGGGTGAAAATTGGCGAAAATACGACGGGTGGACTCGGTGCTGGGGCGAACCCGGATGTAGGACGTAGGGCAGCTGAGGAGAGCAAGGAAAATCTCCGAAGCATCGTTGAAGATGCAGACATGGTATTTGTTACGGCTGGAATGGGAGGCGGTACAGGTACAGGCGCAGCACCCATAATTGCGGGATTGGCTAAGGAAACGGAGGCATTAACGATTGGTGTTGTTACGCGTCCGTTTACCTTTGAGGGAAGACAACGTGCTATTCAGGCGGAGACTGGTGTGAATGAGATGCGTGAGAACACAGACTCCGTTATTGTGATTCCGAACCAACGTCTTATGGAGGCAGCAGATCGGAATCTGCCGATAAAAATGGGCTTCCGGATGGGAGACGAGATTTTACTACATGCTGTCCAGAGCATCTCCGATCTAATTATGGTTCCTGGCGAAATTAATCTTGACTTCGCCGATGTCAAAACGATCATGTCAAATGCGGGCGGAGCATTGATGGGAATCGGTGTGGGAACAGGTGACAACCGCGCACAAGGAGCAGCAAAGCGCGCCATCCTTTCGCCGCTATTAGAAGAAAACTCTATTGAGGGCGCAACTGGAATTATCGTGAATATCACCGGTCCCAGCGACATGGCAATGCACGAATTGGAAGATGCCATGGAGGTTATCAGAGAAGCATCCGATACAGAGCAGGTGATTTTTGGATTAGCTTATGATGACAATCTGGACGATGAACTGCGGGTAACCGTTATTGCAACAGGATTTGATCCTCAGACGCGAAGCAGCAGGCAAAAAACAGGACAGGGCGATATTGTGAATCTGGAAGAGTTCTTGGGACGTAATTTCCCACGAAGTACACAAGGAACCGCACACACCTCAAGGACTGCGGGTCAAACTGGCTATAATCCAGGGGGTGAAGGTGCTTTTGTGCCACCGTCCTCAGGATCCACCCAGAATCGCCCCACAGGTAACGTAGTTAAACCCGATATTCCGCCGGACGATGAGGATCTGTTGGATATCCCTGCGTTTTTACGAGTCCGTGGCAATGTGAAGGATAAGAAATAAGTCTGTTCTCGGAAAATTGTTATGCAACGAGATTTACGCCAAACCTACCAAGGACTTCTCAAGGCGGAGCACCGCCCCCACTTCAATTTTCGGAAAGAAAATAAGTTTGCGCTAATCTACCCAGGTGCTTATGCGCTCGGCATGTCCAGCTTGGGACTTCAGGTCATTTACTCTCTCCTCAACCAGCGCGAGGATACCTCCTGCGAACGCGCGTTCCTCCCCGAACCTGAGATAGTAAGTCAACTTGACAACCGCCGAACCGCCCTCTTTTCCTTTGAAACACAGACCCCACTCAATCAATTCGATCTGCTCGGATTTTCCGTCTCCTTTGAATCGGATTACGTAAATATTCCGACTACGCTGGAGCTGGCACGCCTTGAACCGCTTGCTGCGGATAGAACTGATGTCGATCCGCTCGTTATCGCGGGCGGGATCAATATCTCCTATAACCCCGAACCGATTGCTGATTTCATTGATGTGTTCGTTGTTGGCGAGGCGGAAGCGACTATCCACTATCTGATGGATATTTTTGGAGAGTGGAAAGCCGTGCATGCATCTAAAGAAGATTTATTGCGAGAACTTGCTACGGTGCCAGGGCTCTATGTGCCCCGCTTTTATGAAGTAGACTATAACGACGAAGGTGGCATCGAGGAGATGAGAGCGAAGTCGCCTGCACCAGCCAGCATCCGTTCTGCCGCAATTCCGAGCCTTGATGATGCCGAAACCTGCACGAAGATCTTCACACCGAACACGGAGTTTTCTAACGCGCACCTAATTGAGATTGTACGTGGCTGCGGACGGCAATGCCGATTCTGCGTTGCCGACTATGCGCGCCGGTGGCCAAGACGTCGATCCGTGGAGAACACGCTCCAGCTTGCCGAACAGGCTCGCGGCATCACGGATCGGATCGGCCTCGTAGGAGCATCAATCTCAGATCACCCAGATATCGACGAGATTGCGACAGGGTTAGTAGAGAGGGGCTTCCGTATCTCCTGCGCTTCCCTGCGGGCGGAAACGGTGCGCCCTCCGTTACTCGACGCGCTGGCTGACAGTGAACAAGGCACAATCACAATTGCACCGGAAGTTGCCACCGAAAATCTACAGAAAGTGGTCAATAAAGCCATTCCCCGCGAACGTCTCTATCATGTCCTTGAAGAAGCGGTCAAACGGGACATCCTGAACCTCCGACTCTACTTCCTGATTGGTGTGCCCTACGAAACGCCCACCGATGTTGAAGCGATTGTTGATATGGCGAAGGAGATGCGATCTATTGTCTTGCCGTACGCGAAGAAGTCTGGACGGATGGCGAAGATCGGCTTCACAATTTCACCGATGGTGCCCAAACCCCACACGCCCTTCCAGTGGGTAGCGATGGAAGATCCCAAGACAATTTCTCGTAAACTTACTTTTCTAAAGAAAGAACTGGGGCGTATTGGTGGAATGAAATTTTCTTCCGCGAGTGCTCGACTCGCTTATCAAGAGGCAGTATTTGCTAGGGGAGACCGGCGACTAAGCAGGATTATTTTAGATCTTGCAAGAGGGGGCGCGTGGAAAGCTACTTTCCGTAAACACGGTCTGGATCCTGATTTTTATGCGCTGCGCCCGCGCTCTATCGGTGAATTCAATCCGTGGGATCATCTTGACCTGAATGTTAAGCCGGAATTCTTGCGCCTCGAACACAATAAGCACGAAAAACGGTTCATGACAAGCTCGTGCGATACCACCGTTTGTAAGAAATGTGGTGCCTGCTAAGTCAATACGGCACTCGCGCGCTTTGTTCGATTTCGTCAATGTATCTTAGATGCTATTGATTGGGACATTCACTCAGCGCCTTCCGCATCAACTGCCCTCGTGAAACGTAACCTTCCCGCCCAAGCCGCACACGCTCCAAATCCTCCGGAGTAACCTCTCGTCTGACCTGCGCTGGAATCCCCATTGCCAACGCGTCTGCCGGAATTTCCTGTCCTTCTCGCACAACTGCACCCGCAGCGACGATTGCTCGCTCACCAATCTTGGCACCAGTTAGGATTGTTGCTCCCATCGAAATCATCGCACCATCTTCAACCGTGCATCCGTGGACAATTGCACCATGACCGATAGTAACATCGTTACCAATCACACAGGGAAACCCCGGATCGAGATGCACAACCGTTCCATCCTGAATGTTTGTACGATCGCCGACTTCGATGTATTCTAAGTCGCCTCGCAGCACACAGTTAAACCAAATGCTCGACTCTTCACCAATAGTGACAGCACCGATAATCATCGCACCGGGGGCGATGAAAGCGGATGGGTGGATCGTGGGTAATATATCTTTATAAGCTATCTGCATTTTTCCTCCAGATCTGATTGATGTATCACTTGAAAGGGAACCAGTCCTCTAACGATTTGTATCAGTGGGCATCAATTTTATCATGCGTTAAGTTACCGGACAAGGAAATCTCTGAACTCAACTCGCAGATTGACAACAGATGTCCGGCGTGCTACAATTCCAAACGTATTATTTCTAAGACTATACTAGGAGACGGATATGGAATTAACAAACAAAGTCGCTGTTATTACCGGAGGGGCAACAGGAATCGGTGCAGCCTCAGCAATCCTCTATTCCCGTGCAGGTGCGAAGGTTGTCATTGGTGACATAAATACTGATGGCGGGGAACAAACGGTGGAAGCTATTCAGTCGGAAGGCGGCGTAGCCCAATTTGTCCGAACCGATGTCAACGTAGAATCCGAAGTTGCTAATCTGATGAAAACAGCGGATGAAGCCTTTGGTCAACTCAACGTGCTGGTAACCTCCGCGGGTATCTTGAGCGGACCAAGTATTAGGGTAGATGACTTCGAGAAAGCGGTGTTTGAATCTGTTATCGATACCAATCTCAGAGGCACGTTTCTGTCGGTAAAATACGCCGTGCCGATTATGGAACGGAGTGGTGGCGGTGTAATGTTATGTATCGCCTCCGGTGCCGGTGTGAGCGGCGGCAGTTCATCGGTGGCTTACGGTTCAAGCAAAGGTGGTGTCAACGGGATGGTATTAACTATCACACCACAGCTTGCCCCACTCAATATCCGTGTCCATACAATCTGTCCCGGTAGTATTGCAACCCCGTTGAAACTCCGACAAATCGCGGAATCTGCTAAGCAAACTGGAAACTCTCCGGAGGCAGCCGTTGAAAACGCCCGCATATCTCTGGGAGAACCGGAGGGAGTTGCACGCGTCCTGACATTCCTTGCCTCCGATGCTGCTTCGTATGTTCGGGGAACAATCGCCACGCGATAAGTGGGTTGCCCTAATACCCTTTTTCTTTGTCAGCTACGTTGATCAACGGTTCACCTTTGACGTATCGATGTAGGTTGTCAATGAACAGACGCATCGTACGTGCCTCAATATGTTGCGAACCTCCAGCGGTATGTGCGGTCAAAACTACGTTTGGTTCTGTCCATAAAGGACTCTCTGGCGGACACGGTTCGGCATAGGTGACATCCAATCCCGCGCCAGCGAGCTTACCACTACGAAGTGCAGCGATTAAGGCATCTTCGTCAACCACCTTGCCGCGGCTAATATTGACCAAATAACTCCCGTCCTGCATCCGATTAAATTGCTCGTGCGACAGGAGTTTATGCGTCTCCGGCGTGATGGGACAGCAGACCACCACAACGTTGGATTTCGCCATAAACTCTAGCAGCCAGTCCAGCTTTCCAAGTTCGGTAACACTCTCCGGCTTCTCCATCGGTTCCGGGTCGACTGCGATTACGTTAAACTCGAAGGCTTTTGCACGTGTCGCAACTGCACGCCCGATGCCTCCAAGCCCCAAAATCCCCATGGTCATCCCTGATAGTTCGATGCACGGTGCCTTTTCCCACCGTTTTTCCCTCATGAAGTCGTACTGCGTGATAATACGGCGGGTGAGCGACAGCAGTAGGGCGAATGCGTGTTCTGCGATCTGTGAACCGTGCATCCGGCGGCTATTGGTCAGTATAATATCGCTTGCTTTGAAGGCGGGATACATCATTCCTTCGACACCGGCGGAAGCGACCTGCACCCACCGCAGCGACTTGGCTTTGGCGAGGTCTGCTTCACCGATATGTCCATAGATAATATCAACGTCGGACACGTGGTCGCCGAGAGCTTCGCCTCGCGGCAAAAAGCAAATCTTGACTTCGGATGGAGCATTTTCACTTATCGCTTCAACCTCTGGACTGTACCTTCCTGTAATCAAGGCTCTGAACTTTGCCATTATAGATTCCTTCCCGTTTGTTAAGTTTATCCTCGTGTAAATGAACCGAGCTCCGGTGATACCCTGCACTGAACTAAAGCTGCTCCTAATCTTCCACACCAAACAAAATGCTAACCATAGTCTGTAGAATTATAGTTAGCATCGGGGTATACTTCACAAAAGTTCCTTCGTTTCAGCAGCTAACCCTTCCTCCTAAACCCATGAAACAAAAAATTCTTGTAAAATTCGGAAAGAAAGTCAGAGAACTCAGGCTAAAGATAGGGCTATCTCAAGAAGAGTTGGCTGCACGAGCTGATGTACATCGTACTTATATCGGAATGATCGAAAGGGCAGAGAAAAACATAACACTGGTGAACATTGAGAAAATTGCACGTGCACTCAAAATAAACATTAAAGACCTATTTGATGAATAACAGAACAGCAAAATGAATTTAGAAGCCAAAATTTCGTTAATCCAAAAGTTAGAAGCACCGCTACCACCAAAAGATTTCTTAATCTTTCATCCTCCAAATCCAGAAAGTCTACTCACAGAAGATGAAATATTTGAGCTCACTGCCCCAATCTTAAACCGATCGATTCCTTTTGAACTTTCAACTGTTCAAAAATCTCAGTGGGTCAAATTCCAAATTCTCGAGCTTTTGGGTTATCAAAAACCAGACGGACTTAGAACAACGCAAGCAAGGCAGTCTAAGCCCAAGTTTATACATCAGTTGCTTGATATTTTCGTTCAATCAAGTCGTAATTTGCAGATTTGGAACTACGTGCCATACGCAGATATTATTATACCGGGCGAATGGAACGAAGAAAGTAAGTATCCTTACCGCTACCAAGACTGCCGCTATCTTCTCGTGTTTCACAATTCCGATAGGGTTATTCTGAAAGCTACTCTTGTGACCGGAAACGAACTTTCAGAATGGGACACTACTGGAACTCAAACGATTAAATGGCAAGCTAACGCTCGCCGCAGCTATCGGAATGAAATATCCTCTCAAATCATTACTAGTCCCATTGAACCGTTGCAAAGCAAATTCACTGGATACACGCAGCAACCATTGGAAAGAAAACGCGGCCCCATCCTCCAAGAATACCAGAATCCACTAGAGAGAAAACGCAGATACATCCTCCAAGAGGATCTGAATCCACAATTCCCTTTAATCAAAGAACGCCCGAATCCTACTTATCTTTTTACTCACAACGAAATTAAACAAGCTCTCAATACCTTGATAGGCAGGAAGTTTGACAATCTGGGAACAGGGCAAGAAAGAAGCATTGGGCAAGCACTTGAGAGGGAAATTGCCAAAGCATTGGGGTATCAGCATTACCAGCAAACCGACACCGGTGATTATCCTGATTTGCTCCACCAACTCATTGAAGTTAAATTTCAGTTCAGTGGAACAATAGATCTTGGCAATCACCTGCCAACCGATCAATCGTTAATAGAAGCATCTTGGAATGAATGGGATATTACCAGTAGAGACATTCGCTACATTGTGGCACTCATGGAAAAAGATGTGCACGGCAACTTTATCGTTGATTCTATTGTTATTACCTCTGGCGAAAAGTTTAATCAGTACTTCTCAATTGGTCAAGGGAAGAACTTCAAAATTCAAATTCCTATACCATCAGCAATTATGCCTTAAGTTCGTTTTCAATAACGTTTCTTAGGGAATCATCAATCTGGTAGAGATGATATACCAAATCATTTAGACGAGCTTCTAATCTATTCAACCTATTTGCATCTGAAGATAAAATCTTTTCTACTTGGGAGACAATTGCTTTCTGCAACGCAAATTGAAAGAGAGAAGTAGAACAAGTCCCACTAGGAGTAGGCAGAGCAATCCCGCCACAAACCAGAATTCCATTTTGAATTCCTAAACTGCATACGTCAGAAATTTGCCATTCTATCTCTAACCAAATATCTTCCAATTTCGACTCCCCAAGACAACAATCAATAATCGGATAATCTTGGAGATAGCTTCTCCAGTAACGATATCTCCCTGCATAGATAAAGGTGCTTGCTTCGACCTTATGATAAAACTCTAATAATTCAGAGTTAAGTAATCCGAGCAAGTAATAACTATCTATTTTTGTCTGATTTTTCGGAAGAATTGCAAAACAAGAGCTGCCAGACATTTTACCTTGTGTATCCAGAGCGAAGGTATTGCGAGTCTTAATATCGGGAGTTACAATCTTAAAGCGTTGTTGAAACATTTCTGGCCTTTGTGGAACCCATATCTCGTACCACTTCCTACCTGCTTCTATGACATAATGTCTCTTGGAAAGCTTCTCATAATGAGATTTTAAGTAGATACCGATGTGGGGATAATCGTCAAGATTAGCAGGGACAACCTTGTTCTCTTGAAGCAAGTGAGGATAGAGAACATAGGTATCAGATTTTGCCTTAGTACCAGTCCACCGAATCCCCCATCTATCAATGTTACTTGCCTGAATGAAAGGATAAATCAGGTCTTTTTCAAATTTATGGTTTTCAATGAAAGATTCTGTCATTGGATGAATGAACACGCTATCGGCAGTTGTTTTCAAGCCCGATGTTATCAATGCGATTTGCTTTAATGAAACGGGACGATTTGCTTCTATGGCATCAATAACTCTTTGCTCTGCTGGAGATAGAAAATGCCACGAATCACCATTTTCCTTCGGTTTATGAGATTGAATTATCCGCAAACCGAAACTGACCTTACGCGTAGATTTTGACGTAAGATTTATCTTTTCTTGATAGAAACCTTGAGAAATGTGGGGGCGGAGGTGAGTAAAGACATCTTCGATATTTCGATAGTTTCTATCATACCTAATTTCGCGGAGTAACCCGAAAGGAAATGTTTCTCTTCCGCTTTTACAATTTTCAAGAATAAGGATACAAGGCAGTACCGCGGCTGTAAAAACTTTTGTGTCCGAAAGATCGAATAGATGTTTAATAGTAGCTTTCTTAGAGATTACTTTTCTGATACCCTTCCCTGCATTAGTCGTCATAAACTTATTGGAGGTAATATACCCTAGTATACCATTAGGCTTTAGCAGTTGAAGACCTCGTTCAATGAAAAGAGAATAGAGGTCAAACCTTCCTACTGCTGAGTCAAACAATTTCAGGTAAGATTGCTTCGACCCATTAGCATTCAATCTCTGAATTCTAACATAGGGTGGATTACCAACAACGTAGTTATAGAGATTATCTTTGATTTGCTCTTTTGCATCAACCAGCGAGTCTGCTTGAATAATAGGGAGGTGACTAATTAATGGCAAATGCCCCTGTTCTGATTTTGCTCGAGCTAAATACGGAATTAAGAAGCCGATGTATCCCAATCGAGATAACGCGCAAGCAAAAGGATTGATATCCACGCCCACGATTCTCTTATGTTGTACTAAATTTAAAATTCCGTCGCTAATCCATTTATGGTGAGTGAGAAAGTCCTGAAAATAGCGTTCCAGCGCTGATGTAAGAAATGAACCGGCACCACACGCTGGATCTATAAGATTCTGATGAAATAAAGGATTTTTCGATTTGCCTGTATGTCGTGGGTTATAACCAACCCAGTCTAGGATATACTCAACAATTCTTTTGTCCGTGTAAAACTCTCCTAGTGATTTTCTTAATTCTGGTGGAAAACACATCATATACAAGTCTGAAGTTAAATGACCATCAAGAATCTCAATTTTAGAGGAAATGAGCGATTTCCTAATCAAATCCCAAACGTCCGATGCAATCTGGAAGTCAGTTTGCCGCCACCAAGAATACGAATTTCCGCCAAATGTGCCTTCTGAGAAAATATCATCAAAGCGGGCTAACTCTGTATAAACTGTGTGCCCTTTAACATGCTGTGACTCGAATAAGGAAGTTCCAAATAACCCCATATCAACAGCATACTTCAGTAATATCCCTTGAATCCAGATTAAAAGACCGGTCTCCACACAAAAAATTAACTGGCACGGTTCAACTTCTTTATACTTGCGCCATTGAGGTGGAAGTTCTATTGTCCCATTCCCAAACCGGTTTTCGAGATTTTGATAATCCTCTGGCTGAACTGCCTGAATAAGATGAAATACTAGACTATCAAAGACCTCTTCGTTTATGAAAGGAAGGCTACACTTTCCATTAAGAAGTGTCCCTTCTGTTTTTTTTCGGGTCATTTAATGTTTCTCTCATCTGAGTGTTGATAGCAGTAATAAAGGCAAGCTGTCCTATAACGAGGAGATTCACAATAGCTGAGATATCACTTTAATCGTCGAACGATATAATGTATACGCGCTGCGTTTCGGGATTTCTACTTCAGGTCAACCTAGATTTATTGGTTTGGATACTGGGCGTCTTTGTTATTGGGGTTGCGCTTTTGATGCAGCCCAAACGCCATTTGGAGCGAGTGCCAGAGCCTGCTCAAGATGTACCATCCGCTCTGGGCCCGCCGTTTCTACCATTTTATCCCCATAGACCTTTCCTTCCCCGAAACGCGACACGAGGTCGAGTTCCTTGCGTAGAAAGTGTACCTCATCTTCCTTGTATCGATAGCCGCAGTTAATTGTGAACATGCGACGTTGGGTGCCGCCGCC
Source organism: Candidatus Poribacteria bacterium (assembly GCA_022822005.1). Lineage (GTDB taxonomy): Bacteria > Poribacteria > WGA-4E > WGA-4E > PCPOR2b > PCPOR2b. The sequence continues at coordinate 35,934 of JAJECO010000013.1, forward strand.
CCATGAACTGTGTTTCAAGGCTTGGTTGAAAATCACCAAATCCCCCGGATTCGATTCGAGAGCAACCGCAGGGACTGAAGGCCCATTGAGCGCGTAGGTCTCTTCCAGACTGGAGATGTTCTGTTGGACTGTTTCGGCATATAGTTCCCCATATCTGTGGCTGCCCGGAATGAAACGTACTGCCCCGGTATCCGCCGTCAGTGGATCAAGGTAAAATGCCATCTTGTAAAAACGGACAGGACGGGGCCAGCCTCCGTCGGAGTGCCAGCCAGTGTCACCGCTGTAGAAATTACCATCGCTTCCGAGATAGGTGTAGTCTTCGCCCAACAGACTGGCAAAGATACCATCAATTCTGTCGTCATCAAGGAGTGAGCTGAGATATTCGCTTTGACCGATGAACGGTACGATGTATGTACGCTGTGTTTCGGGATGATCTATGTTCAGGTCAACCCAAACCTGTTCAAATGCCTCAATGATCTGATCAATGCAGTCATTGAGAAAGCCGGGGAAGTGCAGATATCCAAACGTATCCATGAAACGGAGCTGTTCTGGAGAAAGTCGGAACTTCGACATGAGATGCCTCCTTTGATTTAACATCTAACTTACTTGGGGATTAGGTGTTATCCCAACTGGTGATGAAATCCGCAATCTCAAAATCTGCGGGCATATTGTCAGAATCGTATTGTGACATGCTCCGCTGAAAACCGGGGTGGTCTTCCGGATTGGAGCTCTTCAGTTTTTCGTCAAGTATACCAAATCGTTTCCACAGAATCTCTGTCTGTTTCTCCGTGAATAGGCTTCCCAGGTACGCGATGTCCCGACCATTCCCCCACAATGAGTCAGGTGGGGTATCTGGTTGCTTAAGTCGATGTAACGCCCGAGTCAATTTTGAGAGCATTACGATACACACCATTCGGTCATCTGGTGATGGGTGCAGCTGACCTAACCCCACCTGAAATGAACCCGCATCTCTATTTATGATTGCATGGAAAATCCTTGCAATTAGATCTGATTCTGCAAAGAAGAGCGCGTCCCATGCTTCAAATTGCGTCCTAACCGGGTCTGAAAGGTAGTGATAGAATCCCGGTTCCCAATGTCGCCAATGAACGTTGGGGAAGGAGGGAAAATGGAAAGGACGGTAGCCGGGGTGAAGTGTCCGCCGCATTTTACTGCTGTAGTAACTCCCCCAGTGCAACAATAGATGGGTGTACACAACTCCATCGCCCGCTTTGAGCTCAACAGGCATACCACCGGGCAGCGGGACGGAAGCGTTTTCAGCCAGCTGCTGATTTTCTTCGTCGGTGTTGACTCGTCGGTGACTGCGGGGAACAATCCAAAATACGCTATCGTCGTAGAGGGCTATGTTCCATTGGAGGTAGCTCGGACCGTGGTGCTGCATATTGGAAATCATGCCCCGCAACGGTGCAGGTTCCCCTGGACCAATATCGCGATGCCATTTCGCGGGACCGGTCTCGCCAGCGGTCGCACTACAGAGGCAGGCAAGATTGTGTGGTACGACGTCTTCTGTATCCATCAGTTGCTGGGCAACGCCCAAAGTATTTTCGTGTGTCAAGAACTCGATGGCATTGGCAGATACGCTGTCGCAATCTGTGGAGAATTTCAATCGCGGCTGACCACTCGCTGCCCATTCACCTCCCGGCGGTTGATCAGGAGTGCGTCGTTGGACGGAGAGCTCCTTTCGCCGATTAACCATGTGTTCGATACCGTCACGCAGCGATTGGAGTTGATCCGGAGGAACTACGTTGCGCAGGATATTATAACCTTCGTCCATCAGTTGTTGGCGGTTAACTTGCATGATAGTGCCTCATCAGGAGTATTAAGTTTGGTAAGAGGGATTCAAAGGTTCCAAGCGATTATACGCATACCATGCACACTTGTCAACACTTTGAGGAATAGAAAAATGGTCTATAAGCGCATCTGTGCTTCCGCCCATGCCTGGAGTGGAATGTCATCAGCTTCCGGGCGCCAGTGTCTGGAAATCGGATGTACGTTAGCGCTATCGCCCATGTAGTTGCTTTTACCGGTGCCTAATTCGCCAAGTAGCTGCCGCTGAATCGGTGTGCAACGAGCAATCAGGTCCGGGGCTTGGTGAATGTAGTCGGCGGGTCGGATCCAGCGGTAGTGATAGCCGTAGTACAAACATTTCCGGGCATGGTTTGACAGGTTTGGGGTGAGACAGTGCCAGAGCGCGGTACGCCAGAGCATCGCTGTGCCGGGACGGACGTTCACCTCTACGATTCGGTCTGGGTCAATCTCGTAGCCCTCCTCATGTATCAGTGCCGGTGACATCTTATGGCTTCCCCGCACCACGCAAATTGCACCACTGTTATGTTCGGTCAGATCTGTCAAGTAGTAGCCGACTTTGACCTCCACAAACGGCACCTGTCCGTTGGTAATTGGATATCCGAAGTTCGGTCCGTCTGAGTGCCAAGGGAAGAAGCTATCCTTTGCCCCCAACTTCTGATTTGCGTATTCGGGCGGACAGGGCGGACGCACATCGAGGTGTGATGTGCGGATCTGGATATTAACACCGAGAACATCCACTACAAGCGGCAGCAGCACCGGATGATCGATTAGACGCAACAACTCCTCATGGTGAGCGAGGGCGTTCCGGATCTGAAACGGTTCATCTAGTCCAATCCCTTTCTCGCTGTGATAGCGCGCATCCAACTCGTCCACCACTTCGATTAATGTCCCAACCTGTGTCGGACTGAGAGCATCTTCAATTAGAATAAACCCATCCTCATCAAACTGTCGTCGTTGTTCTTCCGTGATAGCAATGGATTTGTCCATTAAAATTGTCCTCCGGTTCATTATTCACGATGGTCTTCTGCTGCATCCTGTGGTTCAAAACCGACCATCTCACGAGCATGTGAGTAGTCTCGATAGCTCCATCTATTATCCGATACCGCAAAGAAGATATCAAACTTCACGCTATCCGGTGCTTCAACGCACTTTTGAACCATCTGTGCGATGTCTCGATGACTGCACCAGACAGAGAACATGCGCGGCTGTGTGGGACGGTTCTCGCGCGTAACCGCACCGATACGCAGGCAGATTATTGAGATGTCGGAGGTATCCGTAAAATGTCTTGCCAACGCTTCACCGAATATCTTTGTGCACCCGTAGAGTCCACTTGGTCGTGTCAAGGAATTGTGGTCCAGTTTATCCCATGTTGCGGGAGCCTCCTCGTAACGACCTTCAACGAGGGTATTGTAGGGAAACTCCCGTTCACAATTACTGACCGTTGAACCGCTGCTGGCGTAGATAACTCGCTTAACCCCCGCTCGCCGTGACGCTTCAAAAACATTGTAAGTCCCGATGATATTGGGATTCAAAAGATCTTCCCACGTCGCACCACCTCGTGCATTTGCTGCTAAATGTACAACCACATCTACACCCTCAAAGGCGGGTTGTATCGCATCAAGGTCAGCTATATCCGCTTGATGGCATTCGATTCCCTCTACCGGGCGACGATTAAGTGCGCTCAAGGCGTATGTGTCCTCCAAACGCTCCCGTACGATGCCACCGATTAATCCACTCATACCGGTGATGAGTACTCTCTTTTGTGCCATGTTTGCCTCCTTTGTATATGTTTTACACACGGTTGCTGTATTATACATCACATACAGCAAGTTATCAATATTCCTCCCTATGGAAGCAGCTAAAATTGTCTTGACACGGTTTCTATTTTTCTCTATACTGACGACAGGCTTAGTATCACTGCGCGTTCAAGTGAGCGCAGAAGTATAACGATAATCAAACAGAATAGAGGAGGCACTTACATTGAAAGTTTTAGTCCTATCCGGTCCAAATCACAGGTTTGCAGATAGCGCGTCTGTTATCAGCGATTTCCTCTCGGCACGAGGCGATATGTCGGTAGAACTTACTGAAGATAAAGGGGTTTTAGGGTCGTCCCAACTGAACGAATTTGATGTCTGCGTGTTCGGCACCGGGTTCACTCGCACAGTTAGTCAGCCTGACGGTACGCCCAAGCGGGAGCCAGACCTCACGTCTGAGCAAGAAGACGGTCTCTTCCAATTCGTTAGTAGTGGAAAGGGACTGGTCGGGATTCACGGAACGGCATGGTGGATTGGAGGACGCGCCGTTGATCTCATCGGCGGAGCCGCCAACTGGCATCCGCCGGGTGATACCTTCACAGTCAATATCGACGACTCAGATCACCCGATTACACAAGGTGTTGGGGACTTTGAGGTCGAGGACGAGATCTATATGTCCGCTTACGATCCCTATATCCATATCCTTGCGTCTGCGGAATGGTCAGAGAAACAGCACCCAATGGCATGGGTGAAATCCTATGGTGACGGACGGGTGTTCTACACCTCTCTGGGTCACGGTCCCGGCACCTTTGAACGACCCGCTATGCAGACGATGCTTGCGCAGGGCGTTCAATGGGCGGCAAGCAATTAAGTTTCAGGTAGAGTTGGGCAGGATGCTTTGGCTATATCCTGCTCAATTCCTTTATCCCTGATAATAGATAAGGGAGGTTGGCATACGATGACCGAAGACGAACGTTATCTATTTGATCTAACAGGCTATCTCGTTATTAAAGATGTGCTCACCGCTGAAGAGGTCCAGCGTTGTAACGCAGCAATTGATCACCATTTTAATCAAGCGAAAGAGATAGATAGGTCGCTGGCGGGTAATTCAAAAACGTTATCAGGGACTTCTCGTCGGATAGATTTAGGCGGGATGCTGGCATGGGAACGTCCGTGGTGCGAACCGTTTCGGCAGTTTCTTATCCACCCACAGATAAAACCCTATCTTGACGGTATATTAGGGGAAGGCTATCGGCTGGATCACGGACCGGGCATGATTGCGATGGATAAAGGAGCAGAAGGAGGCACCTTGCACGGCGGCGGTATCGAGCGTCCGAACTTTTCCGAAGCCTATTTTTTCAAGGATGGACGTATCTACACCGGACTCACAGTCGTCGAATATATGCTGGCGGACGAAGGTCCCGGCGATGGCGGATTGGCGGTTATTCCCGGCAGCCATAAAGCAAACCTTCCCTGTCCGCAAAGCATGAAACTGTGGGAGAAATATCAGGAGCATGTGCTCGAAGTCAATGCGGAAGCAGGCGATGCGATTGTCTTCAGCGAAACCTTGACGCACGGGACTTTGCCGTGGACCGCAAAGCATCAGCGACGAGCGGTGCTATACAAATTTAGTCCCGGATTTCAGGCTTACAGTGCGGGGGCGCATCAGATTACCTATCCCGACTATATCGAGGATATGACACCGGAGCAGCGAGAGGTGATGGAAGCCCCGCACATCCGTCGCCGATAGTATTAGGGTTATTCGCTTCAACAGAAAGGAATTGGATCCCCATGAGTAACGTTCCGATGACACGCCCTGAAGAGGCGTTGGCGATTCATGAGACGAGATACTTCCATTCGTCCACCTTTACAGAACTGGAAGATGGGCGCGTTCTCCACGCCGCCGGGACGCACTTCAACACATCCGATGATGGTGGAATCACGTGGTCTGAGTCGTTCTCGTGTGCCGATACAGAGGGGACTCCGGTAGGAGGCGGCGGAACATCGCTCGTGCGCTTATCCGGTGATGGCATCGGCTTGGCGGCTATGCAGCGGTCCTCCGAAGATACTGCCGAAAAAACGCGGCGAGAATCGGGTCTGGTTTTCTGGCGATCGGAAGATGGTGGAGAGACTTGGGAGCCACCTGTTCCCATAACAGTGCCAGGGGTTGCTACCCACGCCTACCAAGATGTCCTGCTTCGTACCTCCTCTGGACGTATTATCCTCCCGGTGTATATCTCATTGGGGCAAAACAGTGGACCCGACGAGATCAAACCGCCCGCCTCGGGGAAATTGGTAAATGGTCAATGGGTATCCACCGCGGCACACTTCTTCGACCCGCGATTCTCCGCATCCTGCGTCTACTATTCGGACGACGATGGACTGACATGGCAACGCAATCACGATGGCGAACTGATCATCCTAATGGACTGGAACGCATCGTTCAGCTATACCAACGAACCGACGGTGGCGGAAGTCAGTCCGGGGCGACTGCTGATGTTCATGCGGAACGGATTGGGGCGCGTTTTTCAGGCATGGTCGGAAGACAACGGCGAGACTTGGACACGTCCGCAACCGACCTCCCTCGCTTCGTCTACAGCGCCGGCACAGATTCGGAGGCTGCCCAACGGACACCTCTTGGCGGTCTGGAATCAGGAGACCGAAGACGAGATTAAACGAGGTTACAATCGGACGCGCATCTCCGCTGCGATTAGTCGGAATGGGGGCAGTGTGTGGGAGTTCTTCCAGAACGTCGAATCAATGCACGAGGAGACGCGGGTTGAGCCGGGACCCATCCGTCCTGTCCGTCCGTCGGAATACTACTTTGATCCGGGGTTGCCTGCTCCGGAACGGGAACGGGAACATATCCTCGACTTCGATTTCCACGGGCGCTGGTCGTATCCGTCGGTGTTTGTGATGAGAGACCGTGTCCTAATTACCCATACCTATTCGTATTATGAGGAACACCCGACGCGTGCCGAGATGATTTTGAGTAGTCAGAAGGAGGGAGGCTTCAATCAGAAGCTAAAGGTGCTGCCTTTGACGTGGTTCTACGGTGGGAAGGAGCCTGCGGACAATCCTGTGTTAGCGCGAATATATGAGCAGGCAAAGCCGTAGTGAATAAAACGTGAAGCGTGAAACGTGAGGGCTTAAAACATCAGAGAACCCCTATAGAGGAGATGGTTCATGCTAAAATTTGCTTATTTGGGTGCATGGCACAGCCACGCTAGTATGCACACCCGCGAATCAACAGAGCGTCCGGAGGAGTTCAAACCGATTGGATTCTACGATCCAGATCCAGAGGTCGTTGCGCGAAGAGAGGGAGAATGGTCCGAATCCTTTCCTGACCTCACCGTTTTCCCATCAGTCGAAGCGGTATTGAACAGCGACGCTCAAGCGGTCATCGTCGAAGGGCATGTCTACCAAAATCTGGACTACGCAGAACAGGCGCTTGAAGCGGGTAAGCATGTGTTGCTCGAAAAGCCGGCAGGCGTCAATATAGAACAGTTGCAGCGAATCCACGAACTTTCAGAGCGCAAGGGACTGTGCCTCCAGATGGCGTATATGTGGCGTTACAATCCCGCAATCCACGAAATGCTGCGGCTCGCCAAATTGGGCGCATTTGGCGATATTTTCTACTATCGCGGACACATTCCCAAACCGATATCTTGGCACCCACAGTTGGCGCAGGAATTCAAGGTGTATCACGGCGGAATTTACTTCGAGATGGCAGGACATCTGATTGACCTGATGGTTATTCTGATGGGAGAGCCGAAGCGGGTGCAGCCTTCCTTGGGACGCCACTACGACAGCCGATCCGAGGTGGACAATGCGGTCGTCGTCCATGAGTTTGAAGATGGACTCGGCACAATTGACACCGCCGGTATGCACATAGAGAGCGGCAAAACCCGCCGTATCGAAGTCTACGGCACAAAGGGCACCGCCATCCATACGCCAATCGGTTCGGATAACCTCAGCCTCAGTTTGGGAGAATCCGTTGAAGGCTACACAGCTGGGTCACAGGATGTTACCATCACCCGGTCGCCAACTTCTCCGTCGCTGCTGCGAGAAATCGCCGCCTGCATTCGTGGCGAAAAGCAGCCGGATTACACACCGGCACATGATAGGGCTGTACAGCGGACACTGTTTGCTGGTTGCGGCATAACGGATGGAGACGCGCTTAGATAAGCAGCAGCGTTTAGCAGGCTTCTTCGTGGAGGGGAGTCTGATGTTTGCCAAGTTGCTGGTATGTGCCGGATTGGTTGTGTTCCTCTGCTTTGGCCTGGTGGGGTGTGAGGACGAAAATCCCCAGATCGTAAGGGAGGTTGCCGAGCTGATTGAGACGGTTCCCGCAAGTGGCGAGAGGGCTGCGGCGCATCAACCGGTCGTGCTCTACTTCGATAAGGGACCGCTAGCTGTGACAGTTAATGGAACTGCGGCTCGTGTTGTGGGGAATAGCGCGATTTGGTCTTTTCCGAAACCGCCTCCGTATGGAGATGGGTTATTTCATATTGAATGGACAAATCCTGACGGTTCCCCGAATGTTGGTACATCTATAAGGCTAATGGTAGTGGCTGATGTTGCCAAGCTGGTTAAGACGATTCCCGCAAATGGGGAGGATACTGCAGAACATCTACCAATCGTGGTTTACTTCGACAAGGAACCGTTAGGCGTGACAGTTAATGGAACTGCGGCTCGTGTTGACGGAACCAGAGCATTCTGGTGTTTTCCGAAACCGCCTCCGTATGGAGATGGGTTATTTCATATTGAATGGACGAACCCTGACGGTTCCCCGAATGTTGGTACATCTATAAGGTTGACAGTGTGGCCCTTTGAACTCTCGGAGCTATCTATAATGTCGGGGAGTGTATCGGGTGGCGCTGCTGACGTTGATCCTGACTTGTTGAATAGGAACGGCATCCGTTTTGATTTTGATGAACCTATTATTGATGTACAGTCTCAGCTGCTTACTGAAGATGGTGAGAGCCTTGATTGGGAGGTTGTCTGGGATGACCAAACCGTTATATTTCGTCCTGGCAGGAATGGGGATTTACTTGAACATGGAAGAGGCTATCTGATTCGGTTGGTTGTTGCCGAGGCGTGGATCTACAGTGAGATTTGGTGTGAATGTTTCGACTGCTCGTTGTATGGGAACTCTGAATGGACAATAGGATTTGTAACCATCGACAAATAAGCGGAAATGGGAGGAAAAAACGAAAAAATATTTTAGGAATTACAATTCAGTTTGTAGTAGCGCAATTTATTGCGCGTCAGCCCCTAACGACATCGCACTGAAGTGTCTGACTCAATTTACCAAACACTGCAGCACGGCACAATGGGTATTCGATAAACCGTCCCATTACCAACCTAAAACCTTACTATAGTTACCCGTTTTTAATCCCGATTTATCGGGGATTCATCGAGCGTTCCTAACGAGTCTCGTTTGTCCGGGAAAGTTTCTATGAAGAATATTAAAAAAAAAGATCTCCTTGAAATCAAAGCGTTGACATTTGATGTATTTGGTACAGTTGTGGACTGGCGCGGCAGCATTATCCGCGAAGGTGAAGCGTTTGGAGCGGCTCGCGGACTTGATGTGGATTGGGCGGAGTTTGCCGACAAATGGCGAGGGGGATACGGTCCCTCGATGAATCGCGTCCGGCAGGGTGAACTGCCGTGGCTGAACATAGATGCGCTACACCGTATGATCTTGGACGAATTACTTGACGGGTTCAAGATTGCGGGGTTGAGTGAAATGGAGAAAGATCACCTCAACCGCGTGTGGCATCGCCTCCTCCCCTGGCCCGAGGCTGTCAGTGGGCTCCAGCGATTGCGTGAACGATTCATTGTTGCGCCCCTATCCAACGGCAACATCGCCTTGCTCACCAATATGGCGAAACACGCCGGGCTGCCGTGGGACTGCATCTTGTCATCGGAGTTGGCGAAGCACTACAAACCCGATCCGGAGGTGTATCAAACCGCCGCCGACCTGTTGGGGCTACCACCGAGCCAAGTGATGATGGTCGCTGCACACCCCGGTGACCTGCTTGCTTCAGCATCTGTTGGATTCAAAACTGGATTCGTACCGCGACCCGAAGAATACGGGCCGCACCGCAACCGAGATCTGGAACACGATGCCGCTTTTGATGTTGTGGCAAGCGACTTTAATGATCTGGCAAGCCAGTTAGGAGCATAGAGCAAAAATGTTCGTCGGTGTGGATGGTTGCAGGGCGGGTTGGTCCGCTATCGGGCTGGATGCGGCTGATCACTGGCAGGTCGATATTTTTCCCGATGTGTCCAGCCTTTGGGATCATTACCGGCAGGCGTCCTTAATACTGATTGACATCCCTATCGGTTTGAAAACGGACGGCAGCGCTGAACGCCGTTGCGATCCGATAGTCCGGAAACTGCTCGGTCCGAGACGTTCGAGTGTGTTCCCTGCGCCGTGCCGAGGGGCAATCTATGCGTCGTCGTATCAGGAGGCTTGCGATATCAATCAACGGCTGACGGGCAAACGGTTGTCTGTCGAAAATTGGCACATTATCCCAAAAATCCGTCAGATGGATTGCTTCCTTTCCGAGAACACCGCTGCGAGAGATCAGGTCAGGGAAATCCATCCAGAATTCTGCTTTTGGGGGTTGGCGGGTCAGCCGATGCAACACGCCAAAAAGCGAACCGAGGGCTTAGCAGAGCGGGCAGCACTCCTCCAGTCCATTTATCCGGGGACTACTGATATTATCGACTATGCGCTATCCACCTATAGACGCAAAGATGTCGCAAGAGACGACATTCTTGATGCACTGGCTGCTGCAGTGACCGGGCTACTGGGAGGGCAAGATCTCGCTTCAATTCCGCAAGAACCTGAGTTTGATGAACGCGGCTTGCGGATGGAGATGGTATATTGTCCGTACACCGTAGTGGAATCTCTATGGGGTAGAACTGAATAGACTTACAACAGGAGACACAGCGATGGAATTCAATCAAGACCAATTCATGGAGGAAGGGTACTTGGTTCTGCGCGAGGTCGTCCCACCAGCGGAGTTGGAAGACTTACGCACTGGATATGAGCGGATGGTCGATCGACAGCGGGGTATCTGGTCCTGCGAACGTAATCCAGGTGATCCACCGGGCGGTGTATGGGAGACTGGGGCACAGCCTCGCTTGATGCTGCATCGGCCTCCGCTGGTAGACCTGATTGATACGGCGACAGCGAACACAGCGGAATTCTGGCTCCACGAAAACTTACAGGGCGTCAGCACGCAGTTGATGGGGGAACCGGATGCCGGCGTCACCGAAATGATGATGATGTGTAGTCCGGTGCGGAACCGGGGTCCCGCCGTTTGGCACCGTGACATTCACCCCATTGATACAGCACCGCTACAAGCGTACATAGACGACATCATGGAGAACGGTCCAAGATATGTTCAATGGAACATCCCGCTCTACGATGACAGTGTGCTGTGGGTTGTACCCGGCAGCCACCGGCGGATCAATACCGACGAGGAAAATCGGCAGTTGCTGGCAGATCCACGTGTCCCTCTGCCCGGAGCCGTCCAGACACATCTCAACGGAGGCGATGGCGTCGTCTACATCACCCCAATCCTGCACTGGGGCAGCAACTACAGCGCAAAGCTGCGTCGCACCATTCACGGCGGTTTCTGCAACTTCACGAAGTACGAAGATCTGAGTTACACGAAACATCTATCCACTGAAGCCCAAGCGACACTAAAACGGTGGGACACACGAAGCGAGCAGATGCAGGATCACACCGAATGTGCGCTGCGTGCGGTGATTAAAAAAAGCGGTTCTGCGTACCATACTGCGCTGGACGAGATACATCCGGGCAGAGGCGAAAAAGGCAAAATGCTGACGACTATCTTCTTGTCCAAGGCGGCGTTCTTTATAAATCTCCACAACAACCCAGACCTTGAAGATGGACCGGAAGATCTGCGTAGGCGCGGGACGAGCGCGCATCCGACCACCCTGAATTGGGGTCCTGAATTTGCGGATCGGTTCACGCCGCAGGAGGCGGAGACGTTATGGGAACGGTTTAAGCCGCTCGACGCCAAACTGCAGAGGGGCGAGGAGCATTTTTTTCCCGGCTTCCAATCGGGACCGATGCGGTACTGCTTCAATGAGACCCCTACCGATTTCGGTGTAGACGAATTCATCGCAAGTTGGTAGGGAACGCAGATCTGAGTTCCCTACGATCCGAAAGAGTAGCATCTTTGGAGCGTAAAATAGCGGGAGGAGAAATAGATGATCGTTGATGTACACACCCATTGTATTCAGCCGGCGCACGTCAGTGATGCCAACCATCAGGCCCTCCGACGGGCAGGCTATCCACCGATGCCGCCCCTCTCGCCTGAAACGTACCTTAAAGCGATGGAGGTTGTCGACAAAGCCATTGTTTTCGGTGTGCGAGGTATTTCCGCCGGAATGCACAGTCCCAACAATTTTACCGCCGAGTGGGTCAAGCATGCACCGGACAAACTGATCGGTTTCGCAGCGATAGATCCAACCGAGGAGGACCATCTTGAAGAGGTCGACCGGTGTGTATCGGACTGGGGGCTCCGAGGCATCAAAATCTATCCCATGTTAGGGCGATACGATCCCACCGATCCCACCGTCGCCTTTCCCTTATATGAAAAGGCGCAGCGGATGGGATTGCCGATCTTGTCGCATATGGGAACACATCCGGGTCCTCGCGCGATGCTCAAATACAGTTTGCCGATATTGATTGACGAGGTTGCCCAAGCGTTTCCAGACCTTAAGTTTATCATGGCGCACATGGCACACCCGTGGCAGCGAGATTGTGCGGTTGTTTTGCGCAAACATCCTAATGTCTACGCGGATGTCTCCGGTGGTGGGTGGGTCCGGCAGTGGCAGGGATGGGAGGGGTTGATTGGCATGGTTGAGTGGGGCGTGACAGACAAACTACTCTTTGGTTCTGATTTCCCGTTGTGGACGCCGCAGGAGGGCATGGACGGGCTGCGCCGGCTCAACGATCAACTTGAAGGTACCAAGCTACCGCGCATTCCGGACGATGTGATTGAAGGGATTATCCACCGGGATTCACTTGCGCTGCTGGGGTTGGATTAATCGGGTTGGTTATTTGCTGTGCAGTACTTGAGAGGGAACTGTTGAGATGGAACGTATGCGTGTAGCTGAAGTCAAGACCTTCCTTGTTGGTGGAAGCTGGCGTAACTGGCTCATTGTGAAAATAGAGACTGATGCAGGCATCCACGGTATCGGCGAAGCGACCCTTGAGGGTAAGTCGAAAACGGTCGAGGGGGCAGTAGTGGAATTGGCACGTTATATCGTTGGACAGGACCCTTTTGCTATAGAAAAGCATTTTCAGGAGATGTATCGGCGTGCATTCTACGCCGGCGGCGAGGTGTTGACCAGCGCAATCAGCGGTGTTGAGACTGCGCTCTGGGATATCAAAGGCAAAGCACTCGGTGTGCCGGTATACGAACTACTCGGTGGCCGTACGCGCGACCGAATCAAGCTCTACGCCAACGCATGGTATAAGCAGGGCATGAGCCCCGACGAATTTGAGGTGGCGGCGAAAGAGATAGTAAGACTTGGCGCGAAAGGATTGAAATTCAATCCGTGGGGCGGACGTCCGGGTATCGATTTCTATCGGCTGGATAACAATATCCTAAACACAGGAATCGATGCCGTGGCAGCTGTGAGAGACGCGGTAGGACCAGACATCGACCTATACATCGATTGCAACGGGATATTTAACACTGCCGCTAATGCAGTCAGAGCAGCAAAAGGTGTCGAGCGATACAACATCAGTTTCTTCGAAGAGCCCGTTCCCCACGAAAATCTTGATGCGATGGCGTATGTGCGAAGCAAGATTGACATCCCTGTGGCTACGGGGGAACGACTGTTTACTATCTTCAGTTTTCAGCAGCTGCTTGAGCGCGGTGGCGTGGATATCGTTCAGCCAGATATGTCGCACTGCGGCGGAATGCTTGAAGCGCGGAAAATTGCTGCAATTGCAGATTCACACTATGCGGCTTTCGCGCCCCACAACCCGAACGGGGAGGTATCCTACGCTTCCTCCGTTCAGCTTGCTGCGTGCGTTCCCAACTTCTTGGTCTTAGAACATTTTCCACCCGAACCGTGGCGCTTTGATGTCTGCACAAATCCGATGATCGTCGAGGACGGCTGGCTCGAAATTCCAGACCGTCCGGGATTGGGCGTTGAATTCAACGAGGAAGCCGCGTTGGAACATCCCTACGAAGCGGTTGACCTCTATAACCTGCACCGTCCCGAGTTACAGCAGAAGGTGCCTAAGTACACTGATAAACTGCGGTGATATATCAGATCATGTCCCACATCACGTATGATCGCATCTGTTGATGTTTGGGTGAGAGAAGGATTTTCCAATTATGCTTGATGTCGAAATTGTCGATGCCACAGAGGTTAAAAGAGCGGCAGCTCTCTTCCAGCGAGATGGGTTTGTCCCCATCAAAGATGCGCTCAACCCTGAGCAGCTTGCGTACGCCCAATCGGGCGCGGCCCGGGTCATTGCACAGCAGATGGGGGACATTCCGCTTGAAGACGCAAACCGGGGATATGCCCGCTACTCCTTCGGACCACAACTTCATCACCCGGAGTGGGTTCAGCTTATCGATCTGCCGACCATTCTGCCGATAGTGGATGCGATTTGGGGGAGTTCCGATTACATCTGCTCCGGTGGCGGAGGTGATTACTCGACGCCCGGTGCGAAGGAACAACACCTACACGCCGATATCCGGGATGTTTTCAACGACCCATTGAATTTAGTGACAATCCACGATGCGCCGACGCCGTATATTGTTGTAAATTTCTTGATGGTCGAGTTTAAAAAAATTAACGGTGCCATCCGGTTTGTGCCGGGAACCCATCGGACGCGTCAGCCAGTTCCGACGCCGGAGGAGGAACCTGACCGCATGAAGGAGTCAATTATCTGCGCTCCAGCCGGAACCGCACTTATCCGCGACGTGCGCTGTTGGCACGGAGGCACCGCCAATAATTCGGATGAAATCCGCCCGATGACCAGTGTCGGCTATTTCGCGCCTTGGTTTCGCCTTCCCAATCTGGAACTCTCGCTTCCACGTCCGCTGTATGAAACGCTATCTCCGCGCGGCAAGGAATTAGCTCGCTTTATTGTGCAGCCGTGATTAATTATGGAGTTGATCCTAATCTTGCTTCGCGCTCGGGCAATCGAAAGAAGGAGATCGACCAATGAACGTTCTCGATCTACGTCAACTTCCCGGTGCTTCTGAAGTTTATCTCTGTCACGACGAAGGCTACTTTCCCGTCCTCATCAATCCGCAGGCGGAAGAAGTTCTCGCTGTCCTGCGGGGAGGTGCGGGACATGTAGGTATCACCGGACGGTTAGATGCGGTGCGCTCTCTCGATGGCGGCAAAACGTGGGAGCCGCCGATTGTTATCGTGGATACCGAAGTAGATGATCGCAATCCGGCGGTTGGTCAAGCACCCGATGGGACGGTTGTGCTCGCCTACCATGCCCAAGGGTCCTACAACGACGATGGGAGTTGGGCGAGCGACATGCGCCAAGTTCAGATGCGGGTCACACGATCTTATGATGGTGGTGTAACCTGGGAGGCATCTCAACCGCTCAATTACACACCGATGGAAAAGCACTCTGCTTACGGTCGCATCTGTACTTTAACTGATGGAACGATGCTCATGCCGATCTATGGGAGTGCTATCCAAGAGACTGAGCGGACGGACGACTGCGCCTACATCCTGCGCTCACGCGACAACGGACATACGTGGGACGCCCCCACGCTGATTGCTGTAGGTTACAACGAAACAGGGCTCATTTCACTGCCTAACGGTGATTTGGTAGTTGCCATGCGTTCCGGCGATCAACGCGCTCTACTATCGGTGTCCCGTTCTACCGATGGTGGCGAGACATGGACCGAGCCGACCCCCGTCACCAAGGACCGTGAACATCCCGCCGACTTAACGCTCCTTTCCAACGGCTGGATTATCCTATTTTTCGGTGTGCGGCATGAACCTTTTGGTGTAGGTGCGCTTGTCAGCAAGGATAATGGGCAGACTTGGGAAGAACGGAGACTGATTGTGTGTGACGATCTTGGTGATAACGACTTGGGCTATCCTTCCACAGTCAAGATAGGTGATCAACTCGTAACGGTATACTACAGTGCACCGCGAAAGTGGAATGCACCGGATTTTCGTGGCGAAGGCACCTTCGCCCGTGCGATGCTCTACAGCGAAAGTGCGCTGTTGGCTGCGATTACGTAAAAGCGAATGGACCTTTCACCCTGCTAAGGATAAAGCGAGGAGGGGTGTAAAATGAGAGACAAAGACAAGACAAAAGCACAACTCATGGAGGAACTGGTAGAGATGCGCCAGCATGTTGCTGAATTAGAACAGATGGGGGCGCAGTATAAGGGCACTTTGGAGAGTTTGGAACAGTCGGGCAGGACCTATTACGATCTCTACGATAACGCTCCAGATATGTTCGTTTTTGTAGACGCCAAGACAACTAACATCATTCGATGCAATCAAACAGTAGTCGAGGCACTAGGCTACAGTAGAGAAGATATCATCGGTCATTCGATTTTTGAAAGGTATCATCCAGATTGTGTTGAGGACGCCCACAAGGTATTCCAGTCCTTTGTGGATACTGGTGAAGTTCAGGGTGCGGAGCTTCTGTTGCAGCGGAAAGACGGGAGCAAAATCGATGTGAGCATGAACGTTTCATCAATACGCGATGAAGAGGGAAATGTCCTTTACGGTAGGTCCGTCTGGCGCGATATCACCCGGCGTAAGCGATCCGAAAAAGCGCTTCGGCGGAGCGAAACCCGATACCGCACCCTTTTCGGCGAATCCAGGGATGCTGTTTATATGAACACCCGTGAAGGTAAAATCCTTGACGTCAATCAAGCGAGTGTGGATCTGCTTGGTTATTCCCGTGACGAGTTAATCGGAATGAATGTCCGTAAATTATACGTCCAACCTGAAGACCGCAGCGTGTTTCAGCGGGAGATTGAGCAGAAAGGCTCCGTACGAGACTATGAATTGGCATTCAGGAGAAAGGATGGAGCGCAGATAGACTGCTTGGTCACGTCAACGGTGCGGCGTGCTCCGGACGGAACGGTGCTCGGTTACCAGGGTATTATCCGTGACATCACCGAACAGATGAAAGCGGAGAAAGCACTCCATGAAAGCGAGCAGCGATTCCGTCAGTTGGCAGAAAATTTGCGCGAGGTCTTCTGGCTCAGTTCCCTTGACGGAAGCCAAATCTACTTCATCAATCCTGCGTATGAAGAGATTTGGGGTCGCAGCCGTGAGAGTCTGATAGCGCAGCCAGAAACTTGGCTCGATGCTGTCCACCCGGAAGATCGGGAAGAGGTCCTTGTCCATTTCGATAAGCAGAGTCGCGGTGAATTTGTCGAGTACGAGTATCGGATTGTCCGTCCTGATGGTGGAATTCGCTGGATAGAAGCCCATGTCTTTCCAGTCCGAAATGAAGAGGGGGAAATTTATCGCTGCGCGGGAAGCGCGCAGGAAATCACCAAACGCAAACGGGCGGAAGCGTTGGCAGAATCGCAGCAGCAACAATTGATTCAGGCGGACAAAATGGCGTCGCTGGGTATTTTGGTCTCCGGAGTCGCACACGAAATCAATAACCCAAATAATTTCATTATGCTCAACGGAGAAATCCTCTCCATGGCTTGGGAAAACGTCATGCCAATCCTCCAAAAATACTATGAAGAGAACGGCGATTTTCTTTTAGCAGGTATGCCTTACACCCGGGCACACGAGAAAATCGGTCAACTGATTTCAGGTATATCGGAGGGCGCCACGCGTATCGGCAAAATTGTTGAGGCGCTGGGCGGCTTTGCGCGTCAGGATGCGGGTGATTTGAATCAGTCAGTAGACCCCAACGCCGTCGTCGAATCTGCGATGGTTATCGTGAACAACCTGATTAAGAAATCCACACATAGTCCTGTCGTCGAGCTGGAAGATAACTTGCCCAAAATTCGAGGAAATCCACAGCAGCTTGAGCAGGTTATCATCAATTTAATTACTAATGCCTGCCAAGCGCTCCAATCCTCCGAAAAATCCCTGTATGTTTCTACATCGTACAATGAAACGTCGGATCTGATCACCATCAGAGTGCGAGATGAGGGCGAAGGGATTCCTCCCGAAAATTTGAACCACATCATCGAGCCCTTCTTCACTACCAAGCGTGACACCGGCGGCACAGGTTTAGGTTTGTCGGTTTCCTATAACATTGTGAAGAACCATGGCGGACATCTGCATTTTACTTCGAGATTCGGGATAGGTACAACTGCCACGGTCATGCTGCCGGTTACACCTCGGAGTGCCCTTGATTCGGGTTAGCGTTTCAGTCCAGAAAAGATAGTACGTCGGTTGGGTTGAAGGGTTAAAGCGAATCCGTATCAATGATGATAGAAATCACCTTTTGCAATAACAAATAACATCCATCTAATAGATAGATACAGTGAAATTTAACACCACACCGGTAGGTCGGGCATCTTGCCCGCCCCTACTACCTGGTTCAATCTCGGCGGGAAGACTTAGGTGCCAACAGAATTTAGTAAGGATATAATTCTTTATCACATCGGAAATCAGCAGCCAGAATTAATCTTACTTTTGCAATGGAGGTGAGCGCATGGATTCGACTACTTTTCCTGCCCTCCCTGTTTTACTGGTAGATGATGAGGCACAGTTCCTGTTTAGTGCCAGTTTAAGTCTGAACTCTGAGGGAATCGATAATGTAGTACAATGCGAAGATAGTCGTGATGTGATGTCTATCCTCTCCGACGGGGACTTCTCTGTCGTTGTGCTCGATATGTTGATGCCCCACCTATCAGGCTGGGATTTGCTTCCGACGATTGTAAGAGATTTTCCAGACATCCCGGTGATCATCATAACGGCGATCAATGAGGTCAAAACAGCAGTTGACTGTATGAAGGAAGGGACTTTCGATTACTTAGTAAAACCCGTGGATAAGGTGCGGTTAGTGACGACAGTCCGCCGAGCGATAGAGGTTAGAGAGCTGCGCGATGAGAACACACGACTCAAGGACTACCTGCTTTCCGACAGACTGGAGCAGCCCGATGCGTTTCGCGAAATTATTACTCAAAATCCTGTCATGCGATCTATCTTCCAGTATATAGAAGCGATCGCGGAAAATGCGCTGCCGGTCCTGATTACTGGGGAGACGGGTGTAGGTAAGGAATTGGTCGCCCAAGTGCTTCACCGACTGAGCGGGCGGACAGGTGAATTGGTTACAGTTAATGTGGCGGGGTTAGCTGACCACCTATTCGCTGATACCCTCTTCGGACACAAAAAAGGTGCGTTTACAGGTGCGGATACAGCGCGTAGCGGGTTGGTTGAACGGGCAGCGGGAGGTACACTGTTTCTGGATGAAATTGGGGATCTCAACATGGAGTCCCAGGTCAAGCTGCTCCGCCTTGTGCAAGAGGGGAAGTACTATCCGTTAGGCGATGATGTTCCGAAACTGACTGATGCCAAAATCATCGTGGCAACGAACCGAGACATTGAGTCTCTAATGAATGCAGAAACATTCCGCAGAGATCTATATTATCGTCTCCAAACACACCATGTTCATGTGCCACCACTTCGTGATCGACGGGATGACTTGCCGTTACTGGTCGAACACTTTCTCGATCAGGCGGCGGGGCAGCTCAATAAGAAGAAACCGATGGCTCCCGCAGAATTGCTTACGCTGCTTGGAGTTTATCACTTCCCCGGAAATGTCCGAGAGCTTGAGAGTATGATCTTTGATGCTGTCAGCAGACATAAGCGTGGCGTATTGTCTATGAAGTCTTTCAAAGATAAAATTGGTAATCAAGACCTCGCAAGTCAAGGGCGCGAAACCGAGAATGGTCGAGACAATCCGCTTCCATTTACGGATCTGCTGCCAGCTTTGGATCAACTGCCCGCCTTGAAAGACGCTGAATCGATGCTGATTACGGAAGCTCTCAAGCGTTCAGACGGAAACCAGACCATTGCCGCCCAACTCTTAGGGATGTCGAGACAGGCGTTGCACAATCGTTTGAGTCGAGCCCGGAAGTCTATGGAGTAGTAAACTCACTATCAATCTTTGTGCCGATATATCGCATTTTGTTTGCGCTGCTGTTAGCTATTTTGCTGTCGTCTTTCTAACGTTTTGCTAACAGATGCTAAGGATACGCAAGTAAAGCTGGTCTCAACAAGTACACAAATCCTCCCACTATCAACGGCATATATCCACTATCACTTGAGCCGTAATTTTCTCAAATTGTAACATAGTAGATTCTGATAATTCTGTTTATCTGAATCTATTTGGAAGGAATACGAGTGGGGCGAGGAAGTTTTGAAAGATGACGAGTAAGTTCGGATAACTCCAAACACTCGTTAAGGAGATGAAAACATGGCACGCTCTATCCTTTTTTGTAGCATCTTTCCGTTGTTTTTGATCGTTGGTTGTGCTGTGGCACCGCCACCGTATGTCATTGATGTAGAGAAACTCGCCGGTGCTAAGCCTGCTAAAGCTGAGCAGTTACTTAAAGAGATGATCCCAACCCAGTTGATAAACGATTGTCGGTTGTCGCCAGACAACGACGAACATTCTTGTGTTGTAATCTGCTGGGAAGTCGCAAAAGGTCAGATCCCAGACGCGGACGCGGGCAGGATTAACAGTAGAACATATTCTATAGAGAACGGTCAGATCACGGACGAAGGAGAAAAGCCCTACATCATCTTCAATTTTGATGAACACTTGGCACCAAATGTTGATACGATCATCACGAGGTTCAGAGAAAATGTCGCGCCAATGGACGCGCTTAGGCGGCTGGGGTACGATGTGGACACACGGATAAAAAAGGGCAACTGGCCTGGGTGGTTTTTTCTTACGGACTTTTATGCACATCGGGTAATGGTAGAGGATCGTGAGGATGGCACGGAAATCGCGGTTTATTTAAGTCCCTTGTTTTATTGACATCATGTTACGCACAATCATTATCAGTCTATCAATGTTTTTATGCTTCTCTAATGCTTTTGGCTTGGCTAGAAGTAGGAGGACCACGACCACTCAGAACCCCACGGGAATTAATATGAATGAAGGTATCCCTCGATTCATGATTAATTCGCAAAAAGGGAAGATAGCGAAATTATGTCATTACGTTGCTTGATTGCCGCAAAATGTCCGATAATTATTCTAATCAGACATGATAGTATACGAAAATAAGCAAGACTAAGCCTTTATTTTCGATGATTTCCAATGAAGTAAATCATTGACAGGAACAAGAATTTTTCATTAGGTTCTGTTGGTATTTCGTAGTAACGAGATAAATGAACAGGTATGTTCTGGAACGCAATTAATGCTGTTTGCCCAGACTCGCTGGTGGGGTTGCTTTGCCGATCACACCGACGAGGACAATCATGGTGAGTAGATAGGGCAGGCTGTTCAGTAACTGAGGTGGGATGTGCCATCGGTTGGCGAGTTCTAAAGCACTTGCGAATCCGAACAGCAGGCACGCCGCACCGGATCCGAGGGGTTTCCACTTTCCGAAGATGACTGCAGCTAATGCCACGTATCCCCGCCCGGCGGTCATTCCTTTTGTAAAATAATGTGCCTCAGATGCCAGAAGGCAACCGCTGATACCAGCGAGAAAACCGCTAATCACTACGGCGACATATTGCTGCTTCGATCGACTAAGTCCAAGGGCGTCCAACGCTTCGGTGGATTCACCTGCTGCGCATAGGCGGAGTCCCCACACGGATTTGAATAGAATGATCTGGCTGACAACTACAAGGAGCAGGGTCAGGTATACAACGAAGGAATACGATCCGATCAGCGGCAAATCCCAATGGCTCAAGCCCTCTACCCGCCGAGAGGTTGCGGTGCGTCCAAGAAATTCTGTGATACCAATCGCTAAAAGGTTGATTGATACCCCGCTGACGATTTGGTCTGCGCGAAACGTAATAGATGCAATCGCGTGAAGCAATCCCATTCCGCTGCCAAGAGCAACGCCAATGAGTAATCCGATCCATGGGGAAGCAGAGGCGTGTGTTCCGATCACATAGCCAAATGCGCCCATAAGCATCATGCCTTCGAGTCCGATGTTGACCACGCCAGACCGTTCCGAGTAGACACCGCCGAGTGCCGCCAGAGCCAACGGCGCTGACATCCGAACTGTCGTCGGAATGAGCTCAAAAAGCATTATCGGAGCTCCCTTATTGGCACAGATGCACTTTGACTGCACCGGAACTCTTATCGGCAGAAACTCTAAAAGCTTCGGTCACCTCCATCAGCGGGAATCGATGGGTTACCAGTTTTGCCGCATCAACCCGTCCCGAAGCGATGAGTTCGATTGCCGCGTCAAAATCGGTGTCCATGCCAGTATAACCGTAGCAGTTAGAACCGGTAACAGTTGCCTCCGATGCAACGATACGCCCCAAATTTACCTTAAGTGGTTCATAATATCCGGCGACCAGGACGACATATCCGCAACTTCTAACCATAGCCATCGCGTCATCGAAGTTATGTCCGCCCCCGACGGTTTCAATGACCGCATCCATTCCGCGCCCACCGGTGATATCCTTCACATATTCTTTGGGATCCGTCTCACCGATGTTCACCACATGGTCAGCCCCCAAATCCTTTGCGAGTTGGGCTTGCTGATCATACTTGACGGTGATGAGTGTCTCTTTGACACCTGCCGCAACCGCCGCTGCTAAGGCGAATTGTCCGATGGTTCCGCCTCCGATAATTGCAACTCTGTCCTGATACGTTGCCTGCGCTTGTCCTATCGCACGATAGGAAACTGCGAGTGGTTCCACCAAAGCGCCTTCCTCGAAAGTCATACTCTCCGGCAGCTTGAAGAGTCCCGAAGCGTGGGCGGTAGTATACTCCGAAAAGCCACCGTGTGTGTTCTGGGAAACCCATTTGCGGTTCAGGCAATGGTTATAGTAGCCTTTCCGACAGTAGATGCAATCCTCACAGTGTGAGAAACACTCAATAGTAACCTTATCGCCCGGTTGGAGGGTCGTAACGCCTTCCCCAAGCTCAACAACGACACCACACGTCTCATGTCCCGCGGCAAGACTATCGGATTGACCCCAGTGGCCAAAGTAGCTATGGAGGTCGCTACCGCAGATGCCGGTGCACTTTGTGTCTATCGTAACATACCCCGATTCGGGAGACTTTTTCTCTACCTCTTGGATGCCTATCTGCTCGATACCGGTGTAAATCGCTGCCTTCATTGTATTCATTGCGATTTCTCCCTCAATTCCGCCTATGCTTTGCTTGTCCGTAGTTTCTTATTCGCGGATGAATTTCTGCATCCGAGCGTTGTCACCCAACATCACTTCGCCCATGTAGAGATCACCGTACGAGTCCATCCAGAGACCGTGAGCACCGCCCAGAAATTCGCCCGGTACTTCACTCGACTCCGCACCGCCCCACCGGGTAATCAGTTCACCATCTAACGTATAGATCAGGAACTCATGGTCTAATCCAGCGACATAGACTACATCATCGTTGGGGTCGAAAAAGATTGTGTTAGGCTGTGGAACATCGGTCCATTCAGTCAGGTAATTCCCGTTTGTGTCGAATATCTGGAGACGGTCGTTTGAACGATCGCAAATCCAGACACGGTCTTCTCTATCTATGCGGACACAGTGTGACAGTGCGAACTGCCCAGGTCCATCACCACGTTCTCCCCAGGACAGTAATAATTCGCCCTCGGGCGAGTACTTGTGGACGCGTGCGTTGCCGTAGCCGTCTGAGATGAAGAGTTCACCGGTAGAGGCAATCGCTAAGTCGGTCGGGGAATTGAATGGATCGCCGTCCGCCGGTGCTGCAGTACCGGGCGTACCCAGCGTCATCGTTAGTTCACCATTCCGATTGAATTTGAAGACGCAGTGATTATCATTGTCGATGCAATACACATTATCTTCACCGTCGATGTAGATGCCGTGTGCTGCCTTGGGTGGAAGAACACCGCTGCCCCACGTTTCCAAGAAATTTCCGTCCCGATCGAAAACGGCCAGTGGGTTCTCGCTTCGCGAGTAGACAAAAACCCGATCTTGCGAGTCGGTTGCTACCGCTGGAATCCATCCCCACTCCCAACCGTCGGGCGTTTTATCCCAATTCTCTGCGACTGTGTATCTATATTTGTCTGTACCAAATGCCATTTTGTATACCTCCAAATTTCGGACTGATGTATCACCTTATGACAGATAAGATCTCAAATGCAAGTTTAGACGATACAGGAAGAGAAGATTCTTGTCAAGCCCAAAATTGGAGTTGGTGGGGCTATTTAGTTTTCTATTTTTTCACTGATTTCGGAATGATCTGAACCTGCGGACGGGGCCTCCTTGATAGGATCGGGGACCAAAGCGGCTTGCCCCGCCATCTGACCCCGCCAAAAAATCTCCGCTCCAAGATTTTCGTTGACTGAGGCATGGAAAATGAGTAAAATGGCACTAGAATAGGGGCGAAGATATGGAAGGCACGATCGAACTAATCAGGCGCGATGTCCTGCTATCAAATTCAGGACTATACGGTATTCCGGACGAACAGCTGCATTTCCCCTATCTGTATGAGTCTGATAATGGAAACTGGTACATGACGTATCGTGAGGGACCACACTTCGAGTCAACCTTCGGTCCCGGCAATCGCGTCCAGTGTGTCCAATCGAGGGATCGAGGGGGCACGTGGCTTCCGTGGATGGGACTGGAGGTTGAACCGTTCCTCCGTCAACTCTTCGTTACACGCCTGAAGGACGGCAGTCTAATCAGTTACCGTTGCAAGATGAGCAGCCTCCATGAATCCTCCGATGGGACACTTGAAGCCACGGCGATTATTCTGCGTTCGCACGATGAGGGAGCGACCTGGACCCGACATGATGTGTCAGTAAACAATCTACCTTTCAGTTTGGACAGTCAGTTAATCTCGCTTTGGGGACATGTCGTTGAGATGCCTGATGGGTGCCTTTTATGGCCCGTCTACAGTCGTGAGGGAAATACAATCTCTGGAGTTGTCCGGTCTACAGATGGTGGGGGCAGCTTTAAGTGGCTTGCGAATGTGTGCGAAGAGGACACTGTCGGCGAGCGACGGGAGCCAGGACTGATACGACTACCCTCCGGAGAACTCCTTGCCTTAATCCGGTGTGGAACGCAACCCTCCCGTCCGATGGTAGAGGTTCGGTCCGCCGATGACGGACGGACGTGGAGTGCGCCGCGCAGGCTTGCTCGCCCCGGCGTATGTCCCCAACTGATGATGCTGAGAAACGGTGTCTTGGTGTGCAGCTACGGCACTCGGAGATATGTGCACGTCATGGCGAGTTGGGATGGTGAAGGAGGTCAGTGGTCGGAGCCTTTGGTGCTCTATGAAGGCCAGACCTCAGGCTATAGTAATCTCCAAACGTTAGCCAATGACCGCTTCCGCGTTGTCTATCAGGAGGGATCGTTCGATGCCTATCAGGAGGGCGGCAATCGGCTTGTGCGCTCCGAGATCCAGATTAGACCGAGACGTTCTCCGTGAGGTACTACTTTGGTATGACCTCACTCGACTGTGGGACCGTCCCCGGCTAAGGTTGTGCGGTGGAGAACGCGCTTGTACTTCCCACGATCCCAAGACTGTCCCCGGTGTAGACAGCAACGGTTATCATACACCACAAGGTCATACACCCGCCATGTGTGGCGATACACAAACTGCGGTTGTGTTGCCCATTCGAGCAGCTCTTTCAATAGGGCTTTACCCTCTTTGGTCGGTAGGTCGTTGATGCGTGTTGTGTATGATCCGACCAGAAGCGCCTTCTGTCCGGTTTCAGGGATGGTGCGTACCAAGCGTTGATTGACTGGAGGCGTGTCTTTCTGGAACGTGTCACTCATCAAATTCGGCGCAATCTGTGCCCGTGAGTGTGCAATGCTGTGCTCGGCGATTAGTTCCTCTATATCTGCTTTTTTCTCGTCAGGCAGGGCTGCATAGGCGGCAGTAAGACTGGCAAACTCAGTTTCGCCACCTACGGGAGGCACAACCTTGGCGTAGAGTAGCGAGCCACGCAAGGGCACACGCTTGAACGAGCCGTCGGAGTGCCAGAGCGTGTTGGCAACAGTATACAATGTCCGCGGATCTTCCGGCGGAATGATGTTGCCTTTTTCGTCGAGGTTGGAGATAACCCCAATAGGTCCACCGTCGCCGATTGGGTCATTTGGCATCGTCATTTCGAGCGGGCCAAACCCTTCGCTGAACGTCACGTGCTGCTCATCGGTGATTTCCTGATTGTGGAATACAAGCACCCCATACTCGCAGAGCGCATCGCGAAGTTGTTCAAATGTTTCTGCATCAATGGGCGAAGTGATGTCAACACCTTGAACTTCTGCCCCGATATGTTCTTCCAGTTTCCTAATTGTGAGGGTCATTCTATTTCCTCGTTTATCCGAAATGTGACAAAACAGAGTTGAAGTAGTATTTCAAGCCGAATGCGGTATAACATCTATAAGGAGAGGATGCTATGCGTCGTTTTAATCGAACCCCCTGTTACACCGGACCCAATGACCCCGAAAGAGGTCAGGTCCGCGGTATCCTTGAACTGGGCGAAACTGTTATCATTGAAACCGTGGGTGGAGCGGACAACGACTACGAAGCAGCGGGCGAAACCAAGGCTGGAATGATAACCTCCGGTCAAAGCCATCAGCGTGATTCTCGCCCCGGCGGTCCCTTTGAGATCCGGGGCATTGAGCCGGACGACTGGGTATCCATTGAGATCATCGACGTTGAGGTGGGACCCTACGGCTTCTATCGGAACGGCGGTCCCAACTGGGGCAATTGGCGCTGTGTCGCTCCAGTGCGCGACGGACTCATCCATTTTCCACCTGACTTCGTTGTGCCGGTACGACCGATGATCGGGGTAGTTCAGCTTGCATCATGGGCACCCAGCGGGATAGACCACGGCGGAAATATGGACTTCAACGCTATCCAACCTGGCAGTACCGTGCATATCCGTGCCCAAAAACCCGGCGGTTTTCTTCACCTTGGTGATGTCCATGCCCGTATGGGAGATGGAGAGTTGACTGGTGCCGGAGTCGAAATCGACTCAGCCGTTACCCTCAAGGTGGATCGTTCACCCGGTTTTCCGAACAGTGCTCCCGTAGTGGAGACCACTACTATGGTAGAGAGTGCCGAAGAGTATCTCACCAGCGCCATAGCAGATAGTTGGGCGGAGGCACTAAGATCCGCTTGGACCGAGATGGTTGCGCTGATTGTTGATCGCTACGACACCAGCGTGGAATACGCCAACATGATTGTTGGCACGATAGCGGATGCGCGGCCCGGTTTTGCTACCGGCTACATGGGCGGGTACCTGACCTGTCAGTTAGCGGTAACCAAAGAATTGCGTCGCACAGGAAAACCCTACGAACCGTAAAATTTCCACATTATTAAATTGATATTGGCTTATGTTCAGAAATTGCGTAACATCAGCTGTAGGGAACACCTCTCGGGCTCAGACCGGACGGTTATCGTTCCCTACTACTCCGTAGGTCGGGCATCTTGCCCGACCGTACCAATGCACCGATGAACGAATGAACCAAGGGTTTTTACGTTGCACGTCCTTAGCATTTTGCACTTTCCGCTAACATGAGCCTCAATGCTACATTCCCAACGCTTCCGCTTGTCTGCAAGCAGACTGAATGAGATTCCGCACCCGATTGCCCTTATTGTGCTCCGGTCGTGCATGAAGCCAGCCTAACAGCGCCAATGACCGGATTAACAGAAACATTGGGAGTAACTCAATAGCGGCTTCAGAAAGAGAACGTTCCGATCGGTAGCCTGCAATGAGTGCGTCGCGGGCAACCTTGAAATGGGGTGGTTTCCGATATGCGTCGAGTGCGACGGCGATTTCGTACTGATGCCAACCGAAACCAGCGTCGTCAAAGTCGATTACGTGTAACTGATCATCATTAACGAGCAGATTATCGGGGTGCAGATCTGCGTGGATCAGGCTATACGTTCCTCCCCCTTTCCCGTAATCGGACAATACACGGTGGATGGCACGACGGGCGTTGAGGATATGCTCTCGCTCCGCTGCCTTTAACTCTGGTAGGATCCAAAAGGGGCCCCAAAAGGGAGTCTCTCCCATAAAGCCGTCCGCATCGAATGCGTGTCGTTGAAAATTATCTGGAATCTGCCAACCGACTGCTTGATTGTGAATTTTAGCAGCGATGCGTCCAAGTTGGTTGAAATGCAGCGCGAGAGCTTCCATATCGGGTGCCTGTGCTATGATGCTCGAAAGCGTTGCTCCCTCAAACCATTCGACAAGTCCGACGTGCCGGGTTTCTGCTGATCCGGGTACGGGAACAGTCGCGTAGCCACGACCATCACGAGTCAGGCGTGGCAACGGCACACCTATACCCGCTTGCTTCAACGCAGCGGTCCACTGCTGCTCGGAATTCAGTTCTGCGAGCGTATGGTAATCGGATCGGTGGATGCGAAGAGCATAGGTTTCGCTGGCATCTGTATCAACGCGAAACACGGTATTTTCAGAGATAGAGATGAGTTCCAGCTGCACGGTGCGGATATCCCACTCGTCCAACCCTCGCTCGGCGATTGCCTGCAGCGTAGCTTGGTCAAGCGCTTGTGCCATAGGTATTCTCCACGATCTCTGCAAACGCGGTGAGAAATAGATCGGCGTGTTCACGAGAAAAGACCAACGGAGGACGAATCTTGAGAACATTACCCAGCGATCCAGCACTGCCGATGAGGAAGCCTTTGTCCTTCAGGCGATTGACGAATATCGTGGCACCATCACGGTCAGGTGTTTTAGTGTCGCGGTCACTTACCCATTCCAGCCCGATGAATAGTCCGTATCCGCGAACTTCTGCCATAGGCGGGCAGTGTGGCTGAAGTTTGGTCAATTCGGAGCGGAGGTAATCACCAACGCGGGTGACGTTCTCCCGCAGATTCTCGGCTTCTATCACGTCTAACACTGCCATACCTACTGCTGCCTGTAGTGGACTGGAGGCGAAGGTATTGAAATAGCGTTTACGGTCGCGGAAAGTATCCACCAGTTCCGTTCTCGCCGCGGTCCCAGCCAAGGGCAGCCCGTTACCCATCGGCTTGCCCATTGTGACAATGTCCGGCACGAAGTCCATCACCTCGTAACCCCACCAGCTGCCCGTCCGACAGAAGCCTGCCTGTACCTCGTCTGTGATGAACAGCCCCCCTGCATCGCGAACCATTTCGGCTGCCTTTGGCATAAAACCTTTCGGAATGTCGGGCAGACCTTCGTTGGCGAGAATGGGACAGACCAACATACCCGCGAAGGGGATATTGTTCGCAGCAAAGCTGTCTATCGCCGTGCGGACTTTCGAAAGGTAGAGATCCGTCAGTTCGGGTTCGGAGATGCCTTCTCGCAACGGACGGTAACGCTGCGGATACGGGATAGCGCGAATCTCAGAATCCCCATCTCTGGCGCGTGTGAGTTTGCCAACCTCTGCACTGTTACCATGATACGCGGCGTCAGTGCAGATGATCCCTCGTCCGCCGGTTGCGATGCGAGCCATGCTCATGGCGACTTCGTTGGCTTCTGTTCCGGTACAGGTGAACACAACACTTGCCAACTCCTCGGCGTGTTGGTTGGTCAGACGCTCGGCATAATCGAGAACGCCTTCGTGTAGATAGCGACTGTGGACGTTGAGTGTACTTGCCTGCTGATGCATCGCTTCGACCACATGCGGGTGGCAATGCCCCACACAGGGGACATTGTTGTACATGTCAAGATAGCGGCGCTCGTCGGGATCGAACAGCCATACCCCTTCTCCACGCACGATGTTGACTGCGTCTTGATAGAAAAGCGGCGTCCCGGTGCCTAGCAGTCGTTCACGACGTGTAAGTAAGTCGGTTGTCGTCATAATTTCCTCGTTTGGTAATCTGCAATTGCAATTTTTGGTCCCTGCTTTGTTTCTCACCCGATCCCCTTATCTATCTTTGCACATCGTTGTTCAGGGATGCAGCTACCTGTAGCAGACATGTAATTCAACCTTTTCAATCTGGATATGTCCGAAAGCCGCAGGTAGCTGCTGCTTTAACCCCATACCGATGAGATTGGCACCCACCGCAAGGTAACCCGGTTTTACAGCAAAAATCAGCCAATTCTTAAAGGTCTCATTTGAAGTTTCTATTGTCTCAGTGTGAGGAGCGTCGAGAAGGATGTTATTCAACCTCACCTCGATCCTTGATCCAAGGGTCTCAAGTCTTTCGTCCAAAGATAAAGCCTCACCCGCCTCATCAGAGATAGCTATTCGTAGCGTTATCTGATCGATTTCTGTTGAAGCAGCGTTCACATCATCTGCTACGTTCAGCGTGAGCAGCCTGTCTTCCTTACCATCACCCTCCAACGCTGCGGGCAATGATGCCAGCATGTTGGTCTGGAAATACATGTGCCGAGGGGTACTCCAGTTCGCCGGCGATGGCACGACATATTCAGCGTGTCCGCCGCCGCGACGCTCGACGAAAAACACTTTGTCCACTCCTTTAAGCGTTTCAGGGCTGCCAATTTCACTGAAGACTTTGCGCTGGGTTTCCCACCTCGGTGAGGGACTAAGATCCAGATTTTCTGCCGATTGCGGGGAGGACACCATTAAATTGAAGGTGTGCATACCGTCAGGATTTTGACGCCACCAGTTAGCGCAGGCACCACGCCAGACTTCTAAGTCCGGCTCCCTATACCCATCGGTGGAGTGATGATCGTCAAAGCTGGGATAAACCTTGACGGGAGTGCCTCTTGTAATACGGCGAAAAGTGCTAATGTCCGCATCTGCTGTGCGTGTGCCAACCACGAAGATATCAACCAGAAAATCCCGTGCCCAAGCTTCCATGTCCATACCGTCAAAATGACAACCCATGAGGTCTTCAGGCACACGGGCTGCCAGCAGCAGGGGTCGTCCTCGTTTCTGCCCAATGTCGAGCAGCGTGGTACGTATATCGTACATGAAATCGGTCAATATATCACGGTGCAACCATTGCTCCTCCGGGAACAGCACCGGGATGCGTGCGAAATCAATATGGATGCCGTCGAAATCGTACATTTCAGCGACTTCGCGCACGACGTTCAGCTTCAGATCCCGAACCCCCTCAAAGCAAAAATTCCAGTACGGATGCCATTTGTAGATTAGCCAGTCTGGGTGTTCAGCTTTTAACGGAATCGGTTGATCAAACGGACGAGGTGGATCGAACATATCGTCGTTGTCCGATCCGTTGATTCGGTAGGAGAAGAAAACCTCCCGTCCACGTTTCTTTGCCTCGGTCAACAGTACCTCCACCGGGTCTATGCCGATTTCCCACCACCTCGGAAAGACATTCTCGGTACAGGGAATCACGTCACTGGGCCAGACCGCTGTATTCCCTTCACCCCACTCAAACCAGATGCTGTCGATCTGGTTCGGCCGTTCATCAAGGCGACTCATGTAGAAATCGATGATTTTCCCTAACCGTTCTGTTCCAACCTCATCGGTCCTGAATACGTCGTTAGCCAACACATCGTCTTGGAAGATAATTCTTCGCTGCCGGTTGATAGCTTCAATATGTTTGGGGCTGATAGTCAGTCCGTTATGGGCTGTTGCACCTGATGAATTCATAATAGTCTCCAGCGATTTCAAAGTCTTGCGTCCAGTTACGGATAGCATAGTTGCATCAGAAATTATATCAAAACCAAGAGAGATTTAGAACAGAAATCGTGAGTTGACAGGAGCCCACAAAGCGAACGCGGATTCAACATTTTGCTCATTTTTCTGGCATAGCCCATGTTAAGAAGTTGTGCGACAGAATCGGTACTTCCTATCCCGACTGTACTCAGAAACTGATGAACAGTGGTGTTCACGTTTCACGCATCACGTTTCGCGTTTATTTTGTCTGTTGACAGGTGTTGGATTCTTGTGTATGATAGTTATCACGACTGACGTAGTTCGATCCCGCTACACGTTAGAGGAGAAGGAGTCAAAGCTATGGCAGAAATGCACTGTTTTAACGCAAGCTATCTGCATGCAGTGACGCGACAACTGTTTCTCGCAGCGGATACACCCCGTCACATTGCTGAGGATGTCGCTGAAATCTTGATTAACGCCAACCTCGCTGGGCACGATTCGCACGGTGTGCTCCGCATCCCCGGCTATCTAAGCAGCATCTCAAGTGGGGGAACTCAACCTGCCGCTGAACCAGGGGTGTCCAACGAAACGCGAAATACCTTCTGTATTGATGGGAGGGACGGTTTTGGACACTACACCGCTCGACAGGCAATGGAACGGGCGATTGAGAAGGCAAAGGCTGCGGACACCTGTGCTGTGAGTTTTATCAATACCGGGCATATTGGTCGACTCGGTGAATATGCAGAGCAGGCGACACGTGCGGGGTGTATCGGCATTATCACCTATGGCGGCGGTGCACGGGACAGAGGGGGTACTGTGCCTTTCGGGGGCGCGCGCGGTGCTCTGGGCACCAATCCGATTGCGGTCGGTGTGCCAACCGGGGACGACTGTCCGTTCATCATTGATTTTGCTACCAGTATGATTGCCGCGGGTAAAGTTTCGGTCGCTGCAAGCATGGGTGTTGATCTGCCTGAAGGTTGTATTGTGGACAAGCACGGCAACCCTAGCGTTAAGACAGCGGACTTCAGTGATGGCGGATCTCTGTTAGCGTTTGGTGGGCATAAGGGCTACGCATTCTCCCTCCTTGTATCCTTGTTCGCCGGTCTGTCTGGTAACTTTGATATTGAGGCCGCTTCCATGGGCAGTAACACGTTGATGCAGGTTATCAACATCAGTGCCTTTACGCCACTAGAACCTTACCAACAGGGGGTTCGCGCGTTTCTTGATGGTATTAAGTCCATACCGCCAGCGCCCGGTTTCGATGAAGTGCTGGTTCCGGGTGATTTTGAATACCGTTCCCGATCCCAACGACTCGCTAACGGCATTGACGTCCCCGATACCATCTATCGTCAACTCCAAGAGTGCGCGGAAAAATTGAACTTCTCCCTGAACGAAGATCTTGTCGAACCCGCTGATGCGGAACGATACCAAACGTGAAACGGAGGAAATTACTATGGATGCCGAATGTTTACAGCACGTTCTGACAGAGGACGAGCGCGCCAATTTTGAGCGGGACGGGTTTATTATAGTCAAGGATGCACTGCCGGCTTCGATGGTCGAAGGGCTTGTTAAGGTAGTAGATCGTCTTGGTGCCTGCGAAGACTTTTTGGGGAAGGATGATCTACTGCTGGAACTCATCGATTGGCCCCGGACATTTCCCAAAGTTTGGGGAATTCTCGGCTGGAACATCCACTCCTACTACACGCAGATGCTCGTTACGCCTCCAGAGGATGAGGAACACAAACGTACAAAGCGCAGACGGGGCTGGCATCAGGACAGTGATCGTATAAACGCCGATATCGAGCCGGGACCTCAGCCACGTATCTCGATCAAAGTAGGATACTTCTTGACAGATCTCACACAGGGTGGATACGGCAACTTTAGTGTACTTCCTGGAAGCCAGCTCAAAAGGGAGATTGAATTACCTGCCGATGGGATCTCGGATCCGGAGGAAGCGATAGAGATCAAAGGGCAGGCGGGGACGGCGGTCATTTTCGATCGGCGACTCTTTCACGCACGCGGCTGGAATCTGTCCGAGGTGACACGAAAGGTCCTGTTCGTAGGCTACAGCCATCGCTGGATCCATCCGAGAGATGAGCGAACGGTGGCGCATGTTATGGAGGGTTCGGATCCAATCCGCAGACAGCTGCTCGGTGCGAAAACACGGGCGATGGGCACCTCATCGCCTTCGGACGAGGACGTGCCCCTTCGTTCTTGGATTAAAGACCATTTGGGCGAAGAGGTGGTTACCGATAGTTATGCCCGCATCGTTGGTGCACCTTCAGTAACTTTTGGACGAAACCATACCCAGTGATTCGTCATAACCACGCAAGTTGACAGGTTTGTCGTAGAAGCTTTACCTCGATTAGGGACGGATATGTGAAAGATTGAGTTCCATTCGACGAACACCCATCGGATGGGATGAGGAGGTTGATCATGGATAGCGCATGTTTGGAACACTGTTTAACAGAGCAAGAGCGTACCCAGTTTGAACGAGACGGATTCATTGTAATTGAGAACGCACTTCCAGCACCAATGGTTGAAGGGCTAATCGATGCTGTGGACAGCGTGAAAGCTGGCGTGGACTTCATAGGCAAAGATGATCGATTCCTGGAACTGGTCGATTGGCACCGAACCGTTCCCAAAGTCTGGGGCATACTCGGTTGGAACATCCATCTGTACCACACGCATATCACAGTGACGCCGCCAGTACCGCTGGAAGATAGACCCTCAAAGAAGCGTCTTCACTGGCATCAGGACAGTGGCCGCGTGAATTTAGACATTGAAACGATACCTGCACCGCGCATTTCTGTGAAGATAGGCTATTTCCTAACCGATGTTTCTGAAGGAGGACGGGGTAACTTTAGCGTGATACCCGGTAGCCATCTGGTGGATGAAGTTGAGTACCCCGCCGATGGTGTTTCAAATCCACCGGAGGCGCATGAAGTTCGCGTTCCTGCTGGCACAGCGGTCATCTTTGACCGTCGGATTTGGCATGCGGGTGGGTGGAATTTCTCAGATATTACGCGAAAGGTGCTATTCGTTGGCTACAGTCTCCGATGGTTCCATCCGAGGGATGCGATGACCGTCTCTCATTACATGGATCGATGTGATCCAATCCAGCGACAGTTGCTCGGATCGAAGACTGGCAACTTAGGACTAACGTCGCCGAGAGAGGAAGATGTTCCGCTTCGTGAATGGATGCGAGAGCACTTGGGTGAGCAGGCGATCGCGGATCGTTCAGTCAGAAACCTCACATAACGCTTTCAACCCAATCCGAATGAATGGAGCCAGCCAGACTGCCTGTTTGGGTTGAGGGGAGGCGAGTTAGGAAAGGAAGGCCGTTATGGGTAATGCTAACCTCGTTTTTGAGCACATCCACATTATCAGTGAAGACCCAGGGACCGCTGCCGAATGGTACGTAGACATGCTGGACGGAGAAATTGCTGAGACGTATGAGCTCCGTGGTGCCCCTCAGATTGCCGTTGTTTTCGAGGGGATAACTCTCCTTATCCGCGGGCGGCGACCGGGTGAGAATCCGGACAGGACAAACAGTATACAATCTTTCGGGGATTTTGCCAGCCACAATGAGTGGGGTATGGATCACTTTGCCTTCCTTGTACACGGAGACCTCACTGAGTTCTGTAACGAGCTGAAGAAGAAAGGTGCTACTTTCTCTATCGAACCTCACGATTCAATTGGCAGTACTTGGGGCGGTAGTCTTGCCTATCTTAATGCCCCTGACGGGGTGAGTGTAGAGCTGCTCCAAGCGTAAATATGACGCGAATTGAACATTATCGTCTGAAAATTTGGTGTCAGATCCCTTATATTTTTCCAAAGGTTAGTTGAGCCTTGAGTTCTACAGAGGGGATGTGGAATAGAGGTAAGTGTTCCTTTCAAGATTGCACGAAAGCTAACCTGTATTTAGGTATTTAATCCAAGTTGCTAAGACATGTTGACATCTTGTTTTTACGAATGTGGCAAACGCTGTAATCATCGGGTAATCTGCCATAAGTAGCGCAAACTGTTAGGAGTTACGCAGTTCAGTCTGTAGTAGCGCAATTCATTGCGCGTCCGGACGGGCGATAAATCGCCCTAGTACAAACCTACGGATTTACTGTAGCTGTGCAATTCATCGGGCATCAAGGGGTATGTTCAGACGCCATGCCTATCGTAGGCGGGGCATCTGGTTTCCCCGCATTGGCGATGAAGCATTGAATACAACACCTCATTGTTCAACTGCGTAAGTCCTAACAGATACAAATGGAGGTAGGTGTTTTTTTTGTAAAAAAAACTAAAGATTTTCGTATGAAACCGATATAATATATAGCGACTTGCATTATTTAGGGGGGAAGTCATGTTTAACCTTAGCTTTAGTCAGAAATTAGCGAGGTTGTGCTTTACGCAATTAGTGTTGCTGTTTTACAGCTACTAAGTTTTCCCGCAATCAAGTGAAGTAGATGTGTGAAATTACAATGACGTTCAGAAGGAGGAATTCCCATGCAACTTAATTGGCGCGTCGTTTGGGGGGCAATGGTGATAGCGGTGCTAATCATCGCTGGAAGCTACTTTGGGAGTCACTGGGTTTATCAGTTAGATGACGAGCTGCTCACTCCTTCGCCTACCCTTAGCAACCTTCCTATAACATCGATTGAATCGCACCCTACTGCCCAGGAGTATCATCTTGAGCCGGAGCTAGAAAGCATCACGTCTACCGAGGAAATGTCTGCTGATGCGACGGCTATGGCGGAAACCTCTTCTACTGATGAAGCTGAGACTGGACAAGTGATTCGAGAAACACTTGCTCAATTAAGGATTAAAAAAGAGAAATTGGAAGTAGAGATCGATCAGGTCAGCACTTTGAGAACGGAACTCGCTAATCAGTCAATTATTGACTTTGAACTTCTGAACACGGAAGTTACTTCTGTGGAGACGGAGTTAGAGAAAGAGATTCATCGACTCGTCAAAATTCTAGAGACGAAACTTGGAACCAATCCAACCCTTGAAGAATGTCAAGCTACTGAAGAGTGGCATCAAATGAGGGAGCTAGCGCGTCTACAGGAGGGCGGGCTGAATGCCTTGGTGTCGTTAGACAACTCCTATCATCAGAAGTCTAAAGAAAT
>JAJECO010000018.1 GCA_022822005.1 Candidatus Poribacteria bacterium
ATAGATGTTTTTCAAACGTCAGAGGACTGTATCCACCGGCTACGCTGCCTCCAATTTCTTGCTTACTTGTTTCATTGTTGGGCTGCTAATCCTTTCGCTTGCCTTTGTGTACTATACCCATCTGCTTATCCAACACACCAAAGTTTTCGAGAAACAGGTGGAACCATTGGCGAAACTTGAGGCTTTGCTTGCAAGTATCAACAATAGGCAGCTGCAAAATCAGTTGAGCCAGATTATTAAGGAGGGACTGGTAACTGAAAGCCGGCTCTCATTCATTATCACGGATGTTAACGGTCAAGTTCAAATCGCTAAGAATCTCAACAATAAGACAATTGAAAGCAAAATTAAGGATGACATTCCGCTCTCTGACGCCGAGAAATCAAAACTCAATAAAATTCTCAATCGGATGAAGCGGAACAAACCGATACCACTCCGTGATTTCCTGAACGATGGGTATGTTTATCATGGCGAGGCGGATGCAGATGCGATAGATCGATTGCCCTTCGTCATAGCGGATTTAAAGAATAATCCACGGCAGTGGAAAATTTGGGATGAATTGCTCACAACAAAGACAGCTACATCGGAGCAATACGAGCGGGCAAAGAGATTTGTTCATAATTCCAAAGCTGTGGGGCGGTACTCTCTATTGCAAACTAATCCTGGTTCCCTTCAGGGCTATTTATACCATGAGGTTATCCCTGACTACGGCATCTTCGTCATGCCCGTCGTACTGGTCGCTGTGTTCTCGAGCATCTTGACTGTTGGCTTCTTGAGTTATCGGCGGATTAAAACCGTAGAGCAAGCATCGATCTGGGGCGGACTCGCAAAGGAGACTGCGCATCAGCTCGGTACCCCGATTTCCTCCTTGATGGGGTGGATCGAGCTGTCGATGGAGTTGAACAAGCAGAAGGGTGACAATACAGCCTCTGAGATTTACGCGAATATGCAGAGCGACCTCACTCGACTCCAGCGCATTACAGAACGTTTCGGCAAGATTGGCTCGTATCCACAGCAAACGCGTATAAACATTAACTCCGTAATTAACGAAGCTGTTGCCTATTTTCAGACACGCTTGCCAAATCTAAGCAAACAGGTTGAGTTGCGCCTGACTGAGTGTGAACTGCCTGAAATTGCAGCGAATCCTGATCTGCTGCAATGGGTGTTTGAGAATTTGATCCGGAATTCACTTGATGCAATAGATAACCAGAATGGTGTCATCCAAATCAATCCCCGGCTCCATCCGAAGGGGCATCAGATTGTCGTCTCATACAAAGATAACGGGAAGGGAATTTCCCGCAAAGACCGGAATAAAATCTTTCGTCCGGGGATGACAACGAAGGAACATGGCTGGGGGCTTGGTTTGACGCTTGTTAAGCGAATCATTGAAGCGTATCATCACGGACAGATCCGGCTCGTTGAAACGAGTTCAAAAGGCACCACCTTTGAGATTGTACTGCCCGTGGAGAACGTCGAAGACGAAAAAGCGTCGAAACGGTTGACGGGACGACTGCTCTTCCTGAAAAAGCTAAAGCAGAACAGGAGAGGGGAACACAGTGTTGGCGCAAAATATAACGCGTAAAATTCTGTGGGTAGATGATGAGATTGACGCGCTGAAACCCCACATCCTTTTGCTACGCGAGAAATCTTACGACGTCACACCGGTTTCCAATGGGACTGATGCCATTTCACTGCTGAAGGAATCCTACTATGATGCTGTTTTGCTCGATCAGGTTATGCCGGGGCAGGATGGTATGGCAACGCTTGATCGGATTCGTGAGATTAATCCCATCTTGCCGGTGATTATGGTCACACAAGGCAGCGAGGACCGTCTAATTGATGAAGCACTGGGAAAACGAATCAGCGACTTCTTGGTAAAGCCCATTGGTGTTGCTCAAATTGCTTCAACCTTGAAGCGCGTACTGGATCAGACGCAGATTATTGAAGCACAGGTGCCACGTAACTATACCCACGATTTTAATCAGATTCGCGCAATTAAGGATGCGAATCCAGACTGGCGGAAATGGATAGAAATCTATCTGAAATTGCTCGAGTGGGACCTTGAGCTTAATCATTTAGCACAAACTGGGCTTGAAGAAACACATTTGGAACAGAAAAAGGAATGTAACGCTCTGTTTTCTGATTACGTACAGGACAACTACCTCCGTTGGTTACAGGGCGAGGATTCTCCGATCCTGTCTGTTGATGTGGTCGAAAAATTCGTTATTCCCCACCTGCGTCAGGAACGCCAAGTATACCTGATTGTGGTTGATTGTCTGCGATTGGATCATTGGATAGCAATTGAATCCGTGCTTCAACCCTATTTCTATATTGATAGAGATTACTATTTCTCCATTTTACCTAGCGCAACGCTTTACTCGCGTAATGCGATTTTTAGTGGACTGTTTCCGCAAGAGATCGCGGAAAGATTTCCACAATATTGGCAGGAGGATGCCACGGACGAAACCAGCACGAACCGTTATGAAAGGCACCTCCTCCAACTCCAACTCCAACGTGCAGGGATCAAGCTAAAGCCAGGATTGAAATATTTTAAGATCTTCGATACAAAAGGTGGGAATGAGTTCATACGCCAAGTCTCTTCGTTTGATCGAATTAGCCTTTCTGCTTTGGTTGTTAATTTTATTGATATGCTGACTCATCAGCGCTCGCAGTCAGACATTCTGCAACAAATTGCGCCGGACGAATCTGCATTTCAGTCCTTAACAAAGTCGTGGTTTGTTCACTCGGCGCTATTTGAGATACTGAAAATTATCGCGAAGCAGGATGCCACGATTGTTCTGACATCGGATCATGGCTCGGTTCTTTGCAACCGGCCATCAAGAGCGTACGGAAATCGCGAAACCTCTACAAGCCTTCGCTTCAAAGTTGGCACAAATTTAGGCTGCGACAGAGACCAAGCGATCTATATCGAAAATCCGAGACAGTATAGATTACCTGCTGAAAACTCAAGCAAGAACTACATTATTGCAAAAGAAGATTATTACTTTGTTTATCCCAATCAATTCAATGAATATACCCGCCAGTTTCGGGGAGGCTTCCAACACGGAGGAATCTCGACAGGCGAATTGATTATACCCGTGGTCACAATGACTCCGCGCGAACAAAGTTAAGATTGCAAGAAAATTAGATTTGAAGGATGTGCTAACAGAAAACTTATGAGAACTCGCGTTGAGCGATATCTTTCGGTTAGGGGCGGCGGATACAGAATCAGAAAGTAAAAGAGTAGAGCAACTCCGCTTTACCTTCTGCTTGCCATCTCCGCACTTCTCATGGATCGAGATCTTTGGTGTTTATGTTGTTCTCATTAGATTTTCTCACGTGATTACCGATGGTGCACATACGCTTAGTCTTTTTGATAACCAAGTTCTTACAATACGCTCGATTATTTGGGAATTCGGATGCCATACGTGAAGCGTGATGAGCGAAATGTCTCGCGTTTCAGCTTGGGATGCAACCGTAGTAAAGATTTTCACGAACCTAGTGATGGTACAGTACGAACGAAACAGAAGAAATAAAACTGGTTCCATGGTCAATCTTGCACTGCGACAATATTATGCTATAGTCCTTGGCAATGTAAAAGCATGCGTGACGCCGTTATCGATTAGAAGCATATTTTTCTTGAACCCTTTGTTCGTTGCCTCCATGGATAGATCGGTTGTGGGTTTTGTGACCTAGTTTTGGAACTTAAGACCGGAGGCGACAATGGAAAAAGAGATTATCATTTCTGATGATGAATATGAAACGCGGTGTGCTGTCCTTGAAGATGGCGTTCTGACTGAGATTGATATCGAACGCAAAAATGATGAGCATACGCTTAACAACACATATAAGGGCCGTGTGGAAAACGTCCTTCCCGGTATGCAGATTGCTTTCGTGAATATCGGACTCGAACGACACGCGTTTCTGCATATATCGGATATTATTCGTGATATGGAAGAAGACAGTTCTAACGGTGATTCCGAAAAACTTGATTTAAATAGAAAATCAGCCGATTCACCCAAACCTGGACGAGGATACCCGTATTCTATCAGCGACCTCATTCAACCCAAACAAGAGATTCTGGTGCAGGTTGGGAAAGAGCCCATCGGTACTAAGGGCCCCCGGGTAACCACCTGTATTACACTTCCTGGTCGCTATGTTGTTTATTTGCCGACTGCCTCGAACATTGGTGTTTCGCGACGAATTGAGTCACCGGAAGAAAGACAGCGTCTCAGGAGCATTGCCGAGGGAATACGTGCGGAGGTCGACGGCGGGTTCATTATTCGAACTTCTGCTGAAGGAAAAAGTGAACAGGATTTTACCGCTGAAATTCAATACCTTGTTG
Source organism: Candidatus Poribacteria bacterium (assembly GCA_022822005.1). Lineage (GTDB taxonomy): Bacteria > Poribacteria > WGA-4E > WGA-4E > PCPOR2b > PCPOR2b. The sequence continues at coordinate 4,343 of JAJECO010000018.1, forward strand.
CGCAATGGAAACGAATTGTTCGACAAGCCGAGAAGATGCCTGCCCCAAGCCTCGTCCATAAGGAACACAGTTTTATTGTCCGAGTCATTCGGGATTCATTTACAAGTGAAGTCACCCGGCTGATCATTGATTCTAAAGAGCAGTATCAGGAAGCGATGGACTATCTTTCATCTTCTGGATCTGAGCTGCGTTCCCATGTCAAGCTTTATGACAAAACCACCCCTATTTTTGAATCTTATGGCATTGAAAAAGAACTCAGGAAGGCATTGGGCGAAAAAATATGGCTCAAGTGTGGTGGGCACCTCGTTATCCAACAGACAGAGGCAATGGTCTCTATTGATGTCAATACGGGGAAATTTGTCGGAAAAGGTGACCCCGACAGTACTATCCTAAGTGCAAACCTAGAGGCTGTTGAGGAAGTCGTAAGACAGATCCGCCTCCGAGACCTTGGGGGAATTATCGTCATCGATTTCATTGATATGGATGATCCTGAACATCGACGAAAGGTCTATAAGTTACTGCAACAAGCCTTAGACACAGATCGAGCACGAACCAATCTCCTACACATATCCGAACTTGGGCTTGTAGAAATGACACGCCAACGAACACGTCCCAGCTTGGCGACTGTTCTTACCGAATCGTGTCCCTATTGCGATGGACATGGCTCCGTCCTTTCAACCGATACGATCATTATTGGTTTGTTACGATCAATTAAGAAAGCCCATCGCAAATCACGAAAAAGAAGACTAAAGGTGGTTGCAAACGAACATATTGTGGCCCATCTGCTTGATGAAAAGGCAGGCAGACTGAAACAACTGGAAAAGTCGATGAACCTACAGATTCGGCTGCAAGGAGACGCAGATCTCCATCTTGAAGACTATCAACTCTTTGCTGAAGGTTCTAACCGCGAGATTTACTTGAATTAAGGTTGACTGTTGTGGCAATCTTTGTTATACTTTTTGTTCAGGTCTTTGCCTGCTGTGCAGGAGAGGCAAACACGTCACAGATTTTTTAAGGAGAAAGAAAGATGTATGCTGTATTTGCCTCTGGTGGGAAACAACATCGTGTTCAGGTAGATACGTTAATTGACATTGAAAAGCTAGATACACCTGTCGGTGAAGAAGTAACCCTATCAGAAATATTGGCTATAGGTGATGGTAAAGGTAACGTGGAGGTTGGGGCGCCGTATCTCGATAATGCCGCTGTCATCGCCGAAGTTGTGCAACAGGCTAAAAACAAAAAAGTGGTTGTTTTTAAGTCGAAAAGGCGCAAAGGTTATAAACGAAAACTTGGACATCGGCAGCAATTCACCCGCTTACGTATCACAGAAATACGAAACGGACATACCGCATCTGAGGAGGGAACCCAAAATGGCTCATAAAAAAGGCGGCGGAAGTACTAGTAACGGCCGAGACAGTATCGGCAAGCGGCTTGGTGTCAAGCAGTTCTCCGGAAGTGCTGTGACCGCAGGAAGCATTCTGGTTAGACAGCGTGGGACACACATCCACGCGGGCCGAAACGTCGGGGTTGGAAACGACTACACGCTATTTTCACAAATTGATGGGTACGTGTGGTTTGAGCGGAAAGATAAGTTCCGGAGAAAAGTTAGCGTCTATCCAGAGCGTCCCGATTTTTAGCCGTGCATACCATCAAATATGTTAAAATTAAAGCCTCGTCATTAAGCGGGGCTTTTTTTGTATTTCTGCATATACGCTTAGACATAAAACGTGAGCTTGGCCGTCGGGCGGAATTGATGTTATAGGAAACGTCCTATTTCATCTCCCGAATTTTCACAGGTAGTTCTAGTTTCTATCTGTTTCGAAATTCTCAGCAAAGAAATCGAACTATGTCTAATTGGTATTCCCAAAAAATTCCACATCTTCTACATGAGTTCAAAACAGATCTCGAACGCGGGTTAAGTAGTGAAGAAGCGGCTGCGCAGCGTGCCAAATATGGAAACAACGAAACGCTACAATCCCATGAAGAATCTCTCTTTTCCCTCCTGCTGAAACAATTTTCCAATCTAACCGTTGTCCTCCTGTTCGTCATTATCTGCACTCTTTTCTACCTCCAGCGCGCGATTCATGAAATTTTGGTATTCTCAGCCATTCTCTGTTTTCATGTCCTTTGGCGCTTCATTCAAGTAGGCAAGGCGCACTATCAACTCCAGTCTATTAGGACTCTCTTAGAAGTCAGTGTGTCTGTTATTCGGGACGAACGTGTTATCACACTGCCCCCTGTGGCTATTGTCCCTGGAGATCTATTACTCCTGAAGGAAGGAGACTACATTCCCGCTGATGCCCGTATTGTAGAAGCAGATGGTCTGGTTGTTGATGAGGCGCCTGTGTTTGGCACGACAACGTACACACACAAAACGGATGAAGAGATCTCGACGCCGAACTTACCGCCTGACAAGCAAGGTAATATGATCTTTGCGGGAACGTATGTTCTTGAAGGGGAAGCTCGGGCAATTGTTGTCAAAATCGGAAATCAGGTGGAAACAAGCAAATCTGCCCAACGTGCGACTGCGATCGTTGATCTAGATCCTGAAGCAGAAGTACAGATGAGCTTTTTTTACGATTATTTTCGCATTGCTGGAGCAGTATTAGCGGTGATAGCGGTTACCGTAGCACTTCTGTTTCAAGATAGGAGTGCGCATTGGAGTGAACTTCTATTTCTCGGCCTTGGTTTTATCGTAGCAGCAATTCCTGAGGGAATCGCGTCGACAAGTCGGACTATTCTGTCTCAACACGCTTATAGAATCTTACAGACGGGCACTGCGATTCGCAATCTTGTCAATCTGGAAAGATTGAGTAAACTTACAGCAGTTTGTGTTGATGAAGTAGGCAACTTTATGACGGAGGAGATGACGGCTTCGCACATTTTCGTGAATGATGACCTCGTCGATCAAGAAATTTGGAAAACTTGGTTAGAATCCCACGATGAACAGATGTCGGAGGGTATCAGCGAAGATATAATTTCAGCAGCGCCATTGGATTCAGGAGTGCCTCCGGAGTTTCCACTGCTGATCTTACTCGCGAGTCGTTGCGTTGGTGATACACGTCCGAACGGTCTAGAGGGAACTTCGCCTGTAACACAAACAAGCGTTAGCACTACACTAAAACAAATCGCTGAAAGAATTGGATTTGATCTGGAGCGTTACAATGCGGCTTTCACTAAGATTGATGAGCAGGCTCAAACCCCGGAACGGCCATACGAAACGCTCGTTTTTGCACAGCAGGATGGAAGATTCTTGAAGCTGATGTTTGGAGAAGCGGAATCAATTCTGCAAACCTGTCATCGCGTTCAACTGGACGGCGCTGCTAACTACATGAGTTTTGACCAGAAACAGGTGATACATCAGGCAATTGAATATCTATCAAACAGCAAAACTCGCGTTCTGGCTGTTGCGTATCGAAATTTAAACACTTTACCCTCAACGGAGGAAACGCAACACAACATGACCTTTTTGGGCTTCATTACTTTTGTGGAGCAGGAGTACCCTGATTCACGGGAGATTATCCAATCTAGTCTTGATGCAGGCCTTAAAATTGTGACACTAACCGAGAGGGATAGAAACGCCGCTCTGGATATTGCTAAAGAACTTGCTATCGTTCAAGACAAACATGGTGTTGTTACACAAGAAGACTTAGCCGGGTTCACTAACGAACACTATGAGTCCATTGTAAATCGCTTGCTGGTATATTGTCGTCCTTCCACCGAACAGAAGCAGGATTTGGTGCAACATCTAAAACGCCTTGGCTATGTTGTTGGATTTTGGGGCAAATCGCCGCCGGATCTACGGGCGATGCGACTGGCAGATGTCAGTTTTGCTTCCGCTGTTCGATCGTCTCATATTGTTCAACATCGAGCGGGGTGTGTGGTGCTTAAAGAGGGTTTTAGTGTTATTACAGATCTCTTGCGTCAGGTCCGTGAATCCTATATCAATCTGAGAGGCTCGATGCGTTGGCTGCTCTCTTGTGCACTTACGCAGGTTATCACTCTCGTCATGGGGTTCAGCTTACCGTATATTGGTTTCTTTTTCCCGCCATTACGTGACCTACCTATGCCTTTGAATTTGCTGCAGCTGTTTTGGATTCATCTTCTCGTTAATCTGATACCATTAATGAGTTTAGGATATGAAGGCATCCGTGGAGATTTCAGATATAGCAGACCTCAAAAAATTCCTCCCTTTCTATCGCGAGCTGATTTTCACGATGTGCTGCTGCGCAGTCTCGTTATCGCATCAATGGCTATCTTTAGTTTTATTCTTATCTCGGTGAGTTCGGATGCAACACAGCAGAACCCTCATGCTGCAGCGCAAACGGCCACCTGTACAACATTGATTTTGGGGTTGTTGATATCAAATTTCCAGTGCCATCGCCTTTTCTGGGAGTCCGTCTTTCAAAGAATAAAGGCAAATCTTCCCCTGTGTTTTACTGTTCTGGCTTGCATCGCACTGCATCTCTCCATAGTCTATCTTCCAACAACGCAACAGATATTTGGCTTTGCACCACTCTTTAAAGAGTGGCAATGGCTGATCGCATTCTGTGCTGTTTTACTGTTCTTACCCTTAAACCTCACGATTCGTCGGCGTTAGGATTTTTCACGTACTACGTGCCAGCCTCCGTTAGATGTAGATTCGTGAACCCACGCGCCTATTGTTAAGTAGTAACACCTTCATTTGTACATTTTACGTGATACACTGGGATTAAGTGCAGCAGCCATAAGAACATCCCGAAGCCTGCTGCCAACAATCTGTTCTTCGCCTGGCTGAAGACTGAGAGAGAAGACCGTCAGTGGAGTCCTCTGGCTCTTGGTAGATTTCCCAGCGGGAGACGGCACCGCCGAGAATTCGCCCACTCGAGTTACATAAGGGTTGTAACTACATAGCACCGATATAGGTGGGTCGCCTTCGCGTAACTCCTTGGCGCATTCGTCCACGGTTAGTTCCAGAACTTCCTCGTCCCAGTCCACAAGTAGCTGCATAAAGCGGTTACTACCGGCACGGACTCCAATTTCTGTTTCGACACCGGGTACGGACTTCAAAAACGATGCGATTTGCTCCAATGTCTTGGTCTGTTCCTGATACAGAGCATCAAGATCGATGGTCAGCCATTTTTCAAGTGCCGCCATGCACCCCATAATTTCTTCTTTGCCAACCTTCATTGCACGACATATCGCGCCTTCCACTGGTGTCGCATTAGCCAATGCCGCGTTGATGAGTTCCTGCCGCCCGAGTAATAACCCACTGGCTTGAGGTCCGCGCAACCCTTTGCCCCCACTAAACCCATAGAGGTCTACGCCCATACGCGCATACCTTCGGATATTATCAATGGGTGGAATGCCGCCGGCCGCGTCCACAAAGACCGGTATACCCGCTGATTTACATATCGATACCATCTCGCCCAGAGGGGGTGGATCAGCTGGGTTGGGATCAGCGGGGTATCCAGTGCAGAGCATGGCAGTGTCATCGTTAATGGAGCGCCGCAACGCGTCCAGTGAAGTAACCACCACCGGTTTCCCTCCTGCCAAGCGTAAGGCACTGTCGAAAATACTACGCCCACCCCACATGATAACCTGATCCTTGAGTCCGGTGGTATCGGGTAGTTGCCAAATTTTCTCGGGATCGGTCCCCGCGATGCATGCTGCTGTGGCTAGTGCCATGGAAGCAGCAGCACCTGACGAGATCAAGCCGGACTCCGCACCTGAAATCTCTGATAAACGCCTACCTACTGCGCGCTGTAATTCGACTACATCGACCATGTAGTGTGCTGCCTCGTCCATCGCCCGACGCACCTCTGGCCACACTACTGTTGCGCTCAGAAACGTGAACGGAAGGTTGGCATTGATGAACGGTCTTACACCCAGACGGGTATAGGCGTTAGTATCGAAATTATGATCTGTTCTTTGTCCTACCTGCTCTTTAATTGAGTAACCCATTTATTCATTCCTTTGAGTTCAGATGTACGTGTCTTCACGGCGATTCAAGATCTTATCTAGCATGATGCTGGCTATATCCCACTTATCCAGAGCGTTTTTGCTCAAGAATCAGTCCGACAGTGCGAATGTGATTATAAGGATTCTCTGGATGATGTCAACGGGAAAGTCCGGTTTGCGCTGCCGTAGACCATGGGAGATTCGCGGGTTACTTCAGGAAAGGGGTTGACTTGGCTGATAGATTGTTTTAATCTGTTATCAAATTATAAACTTAAAGGAGGAAGGTAAGATGACTAAGAAAAAGTTAGGGGTGTTGGTACATGGAGCAGGTTGGGTTTCGACGCAGCATATCAAAGCGTTTGAAGCGAACCCTCATACAGAGGTAGTTGCGATTTCCAGCCGAAAATTGGCGAGCTGCCAAGCCCGTGCAGCCGAGTCAGGATTGAAGGGGGTTGGACTTTATGATGATTACGAGCAAGCCCTCAAGCATGATGGTGTAGAAATTGTTTCCGTTTGCACACCTCAATACTTACACGCAGAAAACACGATTGCTGCGGCGGAGAGCGGGAGGCATGTTGTTATTGAAAAGCCAATTGCCAATAGCCTTGAGGAGATCAAGGCGATGCGCGATGCGGTCCGAGGCGCAGGGGTGAAAACAATAGTCAGTTTTGTCTTGCGTTGGAATCCTCTCTTTGAGACGCTGAAGGCAATGATCGCTGATAACGCCATCGGCGATCCCTATTTTGTCGAAACTGACTATCAGCACGACATCGCCAGTTGGTGGACAGGTTACGAAGATGCTCGAAAGAAATCAACAGGTGTGAGTGCGATGATTACAGGCGGCTGCCATGCTGCGGACTCACTTCGTTGGTTTGCCGCCAAGGGGGAGTATGAAGCTGCCGACCCTATCGAAGTATTCGCCTATTCCGGCGGCTACCGCAAAGGCCTTTCCGAGGAGTATGACTACTTCACCTCGCGATGGCAGGAGGCACCACCGTTGGAATATGACGATTTTGAAATTTGTCTCGTCAAGTTTGCCAACGGTGTATTGGGCAAGGTCTCTGTCAATTACGGTTGTATCATGCCCTATACCTTTCCACTAGAGATTTTTGGCAACCGCGGATCGATTAAGGACAATCGGATTTGGTCACATAAGTATCCCGGCCAGAATGGGTGGGCAGAAATACCCGCTATCCTGCCAGACAGTGCTGATGTAACGCACCATCCGTTTCAAGGACAAATGAATCACTTCGTCGATTGTATCTTGAATGATCGAGAATCGCACTGCAATCTTGAGGATGCCATTAAAACCCATGAGATTGCTTTTGCCGCGTTGCAGTGCTATGAGACGGGGCAGCCGGTAGAATTACCGCTGCTATCCGGCTGAACTTTGGTTGTTGTATGTAAACCGCTGTAATCCAAGATGAAAGCGTGGCTCTCACGCGAGAACGAAGCTATAATCGTGGGCTACAAGGAAATGTCGCATTTTCAAAATGAGGTCATTTATTGAACTATTTCCATTTCCCCCGATTGGTAACGGCTCCAATAGTCCCTGACTTTTTCCAGGACCTGCGGTGCGAGGATAATACTTCCAATGATATTCGGAAAAGCCATACCGAGAACCATCGCATCCGAAAAGTCTAAGACAGCATCCAATTTATTGACTGCACCAACGATAACAAAAAGGATAAAAATAATTCTGAAGACGACAACAGTTTTTAGGCCCGCGCCACCGAAATGGTCGAGCAGGTAGATCCAACCCCGTTCGCCGTAGTAAGCCCAAGAAATCATTGTGGAATAGGCAAACAGCCCTATACTGACGGTAAGGACTAACGGGAACCAACCTATAGCACTTTCAAACGCTGTTGTCGTTAGCGTAACGCCATCAGACTGCGATAGGCTGGGGTCATTCCATGCGCCCGTAATGATGACTACCATCGCTGTCATGAAACATACAATGATAGTATCAATGAAGGGACCAACCATCGCCACGATACCTTCTCGAACAGGTTCTTCTGTCTTTGCTGCTGCGTGAGCAATAGCAGCACTGCCGATCCCCGCCTCATTTGAAAAAGATGCGCGTTTGATCCCCCAGACCAGTACGCCAAAAAATCCGCCGTAGAAAGCATTACCTGTGAAAGCCATGCTAAAGATAAGACCGATGGCTTCTGGGATTTTGGTAAAGTTCATCAAAATTATTAGGAGCGAGACGCATACATATAAACCGCACATGGCAGGTACAATTTTAGAGGTTGCTGCGCCAATTCGTTTAATTCCACCGATAATCACTGCGCCCACCAAAATTGCTATTACAATACCGATGATCCAGTTCGCGCCTGCTGAAAGTCCGAAGGTACTCCGAAACGCCTCGGCTGTCTGATTGACCTGAAACATATTGCCGACACCGATGGAACCTCCCATCACCATCAGTGCATACATGATTGCTAGCACCTTCCCCAAAGATGCCCAACCTCCCCCGATCTGCTTCAATCCGATATCGATGTAGTACATGGGACCGCCGGAGATGCTACCATCTGCATTTGTCTGCCGATACAGTTGGGATAAGGTACAACTACTGAACTTTGCAGTCATCCCGAATACCGCTGCGATAAGCATCCAAAAAACAGCGCCCGGACCGCCTAACTGAATAGCAATCGCGACGCCTGCAATGTTGCCGAGACCGACCGTTGCAGACAACGCGCTTGTCAGGGCACGGAAATGGGAGATTTCCCCGGTATCCTCTGGATTATCATACTTCCCTTGGATGACGTTGACGGAGTGTTTCAATCCCCGCACGTTGATCCAGCGATACCAGAAGGTAAAAAAGATTGCACCGAGGATGAGGACAACAATAAGGAAAGGGAGACTCACAACCTTTTTCTGGGGATTGCCGGATGTGTCCAGCACCGGATTTCCATCTCGGTCGACCTCATCAATCTGAATAGCACCAAAGGCGATGTCAAAAAAGAGAACCGCGCCAATCGTCGCGTTAGCTTTGTAAAGGACAGAAGGTTCTGCGCTTTCTTGTGCCCAAGCAGATGCCACATATAGAATCGTCAATAACGCTATGAGTAGGGTAGCCACTCCTGCCTTATTATAAAACCACGGTGCTTTTTGCTGCATATTTGCTCCTTTTTTATTTCTATCCTATGTCCTGCTACAAAAAAATACCAGCAACGAAATTTCATTGCTGGCAATTTAAGTGACTCCGTCTAACCTTGTGAAAAATCTCATTCAATTACGCTCACAACTTGTCGAAAATCAAACACGAAATCGGATTTGACCGTTGTTTCTCTGCATTGATAATTTTATGGTTAGTCCTGCTCCTTCTTTGATAGTAATCCTGCCGGACGGAAACGCATTATAAGGATTAGGAGGATGCCAAAAATTAGATAGCGCCATCCACCGAATTCGCGTAGAAGCTCTCCTAAAACCCCTAAGATGCCGGCACCGAGAATTGATCCCTTGATGGTTCCCATTCCACCGAGCACAACCATACATAGAATGAAAATAGATTCCCAGAATTCAAACACGCCCGCGCTGATATTGACCTGAAACTGCGCGAAGAATGCCCCTCCAACGGCTCCGATTGCCGCGCTGACTGCAAAAGCGAGGGATTTGTATTCGCGTAGGTTAATCCCCATGCTCTCTGCTGCCCGCTCGTCCTCCCGAATTGCTGCCCATGCTCGCCCAACACGCGAATGCTGCAAACGATGCACAACGACAATTGTGAGAACTAACAAGATCAGGATATGGTAATACTGTTGCCAGTATTTGTTGAGTTGATATCCAAAAAGGATAGGGGGTGGAATGTCGTTTACAAATCCGTTGGGACCACCGATGAGCCACTGTTCATTTTTCACAATTCTGAAGAGGAGTTCCGAGAACCCAAAGGTTACGATAGCAAAATAATCTCCTGTCAGACGCAAGGTAGGCGCACCGCGTAATAGACCCCAGAGTGCGCCATGAACTGCAGCAAGTGGCAGCACAATCCAGTAGCTCCAGCCGAGTCTCGCCATCAGCAACCCCGCCGTATACCCGCCGACAAGGTAAAATCCTACATATCCCAAGTCAAGCAATCCTGTGAATCCCGGCACGATGTTGAGCCCTAAAGCCAGCAGCATATAAAGGCAAGCCTGCACGACGACTCGGAGGATGTAGTCTCCACTTGGTAGCGGTAGAGCAATGCCACGTTCATATAACAGATCGACAATACGGTCGGAACCGTAGGCTATCAGCGGGAATAAACATACCGCTACAAAAAGGATAACGGTTTTGGAAGTAAATAGCTTTCTCGGCATGTCGGTTTAGTGGATTAAGCCCGTGTCGCTGTTGATTTTCCCAACAGTCCAGATGGTCGAAAGATAATAACGAGAATCATGATAATATAAGCAATCGCCAGGCGGTATCCAGAGGAGACGTAGCCAGCACCGAGCGCTTCAGCAACGCCGAGGACCACACCGCCAAGCATTGCGCCGGTAATGTTGCCAATTCCTCCAAGCACAGCGGCGGCAAATGCTGCGACCCCTTTGTAGTACCCCATCGCCGGCTCTGTGACTTCACGTAGTCCAACCATGACACCAGCAACAGCTCCCAGCGCAGAACCAATTGCGAACGTTACGGTGATTACGCGATTGGTATCAATGCCCATCAAGCTGGCTGCGACTCTGTTTTGAGCACAAGCCCGCATCGCTTTTCCAATTTTTGTTAAGTGAATCAACCGGTTTAAGCCAATCATCAAGCCTACGGCGAGCAAGATAATAAAGACATCGAGGAATGAAACTTGTGCCCCACCGGGTAAGGGGATAGCATTTCCCGTCAAGACCGTAGGGGTCGCTTCGACGGGGAATTTCCGCCATCTTGCCCCCCAAATCTCTCGGGCGAGATTTTGTAGCACCAGAGACATACCAATGGCGGTAATCAGTGCGGAGAGACGTGGGGCGTTACGGAGCGGCCGGTAGGCAACGAAGTCGATCAACATTCCCATCACGGCACACATAGCCATGCTGAGTGGTAATGCAACCCAGAATGAAAGTCCAAAGGTTGTAACGCATAAGAAGGCGAAATACGCACCAAACATAAAAATCTCGCCGTGTGCAAAGTTGATGAGCTGGATGATGCCGTAGACCATCGTGTAACCCACGGCAATTAGGGCGTAGATGCCACCAAGGACGAGGCCGTTAATAATTTGTTCCAGAAATTGAGCCATACAAAAATCAAAAGCTCCTACGACGTTATGTGTGAAATGTAAAATGTCAACAGACAAGTCCGCGAAACAAAGCAACAGTTTTCACAGCAGCTACGTGAGACACCGCCGTGCCCGTTAATCTATACCAAGCATCTGCTCCGCAGCGGGGACGAACTGACCATCTTCGACAATTTTAACATAAGCTGGCTTGGTGCAATCCCCATTCTCATCAAAATAGGTTAAACCTGTGATGCCGTCATATCCTTTTTCGGGGCTGGTAATTGATGCTAAATGGTCGCGAATGGCTTTTCGATTTTCACCACCTTTTTCGATTGCTTCGACAATCATACCGACCGCATCATAGGTCAGTGCCGCCCAAGTATCGGGGGCAACCCCATGCATTTCCTCAAATGCTGTCGCCATCTTTTGAGCTTTGGGGTCGTCGAGTCTAAAGACAAACGGTGTCGTGACGTACGTACCTTCAGCCGCATCGCCAGCAATTTCAAGAAAATCCGGAGAATCGACACCATCTGCACCAAAGAGTTGTGCGGCGATCCCTACCTCACGGGCTTGTGAAGCGATCAATCCCGCCTGACTGTACAACCCTGAGAGAAAAATTAGATCCGGTTGCTTCGCTTTAATGCTTGTCAATTGCGCCTTAAAGTCAGTGTTATCCCGATCATACGCTTCTATCCCAACGATTTCCAGTCCAAGTTCTTTGGCCTCAGCAGTGAAGCTGTCTTTAAGGCCGCTCCCATAGTCATCGTTATCAAAGAAGACAGCAACTTTTTGGATGTCCCCTAAGATATTTTTGATATACTTTGCTGCAAATGCAGCTTGAAAATCATCACGGTAGATATTTCTAAATGTCCAGTCGCTTCCCGCAGCAACATTGACATTGGTAGAGCCGGGCGAGAGTTCAACAATACCAGCACGTTTATAGATCGGCTTACCCGCTAACGAGCAGGCACTATTGAAGTGTCCAACGACTGCAAGAATTTGTCGATTGCTGGCGATTCGCTCTGCAACTAAACTCGCTTCTTTATCTTTGCCAGCATCGTCCTCAAAAATAAGCGTTAATGTTTTGCCGTTAACACCGCCTGCCGTATTAATCTCTTTTGCCTTGAGCTCCGCACCACGCTTAATCATCTCCCCAAAAGCGGCAACAGAGCCGGTATAGGGGCCCGCAACAGCGATTTTAATCTCATTCGTAGTTTCGCATCCGGTAAATGCAAAACTGGTAATCATAGCAGATGTCGTGAGAAAAATGGCAAGCAAAACGGTTGAACGTACTCTATTTTTCTTCATATGTATCTCCTTGATTGACTCATCTTGAGACAAACTAAGCAATTCTATCTATGGTGAATTCTAAAAACAGATAAACACTTTCGCCCCCGGTAGGTTCGGTTTCCTAACCGCACCGCATCGGCACAGTTTCCAACAGTGCCTACCAAACGGGAGAACGGTAGGTGCGGTTTCTAACCGCACCGGTTTGGAGTGTCCAATTAATTCTAAAATCTACTATAATCCTGTCAAAGATTTCATTCTTTTACACTGACAACTTGTCGAAAGTCAAACACGAAATCAGATCGCGACCGCTTTTTCTTTTTGTTGATAATCTGAGTTTCTGGCAAGATAACCTTTACATCTGTTGCACCCATGTCCAGTCTATCAAACACCAAGAGACCATCACGTTTGCCGCCTGAAAAAAGTGGACCGCCATCGAACACCGTTTCACGTGCGACCATCCGTTCGTGATTCGCAGCAGCCGGATCCGGATAGTAATCGTACACCCTATACGGCGTGTAAGGATAGCGGTAGCCATACCGGTATCCCAAGCGATAGTTGTAGGGGCGGTGGTAAGGGGAGCGGTAGGGATTTCGATAGTGAGAACGTGGGTAAGGATAACGGTATCGATATCCGGGGTCGTAGAATGCCACTGTTCGCGGACTCAGGTTCTCATAGAGTTCTTTGAAGTAATCGTAGGGGAGGGCGGCAGACTGTTCACCGTTTAGATCGACTAAAATCGCTGACGAATCAACGATGACTCGCGAATTGGATCTGTTTTCGATGTGGATACCAAAGACGGTATACAGCGGTTCGACATTACCCCAACGATCAATCCCAAGATACGGATTAATCCCTGGATCTTCCGTTAGTTCAAACAGGTCCACTTCATCAAGCGGTTCAAGCGTGATCTGAACGCCGTACTGATTCACGGAGATAGAACCCGTTTGTGCATCGACTTGAGATCCTTTTCTGCCGGTTACAGGCTCCAGATAAATTTCAACCTGCGGCTTTGGTGCACACCCCGTTAAGATGCTGATGGTTGTGAGGAGGGCAAAGATGCCCACTAACTTTCGGCGCGTCATTTTTTCACTCCTTAAAATTAGATATGTGGGTTACCGGGTACTTATCAATACCTTAAACCACTATCAACTAATCAGCATTGGTGGATAACGCCGTAACGGTTGTTTCTCAAGAGCTCTACAAGTTTCTCTCAAAACTTTCATAGTTTAACATAGAACGTAGGTAATTGCAATTCATTCTATCGGCTTTTTCTAATTGCTTTAGATTCAAAGGTTCTGTATAATTTGCCAAGCGAGTTCCCAACTGGAAAATCTGTTATGAACCCAAGCAAAAAACGCATTCTTCTACTCTTGCCGACCAAGACATATCGTGCGAAAGCATTTCTCTCTGCCGCATCGCAGTTAGGTGTAACCGTTGCGATTGGGTCTGATCAGCCACAGACGTTGTCTGAGCTATCACCTCGAAAATCCTTGGTCCTTAACTTCAGCAAACCTGAGAAGGCGACAGAGGAGATTATTGCGTTTGCCCAAACCTATCCGATTGATGCCGTTGTCGGTGTTGATGACGATACAACAATTTTGGTGTCAATGGTAGCGAAGGCGTTATCCCTACCGCATAATTCCGTGGAATCCGCTCGCACTACCCGTAGCAAATATGAGATGCGCAAAGTGCTTGCAACGGGAGGCATTCCTTCGCCGCACTTTGAAGTTGTCTCAATCAGCGCGAATCCGGCAGAAGTAGCGAGTGGTATAACCTATCCGTGTGTTCTCAAGCCGCTTTCCCTTTCGGCGAGCCGGGGTGTCATCCGTGCGAACGATCCGAGGGAGTTTGTGAACGCATTTCAGAGAATTGTTGGTATTCTGGGTTCCTCTGACGTTAAATCAACAAAGGGTAGTACAGCACAGCAAATTCTTATCGAAGATTTTATACCGGGGATAGAAGTTGCTCTTGAGGGCATTCTGATTCAAGGGGATCTCAAGGTACTAGCTATTTTTGATAAACCTGATCCGTTAGATGGGCCGTTCTTTGAGGAGACGCTCTACGTTACCCCATCCCGCTTACCTGTTGATATTCAAAACGAAATTATAGCGTGTACAGCACAGACCGCAAAAGTACTCGGATTGCGGGAGGGGCCTGTCCACGCAGAGCTGCGAGTTAATGGCGATGGCGCGTGGATAATCGAAATCGCCGCTCGGTCAATTGGTGGACTTTGTGCACGTACGTTGCGCTTTGGTACGGGGGTTTCGCTGGAAGAACTCATCATTCGGCACGCTATCGGGATGGAGGTTGAATCGCTGCAGCGTGAACGGAAGCCGGCCGGTGTGATGATGATTCCCATTCCTCATGCGGGAATTTTGCGAGAGGTGCGAGGCAAGACAGATGCAGAACAAGTTTCAGGTATTGAGGAAGTTACAATCAGTATACCGATCGGGCAGGACGTCCTCCCTCTGCCGGAAGGCGCGAGCTACCTTGGATTTATCTTCGCAAGGGGAACCACTCCAGAGAGTGTTGAAGCCTCTTTACGTGAAGCGCATCGTCGGTTAGAGTTTGTCATCGCAGTTGAATGACGCTAATTTACATAGCAATTTTGTAGGTTGGGTTGAACGGCAACCCTAAAACATACTAGGTAACTCCATTTAGATTACAGGGTGCTGTACAGCTTGAAGTCTCATAAATAGAGTGAAACCCAATTCTTGATACATGGATTGGGTGTTGGGTTTCACTCCATCTATCAATAAAACGGTGTTATCAAAAGATCGAACCTCTATTGTCTTTGATAGCGATTCGTTTTGAACCGTTCAACCCAACCTACGTTGCTTTCGCTCTAGAGGAGCGATATGTCTATAGAACGGTGAGAAGGGAAATGCCTGCGCTCCAGAGGAGCGCAATGTAAAGGTTCATCAATTCAATCAACCAATGAACGAATAAACCAACAAAAAGCCCCAGCGGGGCGACATGTGATACGATAAAGAGAAGGTTATGAAGTTAAAGAAAAAATCATCACGATGTGGAACAAGTCCTATGTGCCCCCTTCATCGCGTTTCTGATTCTCCTAATCCGCAGAATATGAGGAGCATGCTTTTAATGCTGTCAAAAATAGGGTTGGGTATTGCTATTGTTCTGACGATACTGGTTGCAAGTGGATGCAGCAGCGAAGGAGTATTTGAAAATCCTGACAGCATCAGAGTGACAACCCTTGAAGCCATACACGGCAGACAGGGACATCTGGTGGACTTTAACATAGGGCCGAATAAAAACCTGGGGTCAGAAGATGTCGGAATGACGAAACAGGTGGTGCTGGAGTTGCGGGATGCCGAGGTAACCACCGCAACGGTATATCTGGTGATAAAAACCGACAGCATCAGCATGGGCAGAGCAATTGACCTGCTGAAAAGTGCGACAGATGTCGCCATTGTCCCTGCCCTACCGGAAGACACCGAACCGTGGACCCGAATGGTGCTGTCATTCGGAGGTGCAGGAGGTGATCCGTACGCAGGATACCTGCGCATCACCGCACCGACAGAAACAACGTTTATCTCATTGCGGGGAACGACCACGCAGGAGAGCATAGAATGGTTCTTGCAGGGAATCAGAAAACCACCGAAGGTGCTGGACACTCTGCCGGCAACGGTCACCGAAATCAGCTACTACAGCGACAGCACCCTCACCATGCCGCTCGCTGATACAGTCCTCGCAGGAGACACCATCTACACCAAAGTGGTGTTCTCAAAGGATGTCCCCGTCACCTTTTCCGACGACGGACCTTCCCAACCGAGCATTACATCAGAGATAACAGCCCAGGTACAGTATTCAATCAGATTTCCGATTGAGTTTCAGTACCGCATGCAACCGGGAAACACTATCCTGCAGAGCGGTGAGGCAAGGCCCTACCGGAGCTCCAATAGCACCTTCATCTGCAGGTATGATGTAAAGAGAGACGATCTCAGCGGGCTATTCCGCACCGCTGCCGGCCACCACGAAATACAAGGTAGTCCGCTGCGGGTCGTATTCTTTAGACACACCGGCCAATTACCCGCAAACACCGGTGAAACCGTCACCAGCTGGCAACCGAATGACTTTGTCGGACAGGTATACACCATAGACTCGTATGAAGCAGCCATAGGAGAAAATCTGCACCGCGGCATGAAAGTGGCGGTGGCAGGGGTAACGGTAACCATTGTCGCGGGACCACGCGCAGGCGAGAGCACCGTCACCGACAAAAATGGTCGCTACCGCTTCCTGAACGTTGCGGGAAACAATCTGCACCTCCGCACCGAAAGAAAGCACTTTGAGACAAAAGAGGTACTCGTGTACCGCTCCCACCCCACAATCCTGCCGGACGGCTCAGTCCCCAACTACAAAAAAGATCCGCAAAAAGAGCCGGGCAACATCCTGATAGGACAGGTATGGCCGAAAGGGGTGCGAATCCTGCTCAAAGAGGTGCTGCTGGTGCACGACCTGTTGTATATTGATCTCGGAACACCTCCAGAAAATCAGGTTATCAGGTTTACAGGGGCATACGGCGATGGAATTGTTCTCATATTCGGTGAAGAATTTTACACCAAGTCAGATCCGATTAAATGGGCACTTGGGACTTTTAGCCACGAAATCGCCCACGCACACCAACATGCTGTGGTCTCCGTTGACGGCAGTGGAAACATCAGTCAGTGGCAGCATTCCCCGGAAGCAAAAACATATGAAGAGGCAAGGAAGAAGGATGTGGAAGTATTGGGAAAAATAACATACTATGACACTCCGGCTTCGTACTTTAACACCAGCCTCCTGGAAAACGCAGCCGAACACTGTGCCAACTACTGGGGAACCGAAAGAGGCGAAGAGCCGGGATACACAGGCATCAATCAGGTAGGAAAAACATTAGAAGAGCTTGCGCCCAACCGTTACAAATGGGCACAAGAATGGCTCACTAAAAAATAACTCAAACCCCCGGCAAGGCGTTGCGAAGCACGACTTGGAACGTATTAGGGAGGCGAAGCAGGATTGATAGTGATTTCTAAAAGGACTGTAGTTTGGACAATTTTCCGTAGGTTGGGTTGAACGGCAACCCTAAAACATACTAAGTAACTCCACTTGGGTTACAAGGCGCTGTGCAGCTTGAAATCTCATAAACAGAGTGAAACCCAACTCTTGACACATGGCTTGGGTGTTGGGTTTCACTTCATCTATCCCTAAAACGGTGTTATCGAAAGATTGAATCTCTATTGTCTTTGATGGCGATTCGGTTTGAACCGTTCAACCCAACCTACAGTCTTTCGCTCCAGTTTTGAATCCCGATTTATCGGGGCGGGGTGACAGGGGGGGGGCAGGGGGGTTGGGGGATTTAGGGGGTTAGTTGTCTATTGGGAGTGTCTCATTAATTCTAAAATCTACCATAGTAGGAGGGAATTCCGATTCCCGACTATTGCGTTGGTTTCTAATACTGGACTTATCAACTAGCAGCTTAGGTTTTTATATGAAGCCTAATAGGATATAATCATAGCAAGCAAGACGCTAACATTCTGAACTACAGAAAGGCAAGGTGAGGTCGATGATACGTGCTGGTGTCGGACATAGCCTTAGTGCTTCAGGATCTGAAGCCGCTCAACAAGCAACCACAATGGCAATGGGGGTGGCAAAATTAGCGAAAGCAGACCTTGCATTTGTTTTCGCAACGGGGGATTATCAGAACGAATACACGCAGCTCTGCGAGGAAGTACAGAAAATATCAGGGTGTGAACACCTGATCGGTTGTAGCGGGATGGGTGTCCTCACTTCGGACCGTGAGTTTGAAGGGGAATCTGTTGTGGCGGTCCTTGTGGTGCGTTCAGATCAGTTATCCGCTCTGTCTTTCTGTGTTTCTGAAGATGGCGTGTCGCCTGTTGGCACAACCATACGCAACCAAATACGGTCAGAACTACGCGAGAATTCACTCTTGGTTGTCCTGCCAGATGTGCGATGTGTCCAACCTGCTGAACTCGTCCAACAGATTGAAGGAAATGGCGATGCGCTTCCCATCGTTGGAGGGGCAGCCTCCGGAGATCCGATGACCGGTCAGATGCACCAATGGTGTGGGACGGAAATTACGGAGTCAAGCGTCGCAGGTGTGCTGCTAACTGGGGATTTCCATACCGAGATCGGCGTTGCTCAAGGGTGTCAACCCATTGGAAGTCCTGTTGAAATTACCCGTGCAGAGGACAACCTGATTCTTGAGTTGGAGGGCAGGGACGCGGTAGAGGTGTTACAGGAATCGCTTGCACTGCTGACCGAGGAAGATATACAGCGTTCCGGTAGGATGATTTTCATAGGTATCGCAATGGACAAGTCAAATCGATCGCCGGGTCCGGGTGACTACCTGATTCGTAACGTCACGGGTATCGATCCGCAAAACTCCGCAGTCGGAGTTGCAGAAAGAGTCGAAACAGGACAGATCGTACAGTTTCATCTGCGAAATCCTTTTGCTGCCTCGGAAGACATCCATGCCATCGTGAATCGGCTGCATGAAAGATCGCAGGAACACCCACCGGCTTTTGGGCTTTACTTCAACTGCTTGGGCAGGGGTGCTGGATTATATGGCGAGCCAAATCATGATATTCAGATAATCAAGGAAAAATTTCCGGATCTACCGATTATCGGTTTCTTCGGAAACGCTGAATTTGCTCCCATCGGTAATCGAAATTTCGCACATGCCTACACGGGTGCACTTGTCCTCTGTTCGGAGATTTAAGAACCAAGTGGCTCTATAGGCAGCACGATGCAAGAAGCATGATCCATCTCATGATAGATGGTATTTTCGGCGATACGCCATCGTCTATCATTTGGATCGCCGGTGTTACGGTTGATGTCAAAGTTTGGAAAATTGCTGCTGCAAATATCTACGCGAACCCGGTGGTTCGCCGCAAACAGGTTAGCGGATGGCTCAAGCGGAATTTCAATCTGATATATCTTCTCCGGCTCCATCGGCTTCGATGTCTCCCACGCCTCCCGGTAACGGGCACGGAGGATACCTTCAGATACCGGGAAGGCGTAACCGGTCGGATAATCCGAACTCGGAGGATAAAGATCGATCAGCTTCACGAAAAAATCGGTATCGGGAGAATCGGACGATACCCACAGGATTACCTTTATATTTCCGGCGATTCTGACCTCTTCAGATAGCGGTTGGCTCTGGAAAACCAATACATCAGGACGGGAGGCGATAGGCATACCCGGAATTCCATGTCCCGGCAAGGTTTCCAATTCAATCTGATCGCGCGGTCCCATTCCGGAGAAACCACCCTCGGCGGCTGGTCCGTACGGGATAATACAGCGCCCGTTACTGGAAACCGTGTTTCGCGGATCATAGGTGTAGGTCGTCCGTGCGTTCTCCTGACTCGGTTTCTCCTGTGATAGAATACCATCTGGATGCAGGTAGAATGGGGTCGGTTGGATCTCTTCGGGGGGCCAAATATCACCGTAATGCCATTCTCCACCGTGCTTCAGCCTTCCGTCATTGCCACGTTTCCCGCTCCCACCGCCCATCGTGAATACCTTGACCGGCGTTCCAGTGTCGGCGTTTTGATCGTCCTTGAGCCAGCGATCAAACCATGTCAGTTCCAAGTTTAAGAAATCGTCGTAGCTGTGAATGGTTCCTGACGTGCCAAAATTCACATCCCCGCACAGCGAATTGAAGTTGTTATGCGTCCAGGGACCAACGAGGAGATACTGGTTTTCACGCTCCATCTTCATCATCTTTTGGTAGCCATCAATGATGGTGCGTGGATACCAGTCATACCAACCAACGACCCACAGGATGGGAATATCCGGAAAGCATTCAAAATACTCATCCATCGCAAAACCGGGTTGCCGCCAAAAGTCGGTATAGTCGTAGTTCTCAAAATAGAGTTGAAAGGCAGCCTCTTCATATTTTGGAACAATACTGAGCGGTGTCTGTCCCCGTTTCCACGGGATCCGAGAAGCCCAATCCAGAAAGTTCTGACCTGAACTCATCGTCCGAACAGCTTCGGCAACCGCGGGATTCTGTTGTGCTTCTTGACTGGTTGTTGCCGTTTCAAGAATCCACTTCAAAAGCCCCAAGTGCAGCGCACCACCCACGCGCATACTGTAGTGATACGCATTGATGGGCCCCTCATAAGGGATGATTGTGGCTAATCCCGGCGGGTTCTGCGTTGCTGCGTGGAACTGCACCCACGCCATGTGAGAACAGCCATACATACCCACCTTCCCGTTGCAAGAAGGGTGATCTGCAAGCCATACCACCGTGTCATAGCCATCTTGTGGCTCATCTCGAAACGGGAAGAAATCGCCTCCAGATTTGAAGCGGCCACGGCAATCCTGTACTACTGACAGGTAGCCGTGTTTAGCGAAGAAACTCCCCATGTGCTCGTAGCTTTCCTTTTTGTAGGGGGTTCGCTGTAAAACAGCAGGAAGTTTTCCCTCCACCGGACGACCGTCTGCTGCAGGGAAGTAAAGATCTGCGACTAAATTCACGCCATCTCGCATAGGGACCATAACGTCCCGCACAACAATGACATCCCACGTCTTTTTTTTTGTCATATTTTTCCTACTTGTCTTTTCTGCTCTGATTTTGATACACTAGACACATCTATAACCATCTTTAAGCAATTATAGAAAATCGCTAAAACAGACTATAGTGGATTAGGCCTTACGCACTTGGGTTTGTAGTAGCGCAATTCATTGCGCGTCGAAGAGCATGTTCAGACTCCAACCTACCGTAGGCAGGGGCTCGTCGGGATGTGGTGCGGTTAGAAACCGCACCTGCCGGGGTGATAGCCCGGATTATCCCATCCCCGGTACAGAGTGCCCAATTAATTCTAAACTTTACTATAAGTTGACTTTGGAGGAGATATTGATGAGCCTCACCAACGCGGAACGACAACAGTTTAATGAGGAAGGATACGTAGTAAAATCCGGTGTTTTTTCGACGGAAGCTCTACAACCAATCCAAGATGCGCTTGGCGAAATTGTCGATATTGAAGCAAGACGTCTGCAATCTGAAGGTGCGTTGGAGGACATTTATCCCGACGAACCTTTCGGCAATCGCCTGGGGCGTATCAGAAAATCCAACCTTGACGCTGCAATAGAGATTACCAGAGGTGTCATGGGGTCAGGCGGCGGCGGTTTTAGTGGGGCATCAATGTTTGGTATGCTCACCCATCGCCCCTTGCTATCTTGCGTCGAAAGTCTTATCGGGCCCACCATTATCGGTGCATCGGCATACCGCATCCGTCCAAAGCTGCCAGAGTGGGAACGCGGTGAGGTGCCGTGGCATCAAGATTCCGGGTATTTCCTCCCCCACTGTGATAAACACCTGCTTGTTACCTGCTGGATTCCGCTGGTTGATTCGACCCGCCATAACGGCTGCCTCTACGTGATGCCGAAGGTACATCGGCAGGGCGTTTATCAGCATTATACCGGGGGGCATGGCGGATTCCTTGAAATACCGAGCGACGAATTTCCGGACACGGGACCCATTCCGATGGAGATGAGAGCGGGGGATGTGCTATTCTTGACCAACTTAACGCCACACGCCTCATTTGAAAATCACAGTGAACAGGTGCGTTGGAGCGTAGACTTGCGCTATCAAAACGCCGAAGCCCCAAACAACACAGACGAAGGTCCGGAATCCTACACGCCCGAACGTGAAACCGTTACTATGGCGTGTTACCCACCAGAAGCCGATTTTGTCCTACGTAATCCCGACCACCCAGAACAAGAAGTTCGCAACCCTGAAGAATTCCGAAAAATTAGAGAGCGTTATCAGGGGGCGGGAGCCCACCATCCCGGACGAGGGTGGACACGGCTTGAAGATAAAGATATTTGAAGCCTGCAAAGCCCCAGTAGGGCGAAATGTGTATAGAATCCCTCCACCGAACTAAGGGAAAACAGAGGAGAAATTCCATGACAATCCTAGGCAAAAATAAACTTCACTATATTGAAAAAGTTTTACTGTATACGCCGATAATGGTGGGTATTTTCATCGCATTATCTGTTTGGAGTGGAGAACTCACTGTTGGGTTTATGGTTGTTGGGTTGATGCTGATAGGTGTTTTGCTAAATATCATCAAAAAAATCACAGGAAGCAATAGACTGCCTACGGTCTCAATCCTCATTGTTGCTATTGGGATCTATGTTTTAATAAATGGGGATAGCTATATGGGCATATTTTACATCTTGCTCGGTATTAGTTTGATATTTAACGAGTTTTTGAAAGGGAAGTGGAGTCATATCTGCTATGCTATCACTATGTGGTTCGCTGTGGTTGCCTTCATTTTATACCTTGTGCGTAACGCTTAACAGCAGCGAAAATGAAACCCAACACTTACAGATCCTTCCTGCCTTACCTCTATTCCCCCAGATACGCCTCCCGTACGCGTTCATCGTTCAGAAGTTCCGATGACGTGCCTTCGATAGCTATCTCCCCTGTCTCCATAACGTAGCCGCGATGGGTAGTCTGTAAGGCGAGATACGCGTTCTGCTCAACCAGAAGAATAGTCGTGCCTTGGTTATTGATTTCTTGGATGATCTCAAAAATTTGTTCAACCAGAAGTGGCGCAAGTCCGAGCGAAGGTTCATCGAGCAGCAGGAGACGGGGATGCGACATTAGCGCACGACCGATAGCCAGCATTTGCTGTTCACCACCGCTCAATGTGCCGCCTTGCTGCGTTCTCCGCTCTCGCAAAACCGGAAAAAGGTCAAAAACTCGATCAAGATCTTCTCTGATGACGGGTGTATCCTTGCGCAGGAATGCACCAAGTTCAAGATTTTCTAACACGGTCATTTCAGGGAAGATTAGCCGCCCCTCGGGGACTTGTGAAATTCCTAATTCAACACGCTTTTCTGCGGAGGTATCGGTTAAATCGTCACCCTCAAAGGTAATTGTCCCTTGAACGGGGTGATGGATGCCCGATATCGTCATCAAGGTTGTTGATTTGCCCGCCCCATTTGCTCCAATCAGGCAGACCATTTCCCCTTCTTCAACGTAAAGGGAGACGCCCCTGATAGCGCGAATATTGCCATAGTAGGTGTGAATCTCGTTAAGTTTCAGCATCGTAGGATTCCCCAAGGTACGCTCTGATTACACGCTCATCGTTTTGAACTGCTTCAGGTTCGCCTGCACTAATTTTTTCTCCCTGAGCGATTACAGTAACCCAGTCTGAAATCTGCATGACCATTTTCATATCATGTTCGATTAGCAAAATCGTAATTTCTTGCTCACGGATTGCATGGATGAGTTCTATCAACTGTTGTGTTTCCTGTGGATTCATGCCCGCCGCAGGTTCGTCTAAAAGAAGCAGTTTCGGTCCCATCGCTAATGCCCGCGCAATTTCAACTCGCCGTTGATCCCCATACGAAAGATTTCCAGCCAGATGGTCCCGCAGCCCTTCCAGTCCAACGAAGCTGAGTTGCTGAAACGCATGAGATGTGATGTGTGATTCTTCTTGACGCTGTTTTTGGTTGCGGCTGACGGAGCTCCAGAGGCGGCTCTTTGACCGGCAGTGCCTGCCGATTTTCACATTATCCAAGACTGTCAGCTGCGAAAATAGGCGAATGTTTTGAAATGTCCGTGCCATTCCAATTTCGGCAATCTGGTCTGGACGCAGACCAACGATGTTTTGATCTTGAAACTTAACGCTCCCCTCGGATGGAGATTCTAGTCCTGTCACACAGTTAAAAAGTGTCGTTTTTCCTGCGCCGTTGGGCCCAATGAGGCTGGCAATCTGCCCTTCTTGCACAGATATATCGATATTTGATACCGCGGTCACACCGCCAAAATGCTTGGTCAGGTTGGTAATTTCAAGAATTGAAGCTGGTTCGCTCATAGTTTTTTGTCTGCATTTTGAATAAACAGTTGACAGAGGGATTCACGCCTGATATCCACCTGTATTGAACAATACCACCCTGTTTTCGGGTTGAATTTCCCCAGTAGCTACTAGTTTGCAGAGCCCTGCAACAGTCGCGGCACCCTCAGGACAAGCTAAAACGCCTTCATGTGTCGCTAAAGTTGCCATCGCCTCCTGTATCTCATCGTCGGTAACAGCGATCGCAGCTCCACCACTCTGATAGATAGCGTCGAGGATCAAGAAATCACCGACCGCCTGTGGCACTCGCAAACCCGCTGCGGTTGTCTGCGCGTTTGTCCACGGCTCGGCTTCAGTTGCCCCTTCCTGCCACGCTTTGACGATCGGAGCACAGCCAACCGATTGTACAGAGATCATGCGCGGACGTTTCGCATCAATCCATCCAATGGTTTCCAGTTCTTGAAATACCTTCCACATTCCGACAATCCCTGTCCCACCACCTGTCGGATACAGGATGACATCGGGCAGGTCCCAGTTAAACTGTTCCGCAATCTCAAGCCCCATTGTTTTTTTTCCTTCAACGCGGTAAGGTTCCTTGAGCGTTGAGACATCGAACCAGCCTTCCTCCTCCTTGCGTTCAGCAACTATTTTTCCCGCATCCGTAATCAGTCCATCAATGAGGGTAACGTTTGCGCCCGCCAACTGGCAAGTGTTGCGGTTAAACGGAGGAGCGTCTTGGGGCATGAAGATGTGCGCCTCCATCCCCGCTTGAGCCGCATAGCTAGAGAGTGCAGTCGCTGCGTTACCAGCGGATGGAATCGCGAGTTTGGTCAATCCGAGTTCTTTGGCTTTGGAAACTGCCATCGCCAATCCACGCGCCTTGAAGCTGCCCGTTGGCAGGCGGGACTCATCCTTTACCCATAAGGCTTCGATGCCTAAAGAAGCAGCGAGCTGTTGCGTTGGGAGGAGTGGCGTCATCGTCTCATTTAGAGACACAATGTTTGCGGGGTCGATCACGGGAAGAAGTTCAGCATAGCGCCACATTGATGCCTCGCGGTCCGATAGGGAAGATTTATCCCAATCTTGAGCGATCTTAGCCAGTGCATAACGTGGAAATAGCGGCTTCCCGCACTCAGTGCACAGGTTCTGTGGGACGTTAAGGTCGTAGGTTTGGGCGCAACGGCTGCATTCGAGGTGAGTGAAATAACTCATAGTGCTCCCAACAGTTTCAGGATTGCCCCTTTCATACTATGAAGTCGATTCTCCGACTGATCAAACATAATTGATCTCGGATCTTCGACGATTTCGCCGGAAATCTCATAACCGCGGTGGGCGGGCAGACAGTGCATAACGAGAACATCCTGCCCGGCGAGTAGCTCCGCGTTCAACTGATAAGGGGAAAGTGTCTTAATCCGTCGTTCTTTCTCATCCTTAAATGCTGGATCCGTGAAAAATTCCATATCCACCCATGTGTCCGTATAGACAACATCGCTGCTTTCGATCGCTTCATGGATCTGATCTGATGTTTTATAAGTCCCCGCTTTACGTGCTGTTTCATATAGCTCTTCATCGACAGCTGCGGGGTTTGTCTCAGGTGCAACAACAGTTACTTCCATACCCGTCTTCATCCCAGCGATAATCAGCGAATTGCATACGTTATTGTGTACCCCAACGTAAGTAAGTTTAACCCCTTCAATACGTCCCAATTTTTCCTGTATGGTCATCAGGTCACCGAGTGCCTGCGTCGGATGGTAACGGTCGCAGCACCCATTGATGAGGGGAACCGTCGCACTCTCTGCCGCTTTCACAACATCGGCATGTTTAAGGAAACGTGCGAGAATTACATCTGAGTAAGCAGATAACACACGGATTTCATCGCGTAAGTCTGCAAGGGCGAAATTAGTAGTACGCCAATCAAGAAAGACCGCATGGCCACCCAATTGGGTCATACCGACTTCCCCGGCACAACGGGTTCGGGTTGAGGTTTTCTGGAACAGCATAGCAAGGCTGCGCTGGCTTGTAGCCTCCGCGTACTGCTCCGGATTGTTTTTAATTGCGATGCTGCCCTCAACAACCTCAGTCACATCTTCTGTCGACCAATTTTTTAGTGTAACAAGATCCATGATAGGTCTCCCAAAAAGTTTGAAAGGCATGATTATACTTTATGGCACCCCTCATGTCAAGCCAGAATGACGTAAAAAGGGTTTGACGTTGATATATGGTTCTGCGAGAATAGAGATGTGTATGATTTCTCCTTTCCTGCCCATCGCTCGATGAGTTCAATGTACAGCCATAAAACTTGAGGGGCTCAATCAATGAATAAAATTAAACTCCAGCTTTACACGAAGGCGGACTGCCCGCTTTGCGATGAAGCGAAGGAATCCCTTCAATCACTCGCAGCGGAGGTCCCACTCCAGATTGAAGAAATTGATATCACGGCGAACTTGGAACTGTTCATAAAATATAAAGAGCTAATCCCTGTGCTGGAGTTGGAAGGGAAGCGATTATTTGTGCATCGGATCCATGTGAAAGTCCTCAAGCGCAAATTGATGTGGCAGCGATGGCGTCGCTGGTTTATAGACAGGGGAACGGGATCAAAAAAATAACCCACAGAGAATTTCTTGATCTAATGTGTCGCAGCTGAGGCTTAAGTGAACTGGTCTACTCTCTACTTGACACACCTATGAATTTGTGATAGACTTTGCCCCGCAAACATTACTGTATCAACTATCGAATCACAACAAAATTTTTAGGAGGAGGTTGACTTATATGGCAGATGTAGGAAGTGCTGCACCTGATTTTACACTTACTGGGACTCTCGGCTCCGAGGATACAGAGGTCTCTTTGGACAGCTTCAAAGGAAAGAATTTAGTGGTAATCTTTTATCCACTCGACTTCTCCCCGGTTTGCTCCGAACAGATTCCTGATTTTAATGAAAAGGTCGATGAGATTCGGGCTAAAAATGCTGACATCGTCGCAATTAACCGTGACTCAGCGTTTGCACATAAAGCGTGGAGCGATCATCTTGGTGGTGTTAAATTCCCGCTGCTTGCTGACATGAATCTCGAAGTATCCAAACAGTTTGGGATGGCACTTGAAGAGGTCGGCATCACGAATCGCGGCGTTATCATCATTGATGCAGAAGGTAATATCGCTTTCAAGCATGTCGAAGACGCACCGCCGGACAACACGCTCGCCGTGAATCAGGTGTTGAATGAACTCGATAAATTGAATTAGATCGCTATTCCGAATCCAATCTGGAACATTAAAGTAATTGACGGGCTTCAGAGATTAAATCTGTGAAGCCCGTTTTTTTTATTAGAGGCTGCTTGAACCTTTGGGGAAACAGCAAAGAAATTCGCGATAATCTCGGCAGTTGATTCGTGTTCGAATGTCGGAGATTTTGGCTTGAGCGTGATACACTTCTCACGCTTCTATCCTGTGCATGACAACCAAATTATCCCGATGAATTACTTCGTTATAGGAATAGTAACCGAGTAACTTTTCGATTTCGCTGGTCTGTTTGCCCATAATTCGCTTCAACTCGTGGGTGTTGTAATTGACAAGTCCTCTGGCAAGTTCAACACCGTCTTCATCTACACAGGAGACTGTGTCCCCATGATTAAAGTTCCCTTCCACTTGCTGAATCCCGGATGGCAGGAGACTTTTACCGTGATGTACCAGTGCACGAGAGGCTCCACTGTCTACAGTCAGGTGACCCTTCGGTGGACGTGAATAGGCTATCCACCGTTTCCGACCGGACATCCGTTCCTGCGGGAGAAACAGCGTCCCAATCTTCTCACCCGAAAGAATTCGATTGACAACTTGGGGTTCGGTGCCATTCGCAAGCACCATCATCTCACCGGATCCGGTGACAATTTCGGCGGCGTGCAGCTTTGTAGCCATACCGCCGGTTCCGCTCTGGCTGCCCGCGTTTCCCGCCGATCGTTTGAGTTCATCGGTAACGTCATAAACAAGACTAATCAATTTCGCATCGGAGTCTTTGCGGGGATCTGCGGTATAGAATCCATTTTGATCTGACAAAATAATCAATAGGTCCGCCTCGACAAGGTTGGTCACATACGCTGCAAGTGTGTCATTATCGCCGACCTTAATTTCTTCTACTGCAACGGTATCATTCTCGTTGATAATTGGGAGCACTCCAAGCCGCAGCAGCGCGCGTAATGTATTGCTCATGTGTGTATAGCGTTCGCGGTAGTTGAAATCGTCCTGCGTCAGCAGCATCGTTCCTGTAATTTGGTTATATTGCGAAAACCGATGCTCATAAGCGTGCATTAAGCGGGTCTGTCCTACCGAGGCTGCCGCCTGCAAGCCGGGAAGCGTTTGAGGCCGCTGTGTGAGTCCCAACCTCCCTGTTCCCGCGGCGATCGCACCAGAAGTTACAAGTATAATCTCTTTGCCTTTCTGTTTCAAAGATGCGAGATCTTGTACCAGTGCGTCTATACGTTGAGAATCCAGATCGAAGTTTCTGGAAACAGTTGTGCTGCCAACCTTCACCACGACTCGACGAGCACGTGCTAACAGTTGACGGGGGTCAATTTGTGTTGATTTCATCGGCGCTATATGTGAACTCGAAGGCATCGACTTGGACGGTGTCGCCTTCTGTGATACCAGCTTTGATGAGCGCGTTCAGGATGCCCATTTTTTTTAGTTTGCGATGGAGGAGTACCAGTGCCTGATCGTTTTCCATGTCGGTCATGAGGACGGCGCGGCGCGGTCCTTCGCCACGCACGATAAAACGATTTTTCTCCGTGATAAGTTCAAATCGTTCATCAGATTTGGGTATGTGGAAGGTTGGTTGGGATTGCGCGGTGTCTTGTCTTTCGCGAATTCGTGTATTAATTCGCTGCAAGAGTGAATAGGTTGCTCTGATTAGGTTATCTATCCCTTGCCCAGTGACCCCGGAGATCGGAAAGACACGCCGTTTCCCAAAATACGCTTTGACGCGGTGTAAATTGGCTTGCGCATCAGGAAGGTCAATTTTATTAAGAACAACCAGCTGTGGCAGGCGAGTTAGGCGGGGATTGTACCGTTCAAGTTCTGTATTGATCTGTTCGTAATCCGTGATGGGATCTCGACCGTCAACCGAACCGGTATCAATAACGTGGAGGAGCATCTTGGTGCGTTCAACATGCCGCAAAAAATCATGTCCCAATCCTGCGCCTTCGTGTGCGCCCTCAATGAGCCCCGGGATATCCGCAAGCACAAAGTTGCGTTCGGAATCGACGCGGACAACACCTAAGTTGGGAGCCAACGTCGTAAAAGGATAATCCGCTATCTTCGGTTTTGCGGCAGAGGTACGTGCAAGTAGTGTCGATTTACCTCCGTTTGGGTAACCTACCAACCCGACGTCCGCAATCAATTTGACCTCTAAGGCGATGTAGCGTTCCTCCCCCGGCTCTCCCTTCTCAGCGACGCGTGGGGTCTGAAACGTGCTGCTCTTAAAGCGTGCATTTCCTTTGCCGCCAATCCCACCACGTGCGATCACCGCACGTTGTCCCACTTTTTGCAGATCGACAATGACTTCCTCTGTATCTGGACTTCGCACAATTGTACCAGTTGGCACTTTGACGATTCGATCCTCGGCATCCGCACCGTGCATCAGTTTTCCCATGCCATGTTGACCATTATCCGCAACCTGATGGGGGTTATATCGGAAGTCAATGAGTGTGCTTATCCCTTCGACGACTTCCAAGATAACACTTCCACCCTGTCCGCCATCACCTCCATTGGGACCGCCCCGCGGAACGAATTTTTCGCGACGAAAACTAATACAGCCATTTCCGCCCGTGCCGCCCTTCGCATAGATTTTTGCGGTGTCTGTGTTTAGCATTTGATCGCTCCATTATTCTATAACGCCTGATTGCTAGTGGACGAAACAAGAAAAAGATAGGGTAGGAAGGGTGAGTCGGAGGCTGCGTATAGGAATATGAGAGATAGGACTTGAGCGCTTAGGTGCCAGTCGTTTGCACGGTTGCACCGGTGGAATCGATGGACAGCACCTTGATGTCGCATGAAATCTGATTGCGCTTAAATGCTCCGACCATTCGAGTCGCGACTTCATCTGTTGATGTTGTACAGTAGGCTGCAACGCTTGGACCTGCTCCGCTCAGAGCCACGCTTAGCGCACCTGCACGCATCGCGGATTCAGCGACATCATCAAATCCAGGGATTAGGGAAGTTCTATATGGTTGGTGGAGCCGATCCGCCATTGCAAGTGATAACATTTCCAGTTTTCCCGTCGCAATTGCTGCTACCAACATGGAAGAACGACTCACGTTGTGGATGGCATCAGCGAAGTCAACTGTCGGAGGCAGAACCCCCCGCGCTGCCTTAGTTGACAGCGAGAAGTTTGGGATTGCCACAACAACCCGTAGATCTGAATCACAATCTAATTGAATCCAGTGTACATGGTTGTCCTCCATCATAGAGATGACTAAGCCACCTAATAGCGATGCTGCAACATTATCCGGATGTCCCTCAAATTCCGTGGCGAAGTCGAGCAATTCCGAGCGGGAAAAAGGTTCGTCGCATAAGGCATTCGCTGTCAACAAGCCTCCGAGTATCGCGGTGCCGCTGCCGCCCAGTCCTCGGATCGCAGGGATTCCATTTGTTAGAACCAACCGCAGGCCGCTCGGCTTATAGCCAGCCTTGTCGAAAACCACATTTGCAGCGCGATACGCAATATTGTTTTTATTGTTAGCGAGCTTATCTACATCAACGCCCGCGACCTGAATTTCCGTTCCCGCGTCAATCTCTTCAAGCGAAATTGTGCTATAGAGTTGGAGTGCAAGTCCAAGGACATCAAAACCCGGTCCTAAGTTTGTCGTGCTGGCTGGAACGCGAGCCGTTGCTTTGCTGGGCATTAATCCTACCTACAGAGATAAAAGCAGCTATCGAATTCTTGAGATTGCCGAGTCCATGCGCGCCAAGGCCTCTTGGATATTCTCTAACGAATTTGCATACGACAGCCGCAAGTAGCCATCGCCATATTTACCGAAAGCGGTGCCGGGCAGGACCGCAACGCCTGCATCTTCAAGTAGGTAGTCGGATAGGTCTTGACAGGAAAGGGGTAGTCGTGAAACATTTGGAAATACGTAGAATGCGCCAAGGGGCTTGATACAGCTTACACCTTCAATTGCATTTAAACCGTCAACGATGGCATCACGCCGCAGTCTAAACTCGGTGACCATATCGTGGACAAAATCTTGTGGCCCCGTCAACGCCTCCATCCCTGCAAATTGTGTAAAAGTGGCGGTACACGAGTTGGAGTTAATGGTTAGCTGTGTAATCTTATCCGCGAGTTCTACAGGAGCCACTCCATAACCCAACCGCCAGCCGGTCATAGCATAGGTCTTGGAGTGTCCCTCAAGCAGAATCGTTCGCTCCTTCATACCCGGCAAACTGATTAGACTGTCGTGCACACCTTCATAAAGGATTCGCGAGTAAACTTCATCTGTTAGCACATAGAAATCATGCTTCGTGGCTAACTCTGCGATTGCTTCCAAGTCACTCTTTTCCAGTGTGCCTCCTGTCGGGTTTTGCGGTGAGTTGATAATCAAGAGTTTTGTCCGGTCTGATATAGCATCCTCAAGATCTTCAATCCGAAAGCGGAAGCCAACCTCCTCACGTAGTGGAAGCGGGACGGCTTTGGCGTCAATGAAGTCAATGACAGATTCATAAATAGGAAATCCGGGGTTAGGATAAATAACTTCATCTCCCTCATCGACAAGTGCCAAGATGGTAAAGAAAATGATAGGTTTGGCACCAGGTGTAACCGTGACTTCATCCGGATGAATTGCTATACCACGCGTTTCCGAAATATGTTCAGCAATAACTTCACGAAACTCCAGTAGCCCCGCGGAGGGACCGTATCCAGTGTGACCGTCCTTCATCGCCTTGAAGGCTGCTTCACAAATATTTGCAGGGGTTATGAAATCAGGCTGACCGATTTCAAGGTGAACAATGTCTCTCCCCTGCGCTTCCAGTCCCTTGGCTTTGGCAAGTACTTCGAAGGCAGATTCCGTTCCCAAACGGTCCATTCGATCTGCAAATTCCATCTATCACCTCAATTTTTGAAAATAGATTCCCCTAACTTAGGATTGTGCTCGAACTGATAGGTTCTACTTTGATGATGACACAACGAAACCATTATTGCCAGCAACCCAAACGTTGTTTGCATCCAACACAAAAATACCGTTTGCGGGCACCTTACTGATGATGGGATCATCAATGGTTTGCGTTACCCATGTCGCTCCACCGTCGGTCGTATGAAGGATAATACTGACACCTAATCCACCCCCGGCAGCCCAGCCTACTGCACTATCGGCGAAGCTGACGCTTAACAGTTTTTCTTCCGTCCCGCTCGGTTGGATATCCCAACTATCGCCGCCATTGGTAGTGTGTAGGACGATGCCGTTTTCGCCTACCGCCCAACCGTTATTGGCATCCACAAAGAAAATATCTTCGAGAATGTCGGGAATATTGGTAGGTTGATCCGTCCATGTTTGTCCGGCATCAGTCGTCTTCTGGACTAAGCCATCTTGCCCTCCAGTTTCCGGACTAATCCGAACCCCTGTCACCCAACCTGTCGATTCATCAATAAACTGGACCGCGTTAAGCACAACAGTTTCCTCATCCCCCACAGCAGCGGCTACCTCACCACCACGTAAGACACTCCACTGTTTGCCTCCGTTAGTAGTTTTTACAATCGTTTCGTTCATTCCAACCGCGTAGCCTACCTTGGGGCTGACGAAGTTTACGCCTTTAAGCCAGTTTCCTACCTTACTCGTTTGGATGTCCCAGCGTTTGCCGCCATTTGATGTTGCAACAATCATCCCCTGCTGCCCGACTGCCCATCCATTTTTCTTGTCAAAAAAGTAGATATCTGTAAGCATTTGCTCGATAGGCACTTCCGCTTTTTCCCACGTTCTACCACCGTCTCTGGTGTGTCCAATATATCCCGGGCTCTCCATATCTAAAGCCGATACACCTGCGACCCAGCCTTCCCTTGAGCTAATAAAAGCGATTCCATTATAATCCCGAACATCCTCTTGGTCCATCTGTTGCAAAATATCCCATTGTCCACCAGCGTGGGGTACGGTTGTTGTGAAGACAACCCCCAAAATCATTCCCAATAAAGCAACTCTTTTTTTCAACATACCTCAGTAACTCCTTTCACAGTTTTTATATTTACCTATCCTCAAGACTCAAACTTTCGTAACCTCAAGATTCGATAGGCTTATTGTGGATGCGACCTATTTTTTTAGAATGGGTTTTAGTATAGCACCCATCACATATGCTGTCAAGCACAAACATGTTGTTCCGGAGCGTACCGTTGGGTACGCAAAAAAAGCCCCAAGACACAATAGTTCTGCATCTTGGGGCTTTATTACATGAGGTTAATACAACTACCAACGCACTTGACAAAATTCCTCATAATCAATCAGTTCGTGGATCGTTGGGTTCTTACCACACGCGGGACAACTAGGATCTTGCCTAAGCGTGAGTTTCTTAAACTCCATTGATAAAGCGTTGAACAGAAGTAGTTGGCCGACTAACGGTTTTCCAATGTCTAATAAAACTTTGATAGCTTCAACTGCCTGTACATTTCCGACAATGCCCGGTAGCACACCGATTACGCCTGCTTCTTGACAACTGGGCACCATATCAGGAGGTGGAGGGGTTGGGTAAAGACAACGGTAACACGGGCCCCTGCCGGGATGGAAGACGGTTACCTGCCCTTCAAACTGAAAGATACTGCCGTGTACTATTGGTTTGCCGAGCATTACAGTGGCGTCATTCAGCAGATAGCGGGTAGGTAAATTGTCACACCCATCAACAATAAGGTCGTAACCTTCAAGGATATCGAAAGCGTTTGCCGATGTAATCTTGTCGGGATGTGTTATGACCTTGACGTCAGGATTGATGTCGTTGATCGTTTCCCTTGCAGACTCGGTTTTCAATTTTCCTACGTCACTTGTCCCATGCAGTACCTGTCGTTGGAGGTTGCTCATATCGACAACATCATCGTCAACGATTCCGAGCGTTCCCACACCGGCTGCGGCAAGATACAACCCCGCGGGGGATCCAAGTCCACCTGCGCCGATGAGAAGCACCTTCGATTCCAGCAGCTTCGTTTGCCCCATCCCTCCGACCTCTTTGAGGATGATATGGCGACTGTATCGCTCAATTTGTTCACTACTAAAGTTGTACATCTATAAGTTCCTTCGTTGTGAATCGCAAGAATGGATTCTAATTGTTTTCCAAGTTTGCCAGTAGATCGGAAAGTCCCTTGCCTGAACGGGCAGAGATTTGAACCGCAAACCGTTCCCGAATATCTTCAAATGCAAGTTCAACCGTAAAGTCGTCCCCACCGTACATCTGCTCTAGCACCGCGGTTAGGTCCGGCTGAATCGCCTCAAACATCTCTTGGGTGTTCGGTGCAATATGGCGGTTATTAATAAAAAACAGAATCTCATCTCCGTTTAGGTGTACAGCGTTCTCTAGTTCTTCGGCCTCTTCTAAACGGACGCACCTTTGAAGCGTTTCAGTGAATGCTTGATGAATCTTTTCGCGGTTATCTCCATCTACTTTATGCTTCCGGTTATAGAGGAAGCCGTGACGACTGCTGGCTGCATCTATGCTGTAATTGGTGCTTGCGGAAATTAGCAATACACCGGGACCCGCATGGGTAAACGAGTAATCAGCATAGTTCAGGTATTCATCCGGCTCACCTTCCGCCATCCACCTGTTAAATACCCTGATAAAATTTTCGTAGTTGATATGACTGTCTTCTGTCGTGAAGACCTTGATGTTAATTTGTTGTAGATCCATAGTTTGCTGTAGTTAGAAACTCCTTTTTTATAGATGATTTTAATACTTTTTCTTGATAAGCAATTGCCAGCCACTCATCAACAATCTGGCATAATTCCCGATAAACTTCAACTTCATCGTACCCATGACAACACGGACCAATTACTCCCGGACAACAACCGATGAAGCATTGGTCCTCTTCAGACCATTCGACAATCTTGATGTACTTTGTGCTTTGGGTCATCTTTCTGATTTCATATTTGTTGCATGGTCACCATTCTCTGTCTACGCCGTAAGCATCAAAGACTGTGTCCACACTAATGATTGGAACTTCTTCAACGAGTCCTTGAGCAATTATCAAACGGTCAAACGGATCTCGGTGATGAAAAGGTAACGTGGTCAGCTTGATGAGACTATCAACTGTGATATCCAATACCTCAATGCGATTGAGTTGCAGTTGTTTTGGGAACATCTGTTCAAACGGTTCGGCTAAATCAAGTTTCCCTAACGCCGTTTTAATTGCTATCTCCCATAAGCTGACGATGCTGAGGAAACTCTCATTGTTGGAGTTCTCGATTAACTGTCGTGCTCTGTCGCTGAGTTTTTTGTCGTTAGTGAGAAACCAAAGCAGCGTATGTGTATCAAGCAGATACTTCATTCCATATACTCTTTGAAATCTGGGAGTTCCTCGTCAAAATCTTCACGAATATGAATAAGTCCTTTCGCGCTCCCAGCGACAGCCTTTAACCATGGCTCCAGAAAAATCTTCTTCCACTCATATTGATAGGTTGGCATCAACGTACTTGTTCCTTCAGCATAAAACAGGAGA
Source organism: Candidatus Poribacteria bacterium (assembly GCA_022822005.1). Lineage (GTDB taxonomy): Bacteria > Poribacteria > WGA-4E > WGA-4E > PCPOR2b > PCPOR2b. The sequence continues at coordinate 40,263 of JAJECO010000018.1, forward strand.
TGGTACTTCACATACATCTTGTCCAGTAATTTAATACAATCATCTAGTTCCCCAAATGTCGGTATAACGTCCGGCTCACCCTTATCCCAATGCGCTATCCGTTTGTCAGCAAACTCCTCATGTTTTTCTACTGCCGATTTGAGCGTGTCCAGATCGTCTTTTACCATCTGGGGACAAACATGCTCTCCACTGGCATCTGCGTAGGGTGCGAAATCATCCATCTCGATTTGGCTCACGTCAGGTCCATCAGGATTAACACAGAGAGAACGGTAGTAGTTCCGAGACAACTCTTCAGGATTCTTGGCAATATCCTCAAGCAACCCCACAAGAGATATACTATCCTTCTGCGGTTTGATTTGCCGACGCAGCCCTGCCAGCGCATGAGAAAGATACGTCCTTCCAAGATAGCGATAGAAAGCACTTGGTTTTTGGATACGCGGATTCTCGCGGATGATGTCTTGGACCTCCCAAAACATGTTCGCGTCCACAACAAGACCATAAATCTCTTTTTCGATAGTCTCCATCCATCTGAGCCACTTTTCCAATTTTGGGCTTATCTTAAAATTCTGATTCATGGTTGAATGCCTGTTCAGACAAAAAAGTTCAATTATTTCATTCTAAGAAGAGCACGGCGGGGGCAGTACCATTCCCATACAGCTTGCTGCAGATGTTCAACGGTTTCTGGGGAAAAGTGCTTTTCTCCTGTGTCAACATTTACGCGGGCGGACACGTCCTCAATAATGACGAACCGTACATCAACTTCAATACACTATACCTTACCCTTTTCTCAACTAATGTTTCACTCCACTCTTCATTGTTGAACATTTTCTTTTCTCTTCGTCTTGAAGTCAATCCAGCAGATCGTTGCTTAATCAAATAATTAAGTTGTGAAGGGTGCTTGCCGGGACACCGAAAATACAAACCCATCGTTAGTCTGTTGATATAATCAAGCGGTTGGAACTTTGCCAAGCGAGAGTATCTTTGCCTATACAGATTCGAAAATTGAATCTCGAATGAAGGCACTAGCATTTAGGATTTCGATACCAATGAGTTCTCCATTATCATTCAATTCTGCCGTAATAGTGGGACTCAGTTCAATGCTTCCTGTCTCTGGTTCATCAGAAATCTTCAAATGCAATATATCTTCTCGCTCAAAATATGCCATCTTTGTCTTATTCAAGAATATGTCTCCCGCCCTGAAAGTCCTAATCACGCATCTTTCTACCGACGTTCTCTGTATTGCTGAATTTGATGGGGCAGGGCATAGAGATAATCCAGCAAAAAATCTAAGAAACTTACAATATCACGCGCGTTTTGTGGATTGGTGGGGGCTTGTTCCGGATTTGGGTGCGCAGAGTCGTTACCCAGTTCCCGCACATGATCAGACCAATCCTTCATAGTCGGTGGTAAAATTCCTTACAAAAAGGACAAGTGATTCTGTGTTCTGCCAATCTTTCTCCATCATATCCAGAACCTTCTCCTAATTGCCACCAGCTATCCATTCACCATCTCCAGTCAGAACTTGAAACCAGACAAAATCTTTCCGCACAATCCTACAATCGAAATCTCAGTGTGGATCGTTTTCTTATCTTAAAAAAATAAAGCGTGACAAACCCTGCTGCAGTCCATCACGCTTTACTTTGGCAACCCCTTATCCGTTATTCACCTTTACGAATCACGAGCCGATAGTGCTGACCGACCTTCTTGGTGTCAGTAATTTCATGTCCGTCGTTCGTGAGGCTCTTGGGAACGTTTTCAATCGGTTCACCATCGTCAATCGTAATTTCGAGCAGCTGACCAACGTTCATCGTCTCCAAGCGGATTTTGGCTTGCACGTAATTAAACGGACACGCCACACCTTTGAGGTCAAGACTGTCAACGATCTCCTCGACCACCTCGGCTTTCGGCGGTGCCTTGGGGATACGCGCCGGTCTGGCTTCCCGTTTCTGAGTAGCTGATTCCTCCTCCTGCCGAATGCGCATCCGTCCGTAGACGTTATGTGCTTCCTCGACAAAGAGGGTTGCTTCCTCAACACGGCGGTGAGTGAGTTCCCTATCAAAGGTGCTGGCATCCTCCTCAGTCGCCTTGAATATATGCGCGCCAAATCCGGGGAAGACGATTCCCGGTTCAAAGAAGCGACTACGGAACTCCCTAACTGTCGTCTCATTGTCAATATGTTGCTGCCCCTCGGTCGTCAGCAGCGCGTCTGCGGCTTTGATCATCGCTTCATAAGCGTGTTCAGCAGAATTCACATATTGATCGCGCTCCAGATCGATTCCTGCCTCATAGATGAGTCGATCCGCCTCTTCAAGTATGAACGAGACCAATTCTACCAATGCCCCCGCACACTCGCCAACGCCCGTCTTGAGTTGGAATTCCTTCGTATCGCCGGTGTCGATATAGTAACTGGGGTCTTCCTCGAAACTCGGAATCTTATCATACTCACGAAGGATCGCCTTGATCTCGACCTTGCCGAGTCTTGCAATATAGTCGGTGAAAGACTCATCTTCATGCCGTTCATCAAGGTACTTTCCGGTCAGATGCTCGATGAATTGCGGGATGTTCCTTCCGTGGATCTTTCCGGCAGCAAGCCCATAAGCGCTTGCATTCTCAACAGCGTGACCGCCCAACAGAACCTGATAATACGGGGCGATATGTTTCCCCATACGTCGTGATGAGCCAAAGAACCCGATGTTTGCGATGTGGTGTTGACCACACGAATTGGGGCAACCGCTGATCTTGATTCGCAGGTCTTGGATCTCTTCGTTCACACCGGTTTCGATGAAGTAATTCCGCAAGTAAGCTGCTAATCCACGAGAAGATGAGATACCCAGTTTGCAAGAATCAGTGCCAGGGCACGCTGTGATATCAACTGTGCTTTCAGCACCCGATGCTCCTAAACCGATCGCCTGCAAATCCTGATAAAGGGCTGGTAGATCGCTCATGCTAACCCAGCGCAGAACAAGATTCTGCTCGACGGTGGTGCGAATAGTGTCCTTGACATACTTGCGTGAAATATCTGCCAATGCACGTGTCTGATCTGCGGTGATGTCTCCGAGCGGCAGCGTGATACTGACGACCGCGTATCCGGGCTGTCGTTGGGGACGCACGTTTGTGGCATGCCACTCATCAAAACCCTCCGGGTTTGATGCACCGTTCAGCTGCGTCGGCGGTTTAAGCGGTGTTTCATCAAAGGCATCGAGGTTATCAAGATGAGCTGTCCAAGCTGGGTCATGACGCAGTTGTTCGCGTTCCTCCAACACGAGACGACGAAATTCTTCGATACCAAGATTTGAGACTACAAATTTCATCCGCGCCTTGTTGCGATTCTTCCGCTCTCCAAGGCGGGTGAACACTCTCGAAATTGCCTGCGAGATTGGCAGTAATTCCTCTTCAGGCACAAACTCGTCAAAGACTTTTGCCTGATGTGGAACAGCACCAAGACCGCCACCTACCAGTAATTTAAACCCGCGTTTCGGCTGTCCATCAACTTCCTTAATCGCTGCGACTGCGCCGATATCGTGCATGTATCCTAAGCCACAAGCGTGTTCGTGACACCCAGAAAACGCGATCTTGAACTTGCGTCCGAAGTCTTGTGCATCTTGGTGACCCAATAGGAAGGCGGACAACGCCTTAGAGTGGGGTGTCACATCAAAAGGTTCATCGTTACATACCCCTGACAGCGGGCAGGCGGTGACATTCCGAACCACATTGCCGCACGCTTCCTTGGTAGTTATGCCAACCGACGCCAGCCGTCGCATTAGCTCCGGCGTATTGTTGATATCGACGTAGTGATACTGCACGTCTTGGCGAGTCGTGATGTGAATGATGTTATCCGAAAATTCTTCGGCAACATCAGCGAGCATTTCCAGTTGTTGTGCATTTAAGCCACCGAACGGAATTTTTACGCGAATCATCTGTGATCCTTCATCGCGCTGTCCGTAGACGCCGTGACGCAGTCTAAATTCGAGGAAGATCTCCTCTGGCATCTGACCCGCTTGGACACGCCCGAGCTGCATTTCATAAATTTCAATTGCGCGGGCCTCCTCCGAATCTATTGCATCAGCGTTAAAAGGTGCTAAACTTTCTGTCGCCATTATTGGCTCCTTCCAAATTAGAGTTGAAGGGTTAGTACAATCAACGTTGCTCCCGATGGGGTTCGATATTTCAATCTATTGCGCGGTTATCAATGCGAGTACTTTGGTAGGTTGCTACAGCTCATATTGCGATGGTCCAATAGGACACATTTTCTGCTCATTCTTAGGTCTGAGGCATAAAGACACTGATTGGTGCGCTTTTTCTTGCAAAGTTATAGATTTATATTATAACAAAAAAGAAAACATACATCAAGTGCTTATGCTTATGTTCGACAAGAAATTTAGGGTTCAATTGAGATAGTGATGCCTGGTTCCTTCCATAGTATGTATGATTATATCTTACTTTTATGACTTTGACAAAGAAATTTGCCTGCCTCTGACTATTTGAGGCGATCCCTCAGAGGCACGCTGTTTGACAGGGACTTAGACATAAAGTATAATAATTCCAACCGGGGCGTGGAGATAATTGGCGTCGCGCAATTAGGTGTGATATTGGGGCGCTGTAGAATCAATCGGTGACGCATTTTAACTGCCTAACTCCCCGTCTAATTAAGAAAAGTTAGCCAGCATAAGATGTCTAAATTCGCCCTCTACTGTGCGTCTGTTATGGAAAAATTTAGTGTAGAGCTTGGCGCTGGGCAGATCCTCTTACTATAAACCGCAGCATGCGAATCTTAAATGGGACTGAGTTCGCCAAAGTGTGCTTCCCGCCTCAACACGGGATACTTTGAATCTATAGACTATGCTACGGCAGGTAACCTTAATGAAAAGTTTTAAAATCCTCGTTGTTGATGATGAGATGGATATCGTTGATTTCATTGGTGAATACTTAGCAGCCGAGGGATATGACGTCATCAAAGCTTACGACGGGATTGAAGCACTCGATAAAGTGCGACAAGCTCACCCTGATTTAGTTGTCCTTGATATAATGCTGCCGGAAATGGATGGGTTTGAAGTCTGTAAACAGATACGAGCAGAATCTGCTATTCCGATTTTGATGCTCACAGCAAAAGACAGGGATGTGGATAAAATCGTTGGTCTAGAGATAGGCGCAGACGATTATATACCCAAGCCGTTCAATCCCCGTGAGTTGATAGCACGAGTCAAAGCAATCTTACGTAGATCTTATCGCCAAGACTATCAAACCCGTAACCAGTCGCCGACATTGAAATACAGAGGTCTCTCGATTGATACAGAACGGCGCAGCGCAACCATCGGAAACCGGGTGCTGGAACTTACGATGAAGGAGTTTGATCTCTTGGCATTCCTGATGCGAAGCCCCGGTCGCGTTTATTCGCGCGACCATCTGCTTGACTTTGTGTGGGGCAAAGATAGCTTCGTTGGTGCTCGTACCGTTGATGTACACGTCCGACGACTGCGGGAGCAAATTGAGACAGATGCAGGCCATCCGCAGTACATCAAAACTGTCTGGGGAGTTGGTTATAAATTTTCCGATGAGTAATTTTTCGGCTGGAAAGAGGCATGAAACCAGAGGCAGGGGCTGGTTGTTCCGCTCTTTTGGGGGGGTGAATCACCCTATAATGCCTCTTTCCCACCCCAACGTCCTAACCTTCCGTTCCCTGCTCCTCCCATTTGATTCTATTTTTGCTCTTGTTCGGTCGCTACTTTTTCTGCTGCTGGCTGGGGTTAGTGTCGCACAATTCCCCGTGCCGGCGTATGCAGCTTTTGAAGATGGGTTTATCGGCGCACGCGCTTTCGCGATGGGTGGGGCGTATGCCGCCATTGGGAATGAATCAGATGGGCTGTTAGTTAACCCCGCATCAATTGCGAACCTCCGGCACAATCCAGAGTCGAGTCAATCTGCACAACAAGTCTCGGCAACGACAGCGAGATTACATGTCGGACTGAGCGATGACACCTCGATTACACAGAACTTGGTAAGCTATGCCTATTCCCAACCAACCCGTGGCGCCATAGGTTTCCTGTGGAAACGGCTGGATGCCGCAAATTTATATTCAGAGGATTACCTCCTCATTGGGTTAAGCAGAAGCTACGATTTAGGAACGGAAAACAAACGCCGCATCTCCTTCGGGAGCGCGGTTAAGCTGTTAAGTTGGGACACAGCTCCTACAATCGGGGCAGACGGCTTGGTTGTAGAAGACCTACGAGGGCGCAGTCGGTTAGCTCTGGATATTGGCATGATCTTTCGCCCATCGCCAAATATTCCAATTGCTCTCTCCATTCAGAATCTTAACACACCTAATATTGCTTCCCGTGACTCATTTTCCCGAGAAAGTCTTGCACGTCAGGTAATGCTTGGAATTGGTATTATTACTAGCAACTCCACATGGGGAATGGATCTCGTTTTCAGAGAGAGTGAGGTCAATGTCAAAGTTGGCATCGAGTCTCAGTTCTACGAAGATAGTTTGACACTCCGCGGCGGATTTCGATTGGAAAATTTAGCATGGGGGACAAACTTGACGCTCGGTGGCGGTTATCGTCCATTCAGAAGCTTGCGAATTGACTATGGGTTCCTTTTCCCTATTGGCGGGATACGTGACACATCGGGTAGCCACCGATTTAGCGTTGTCTACGATTTTTGAAGAGATACTATTGAATGGTACTTATGACACGTCTATAAAGTCAAAGGCTTCTCTTTGTGACTCTTCCAGTCTCAATCATCTCTTGACCAGAAAACCGAGTCATGATAATATAGCGAATGTGTGTTGGCAACAGTTAGGTCAATGAAACTTAGAGCGCAAGGCACTCAACCGGGAGGTGGATTGTATCTGGCATGAAAGAAGGTCAACAAAAAATCTGGGAATCTACGATACCTGACATTGAGAAAAGTTCTCGGTTGGCGGTAAGGCTTGGGATTTCACCGTTGATGGCACATCTTCTCGTCAATCGGGGAATTGAAACGGAAGATGCCGCGTATGCGTATTTGTATCCAACACCCGATCAGCTGCATTCGCCGTTTCTACTACACGGGATGGAGCAGGTGGTTGAACGTATCCGTTTAGCGATGAAGCATGGCGAACAGATCTGGATCTTTGGCGACTATGATGCAGATGGCACGACAGCCGCCTCGCTCCTAATTAATACGTTTCAGCACCTTGACTTTCCGGTGAGCCCGTATATCCCCGATCGCTTTGGGGAGGGGTATGGTCTCAATAAGAAAGCTATCAAGACCTTAAAGAGAAGTGGCTGCGATTTACTGATTACCGTTGATTGTGGCATCACGTCGATTGCTGAAGTTGAGTATGCTAACAACCTTGGTATAGACGTAATTATCACTGACCATCATCAACCACGCCCCGACGCACTGCCTCCGGCGACTGGGATCATCACACCTAAAATGCCCGAAAGTGAATATCCCTTCGATGGACTTGCGGGGGTCGGGTTGGCTTTCAAGTTAGCGCATGCGGTGATGGGCGGTGGCGATCTGGATCCGTTTTTGCGGTCCCAACTGGACCTTGTGACACTCGGTACGGTTGTAGACATTGCCCCGCTGACAGGAGAAAACCGAGTCCTTACGAGTCTTGGTTTAGCAGAAATCAATAAACGCGAACGACCGGGAATCAAGGCACTCTGTGATGTAGCAAACTATCACGATAACAAACCGATTGTTGGATATACATTATCGTTTGTTTTAGGACCCCGAATCAACGCGGCAGGACGGATGAACACCGCGGACCAGGTAGTTAAACTACTGACAGCAGAATCCTATGAGGAAGCAATACCACTTGCTGAGGAACTTGATGCTTCCAATCTGGAGCGTCGGGAAGTGGAAAACAAAATTCGGGACGAAGCAATCGCTACGATTGAAAAGAATAATGATCATAACCAGAAAAATGGGTTGGTTGTTGCTGATGAGGGGTGGCATCGGGGAGTTGTTGGAATCGTTGCGTCCCGGATTCTCAATCGTTATTATCGCCCGGTTTTTGTACTGGCAGTTGAAGGAGACGAAGCCCACGGTTCGGGACGGTGTATTGAGGGGATGAATCTTGCCGACAGCTTAAACGCATGTGACGAGTTGTTGGTGAAACATGGTGGTCACGCGCGGGCGGCGGGACTAACAGTCAAAACGGAGAACATCGAGGAATTCGCTCTCCGATTCAACCAATATGCCTGCGAACATCTCACTGATGAAGACCTGATTCCGAAGTTAAAAGTTGATCTTGAGGTGCAATCTTCTTATCTGACATTACAAGCTATAGAGGAATTGCAACAACTGGAACCGTTCGGTGAAGACAATGTGCCACCGCGACTTGCGATGCACAATCTTCGACTTCAAAAGCCACCCAGCATAATAGGGAAAGAGCAGAACCATCTCAAGCTATTTGTGACGGACGGAGAGCAAACGCTTACGGCACTCGGCTGGAACATGTCGGATCACTTCACTGCGTTGAAGAATAAAAATATTCGATTGGACTTGGCTTTTGAGCCAGAGATTAACGAATGGAATAATACCCGCAGTGTCCAACTAAAGATCGAAGATTTACGCATCCACACCCTCGAACGGAACACTGTTGCGGCAATGTTTCCCACCGAGGAAGAAGAAAGTCCCGTAAAATTTATTGACCGTAGGAATCTCGAAAGCAAACAGCATTACTTGGCGAATCTCCTCGAACAGCAGGAGAGAACAGTATTATATGTACGCGACGACAGAGCGTTGGATCAACTTTTCGAGCTGCTTAGCCCCACGGAAAGGATTGGACGGTGTGAAGCCGATATGTCCGACGCTGATAAGATACAACTCACAGATAAATTGGCGCGTGGCGAATTACTTGCAATCGCTTCGAGTTGTACATTGACCGATCTGCCTCAAATCCGCCACTTAGTCTTCTGTCATCCAACCCCTCAACACATAACCTTCTTTGATCGGTGCCAACCTGCGTTCAAAGGGCTTGAGGCGACGTATATCCATCTTATCTATCAACCCAAGGATGTTGAATGGATGGAGGAATGCATCGCTCGCCAATATCCAAGTGAGCAGGTGCTACGGGAGCTTTACAAATGCCTACATACAATGAACGGCGACAATGAGGGCAGACTCACTCTTGCAAGCGTCCTAGAGGCTGCACAGACCGATGCTATCCCGGCGGAAGCTGTCACCAATGGCATTTCAATCTTTGAAGAATTGGAACTGCTGAAACAATACCCGCATTCCCCAGAACAGGACATCCAACTTTTGCCTTCACCAGCGAAGAAGCGTCAACTCACTGAATCCGACATCTATCTGGACGGGGAACAGATGAAACAAACGAGCCTGCATTTTTTAGACTTTCAATTGAGGAAGAATATCAAACAGATTTGGGAGAGAGTGTCGTATGAGTGTCAACTATCTGGTGCGCCAAATTCAGGCATATAACCCTGATGCGGATTGTGATCTGTTGCGAAGAAGCTATGAATATAGCCAAGCTTGTCATCACGGTCAACAGCGGATATCTGGGGATGCGTATTTTACCCACTGTTTTGAGACAGCCAAGACCTTAGTCGAACTGAAGTTGGATACCGATACGATCTGTGCCGGGCTGTTGCATGATGTGCTAGAAGACACGGCAGCTACCCGTGACGAGCTTGTCGATCAATTTGGTGAAACCATTACTGAATTGGTTGAGGGTGTGACCAATATCAGTAAGTATAAATTCAAAGGTGGGGTTCAACAGAGGCAAGCCGAGAACTACTTGCGGCTGCTTCTAGCTACAGCGAAGGACACGCGAGTCATTCTGATTAAGTTAGCCGATAGATTGCATAATATGCAAACGCTCTCCTCGCTTCCCCCACATAAACAAGAGCGCATTGCCAAGCAAACTTTTGAAGTGTACGCACCACTTGCCCACCGATTGGGCATTGCGCGGATTAAGAGTAGGCTTGAAGATTTGGCATTCAAGTACCTGCACGCCTCCGAATACAGAGAGGTTGCAGATTTGCTTGCGGCAAAATTGGGTGAACGAGAGGCGTATACAAAGTGGATGGTGGATGTCGTACAACAGGAATTGGATCTAATGGGGGTTAAGGCGCGGGTATACGGTCGTCCCAAGCATATCTACAGCATTTATCAGAAGATTCATCAGCGAGGCGTTCCATTTGATCAGATTCGCGATCTGTTTGGACTTCGTGTCTTGGTCAATAGTGTGGGGGACTGCTATGCAGTGATTGGCATTCTGCATAATAAGTGGAATCATATCCCTGAACAGTTTAAGGATTTTATCGGTCTTCCTAAGGCGAATGGCTATCGATCTTTACACACGACAATTTTAGATCGTGGGCAGCCTGTAGAGATTCAGATTCGGACCCACGAAATGCACCAGATTGCTGAATATGGAATCGCTGCTCATTGGCGATACAAGGAAGGGATGCCGTCGGAAACAGATAACGAAAGGATTTTTGCGTGGTTCAGAGAGATGCTTGCGGAGATTCAAGAGTTCAAAGATCCGTTCCAGTTTATCCGCTCTATGAAAGGTGAGTTGTTTCCAGATGAGGTTTTTGTCTTTACGCCCAAGGGGGATCTCCATAGCCTACCAGCAGGCTCTACGCCAATCGACTTCGCGTACAAAATACACACCGACATTGGACAGACTTGTGCCGGTGCGGAAGTTAATGGTGCCATAGTCCCCTTCAAATATCGGTTGCAAAATGGGGATAGGATAGAAATCCAGACGCGTCCGAATGGACAACCTAGTCGCGACTGGCTGCGATGGGTTAAAACGGCGAGGGCGCGCAATAAAATCCAGTCGTGGCTCAACGAGCAAAATCGTGCGCAGGCGATTGATTTGGGAAAACGACTACTCGAACTTGAGATGAGGCAGCGCCATCTAAGCCTGAAGAACTATCTCAGATCGGCAGAGCTACGTGACGTTGCGGAAAAACTGGTTTCAAAAAAGAAAACTCAATTGCCGTTAATTGATGAGCTTTTTCGGCAAATCGGGAATGGTAAAGAGTCAGCAACGCATATTGCCAACCTTTTGAGTCCCGAGCTACCTCCCGCTGCCGAGAAAAAAGAAAAGGCAACACGACCTCCCCAATCCGCGCCTTCAATCGAACTTGAAGGCATTGATCTCGATCTAGCGCGTATTATGAAGTGTTGCCATCCGATACCGGGCGATGAGATCATAGGCTATCTCACGCGGGGGCGCGGGATCTCGGTTCACAGGGCGGACTGCCCTCGAATTATTAATGAACCAGAAAGAATTGTTGATATCGACTGGACACCAATTGAGAATCTTACTTATCCTGCACCGATTACTGTTGAGTGTGATAATCGCCCCGGGATGTTAGCGGAAATTACTACCTTAATTGCCCAGTACAAGGTCAATATCGATAACATCGGTTCTCACAGGGTCAATAAGGAAACGGGGCACGATCAGTTCACTTTGGAAGTGAATGGAATTGAACAGTTGGAGGCTATCATGGAGTCAATCCGTTACCTGAGAGGAGTGCGAACCGTCTCCCGGATTATATCTCTTGCATCTGAAAGGCGTCGGAGCAGATGAATGGTCACATACCCATACCGGCTTAGGCACTCAGTTACCGTAGGCAACCTGTCCTCCACCCGAAATCGATTTTATGATTCTGTCGGAACGTAAACATCGCGCGCATACGCGGACTCGTTGACTTCCGTTTTCCGCTTGGATACGGACCCGTTGTAGGTTTGGTAATTGTCTATGCTTTGAGCGCTTGCTAATCTGCCCACGAGTTCGAGCAACCTTATTACCGGCCATCGGTTTTTTTCCACAGACATGGCAAACTCGAGCCAATCGAACCACCTCCTTTCTTCAGTAGTGCAACCCATTTAACATACCATACGATCGTTTGAAATGCAAGGTTTTTTATGCTTTGCTACGTGTCCCCCTGCATTGGGTGTTTTGAATTCAATGTTAGATCGGGACAGAGCGCCTGGCTCTCTTCCGAAGGCGTATTTGAGCATTGAACGCTGTAAAACCTAATGCCTGACAATGCTAACCTCCGGGCGGTGCGATTCGTTCTACCTCAAGTCCTTCGGGACGGAGGAATTCCTTGTAGCGTGTCTGGATTTCAACACCGTTCAGGCTACGGGTAAAGCCCGCGGTCTTTGTCAGATGTCTCGTTTCAATTTCAAGCGTATTCTCTCCCCGTTTGAGATCAGCCAGTTCTAACTTGTACCGAAACCAGTGAGCAGACATACCAAGCGGTGCTTGGAGGCTCATTGAACCGGCAAGCTTTACTGGAATAGTCAATGCCCGTTCATCGGTGACCTCTGCTTCCTCCCAAGGCAGCAGCCTACCATTGAAGCGAAAATTAATATCGTCCTCAATACAGAAAAATGAGAAACGCAGAGTGAGGATAGATTTGCCCATTTCTCCGTCTTGTCTGGCACCTTCAATGTCATCGGCAACCCAGATATTGGTAGTAACCGTTTCTCCCTCTCTAAGTTGTAGGGGTAACTGGCGCTGTGGGGTAGTTGTGGGTTTGTCCAATTCGCCTTCTCGCGGCTGGAGGAGATAACGTTTGCTCCGTCGTGCGTGGACTTCCGGGTACCCGACCTCTCGTAGAATCTGATACTCCCTTTCACTGAAGGGCCAGGACAAGTAGCCGTCGTAAATACCTGCCCACCCATCCCAATTTAGCGTCTGCGCCAAGGCATTGTACATCTCACTGCTTGGCAAGCCTGTCCGTTCATCGTAAACTCGTCGGGGTGGACGATAGTACGCTGCAGCGCCGGCTGCGTTGGCAGCATCCGGCAGCCATCGAGGCTTCGGTTCTGTATCCGTCAGTACATAGGGGTCTTGCCCGACCACGTAATCGATACTCCCCTGCTTTAGCCATGCTGCTGCATCCAGGCCCATCGCCAGATTTTTTTCTTCCATTAAATCAACGCGCGCCATGATAGGGATTTCTCTGCCCTGCTGAGTTCCAATAGTGTTTGCCATCTCCCGAATCTCAGCTATGAAGCGATTCATCAATGGGGTGTTCTCCTCAATCTCAGGCTGCTTGAAATAATATGAATCGAACATAAAATCTAACTCTATCCCATCGGCTTCGTAATCTACCAGTATCTCTTTAAGCACAGCTAATTTGTCTTGACGCACCAGTTCGTGAGAGAAGTCATAACACCATTCTGCTCTCCCCTCTTCTCCGATACATACCTCTGCGCCGTGGTTCCATTTTAATAGCCCACACCGTTCGCTTCCTGGCGGTGAACTTGCTTGCAATTTCAGGGAGGGGAACACGGTCAAGCCCATCTCACGGCCCCTCTTGATAACCTCGCGTACTTGGTCGGTGCCCATATTTTGAGCCTCTTCCACCATCCGCATAATTCGCCAATCGATGTAGTTTTCCCACACTTCTTTCATCTGTCCTACAACACGCCCTACTTTACTGTTGTGGAAATAAACATCAGCATAGCCCAAACCTAGCACCAGTAGATCCACACCGGTACCAAGCACCTCATCAACGGGCCATTGTAGCTTATGAATGGAAGCCGGCGGTTCTATCCGCTTTGCGTTGAAATGATGAGCGTCGTTATAGTATATCAGTCGAGGACTTTGCATCTCTGCGTTTCTCCTGTGTGATGGATTTTTGGAAATAAGTCAATGGTTGCCAACGATTTTTGGGATAAGGATCATCTCACTGTGTATGTGATGCCACAATTCGCGCTGGCAAGTCGCGCTGGAGGACAATATGCTTCCTCCATTCGACATCGTCCTGTTCAGGAAAATCCTCCCGATAGTGTGTGCCGCGACTCTCGGTACGCATAAGTGCTGCTTCGGTCGTTATCGATGCAACATCACACATGTTTTGAAATTCAAGCCCTTCAAGGCACTGCGAATATCGATTGCGCCTCAGTGATCTGAACTCATCAAGCATTCGTTCCAACTGTTCTCCACTCCTAACAAGCCCAACGTGTTGCCACATCATCTTTTGGAGAGTTTCCTTTGCTGCCGAGATATCAATATCCGGGGGTATCGTCTGCGACGGAGTGAGATCATCGTCAGAGCAGATGCGGACGTTCGCATAACTGTCCGACTGGATTGATCGTGTATATTCTGCAGCTGCACTGCCTGCGCGTGCGCCAAACACAATACACTCAAGCAAAGGATTATTACCCAACTGACTGGCCCCATGGACACCGGTACATGCTACTTCCCCACAAGCATACAGCCCGCGGAGGGTTGTTTCTGTGTTCAGTGTTGTGCATACGCCACCGATCATGAAATGGGCACCCGATCTGATAGGAATGACGTCGGTAGTGATATCAATACCATACTGATAGCAAAATTGATAGATACTCGTAAAACGGCTGCGTATGAAATCAGCGGACAAGTGGGTTATATCCAAGTAGACACATGGCGTCCCAGTTAATTCCATTTCATTCAGGATGGCGCGACTTACAATCTCACCCGGAGCAAGTTCCTCCATCTCGTGATACCTTCTCATGAACCTTTCTCCGCGCGAATTAATTAAAATCCCACCTGCCTCACGTACTTTCCCACTAATGGGGAGATGCGGGGCATCAACCAAAAACAGCGTGGTAGGATAGAATTGGACAAATTCCATATCTATCATATCACAGCTTGCTCGCCATGCTGCTGCGAAACCATCGCCTGTTGAATCTGCTCCGTTGGATGTGCATTGGTAGATATGACCAAGGCCGCCTGAAGCGAGTATGGTAGCCTTGGCAAAAATGCAGTGAAGCGTGTCATCAAGGAGCACAACCACCCCGTAGCATCTATCTCCTTCGGTCATAAAGTCGACGACGAAGGCTTGTTCGATGAGTTGTACCTGCTCTGGGTTGGAGAAATGAGTCGGAAAATTCGACTTCTCTTCCCAATGGTTCGTTACGGATTGCATCAGTTCAGGGACATGCTTAACGCCTTCCTTAACCATCACGTCAACAGCTATTTCATTGCAGAGTTCTCCTCCTGCTTTCAGAGTCCGCTGGATATGGCCATCGACGGCGACCTTTCTATCTGGGGTGGAAGCTATCTCCCACTGGGTGCAAGGAAGATTATGCTGTTCTGCGCTGGTTTTAGTGATCAGCAAAACATCGCCGTGTTGACTGACTTCGGTTGCTGCAGATAATCCGGCACTCCCGGCTCCAATTATAAGAAAATCGGTGTCAATCCTTGGTAAGTTGGCTGAGTCAAATTGGACGAGATATCGACGAGTCATTGTGGATTTGATATGCTTAGGAGGTTTACTCACCCTCCCTGCTCCTGCGGGGAAGCTATATTTCGATTAAGGAAGGTTCTTTCCTTAGGTCAGGCAGATGTAGGAATGCTGCGCAGACCCAGAACGCGAACAAAGTAGACGGACCCTAAAAGGTGCCAGTAGCTCTCATCACCTTCCCGCTTCCTTCAACAATTCGCTCACCCTGCTCTGAATCGATGTGTGCTTTGACCTCAACGAGGCGTTTACTCATTTTTACGCGCTTGGCTGTGACGATCAGTTTGTCACCTGCCATTGCAGGTTTCTTGAATCGGATCTCAAGTTGGGCTGTTACTGCGGGACCATCAAAACTAGCGATACCGACATAGGTAATAGCTTCATCAAGAAGTGTACTTAGGATTCCGCCGTGGATGACGTTTGCCCAACCCTGAAAGTGGCTAGGCGGTGTGCACTCAATTTTCACTTGGCGTCCATCAGCGGTGATATCCGGATTGACCTGCAACCCAACGGGATTTTCTTTGCCACAGGCAAAACAACGATTATTGTTCTCAACGCGCATCCATCAGCTCCTATTACTTTTAAAGCGTAACAAAAATCGTATTGTAGCACAGGGTATGCGAAAAGGCAAACGAAATCACGAGTCTGCTCAATGATTGTAGCGGAGATTCAGTTATCGGCTATCGTGACCGAAATTTTTGCTGATAATTCCCTTGACAGAAAAACGAATATTTTGTAAACTTAGGTTCTATGCAAAAAATACATGCGCTAAACAGACGTTCTACCCAATACAATCCCTTAAATTTGAAAGAGGAGAAAAAGAGTTAGATATGAGACAAATTTCAACCCTACTGATGTTTGTTATGTTGGTGGCTGGTTTTGGGTGCACTCAGGAACAGCCGATTACACAACTGGAAGTTGGCAAAAAAAAGCTGCTCGGAGCCGGTTTGACAATTGAAGCGGTCGATCACCTAAAACGAGCAGAACTTGAGGAAGCCGAAACCGCAGCCGAAAAGGTGGAACCGCGAGCACTGTTACTTATTGCTTACTCACATGCCATCGCTACCGGAGATGCTAAAACTCAAGAAGTTGAAATCCCTGGACTTGAAGCCGAATATAAACAGGCGCGGAGTGAAAGAATTGCGGCATTAAGCAATACCGAAATGAAGAAAATCCTTCAATTGCTCGCTGAACGACATCGCACGCAAGATGCAACGATACAGATTCTGGTCGATAAAGGCGCAGAAGCTGTTCCCACATTAATTGAGTATCTCGGCATACGAAGATATCTGGTTCTTAGAAACGATCTGATTGAAATGTTATATCAGATCGGTTCAGATGGTGTCGAACATTTAACTGCTGCGCTCGGAGATGCCCAAACCTCTTCAGAAGTCAAAGTGATTCTGACGCGACTGATTGGACGAATCAACGATCCGAGCGCAATTCCTGCTTTAGAAGCAATCCAAAGTGGAAGCTCTCCAGGGTTGCGGATGGAAGTTAACATCGCGCTCTATAACCTTGGGAGGGAAGAGTATAGAACTGAAATTATCGACGGGTTAAGCGATAGTAATGTTGATGTCCGACGTGCAGCTGCCCAAGCAATGCTCCGACTTGATAACCCCCCTGTGGACGCACTCGTTAGTGCTCTGGCTGATTCCGATGCGCAGGTGCGTACGTATGCAGGTCGGACGCTTGAAAACTATCCAACCGAAAAAGCTATCGATCAGCTTATTGAAATGGTTGCCTATGATGCAGACGAAGGTGCGAAGGAAGCAGCCGCAAAAGCGTTGATTGCTCATGGTGCTCAGGATTACGGAAAACAGCTGGCCCGACGCCTGATCAAGGTGTTACCAAATGTGAGTGACCCGCAAGACCGAATACGCATTGTCTTGGTACTCAAGAAAGACGCACTCATGGAGCAGATCAAGAATGCCCCAAGAGAACACGATGACAATATTGAACTCGATTTGTATTACTATTTTCAAAATGATGAACAGAATGACATGGTTAAAGAAGAGATCAATATGTTGTTGAACAATCTAGGGCGTTAAGGCTTGTTTCCAGCAACGATGTTATTCTGGTGTTCTCCTCGATCTGTACAAGTTAGTATAAAGAAACTCTGGTCATGACCAGAGCAGCCGGCGTCTAACTCTAATCCTCGATTGGGTAAAGTTATGCCGTGTGAGACACGGGGGAGTAGAGCGCATGTGTAGAGGGTTGTTCAGTCGCTATATATCGGTCTATGGGGTCGGGCAGAAGAGTGTTTTGAATTAACTTAACTCAACTTTCCTTTTTGGGGAGTAAAGTTAGAGATCGCAAACTCGATCAACAAGATTTTATCCGGCGATGTATCTAACTGACTGTATCGTACCATTCGCAAAATTTAAACCCAGTTGAACTAAGCTTGTATGGTACTCTGTAGATGTCCAGAGTCTTCATATTAAGCATGAGGCATATTGATAATAATCCCTTGGACGGTTATTGGAACTAGGCAGACGATGATGGCCCCGCCTTCCCCAAATAGAGATGCGATAAAAGCGCATACTCATGTTGGTGTGCCTAAGCAAACAGACTATGAAGGTAAGTTTATCGTCCTATCGACCGTCGTCCCAGAAACTGATGCTGACGAGCTTTACCAGTACACCCACGGCTCGCGTAATAAAGAGCAGATCTGGACCTACATGGGTTACGGGCCTTTTGACGACGTGTGCAGCATGCGAAGCTGGCTCAAAGGTAGAGCAGAGTCGAACGATCCACTTTTTTTTGTGGTCTACCACCGAGACTTACAGCGGCGAGTGGGGATGGTAAGCTTCCTTAACATCGTTCCGGATATGCGCCGATTAGAACTGGGGCATATCTGGTATGCTGTTGATGCTCAAAGATCAAGCGTCAACACGGAAGCCATATATCTCATGCTCTGCGAGGCATTTGATAACCTGAAATATCGGCGGGTTGAGTGGAAGTGTGATTCTTTGAACGAGCGGTCACGGTTAGCTGCGCTACGCCTCGGTTTTCGATTTGAAGGTATCTTTCGACAGCATATGATCGTCAAGGAGCGAAATCGGGATACCGCGTGGTACTCACTACTGGATAATGAATGGCCAGATGTCAAGAAGAATATGGAGCTTTGGTTGTATCAGAACCCAAGCCAGCAGCTGTCCTTAACGGAACTTAATAACAGTGATTCCTAGGCAGTTAGGGGCGTTTGCAATGGCCATAATTCAAGAGTATCTATAGTTTCGGATCGATAATGAATGTCCCCAACATTTTAGATGTCGTTTTTTTTCTTAGTAACATCATGGATTAAAAATCACCTACTACCCACCTCTCCTACCACTATGTAGTTCAGGTTTTCGTTCGGAAGTGCCCATTCCCAACCGAAATAGTCACTGTGGTAGATCTGAATCCTTCCCGATTTTTCCTAGTTTTGACCAACGGTTGCGCCCAAAGTTACTATGATATAATTCGGAGCGAATTGCAACTATTACGCTTGGGAGTTCATGCAGTCGAAATCTTTCCATCCCAAAAAGATTGAGATAAATTCTATGCGCATACGTAGCAAACACCTAATCCTATTTGCCTGTCTTGGGGTGACTTTGATCCTTGCAGGTGTTCTTTTTTTACGTTCTGCCTATGTTCTTAACCGGGTGCGCCTCGTCTTAGAATCTGAACTCCAGAAGCGCACAAAACACCCGGTCGCCATTGATACGGTTTCGGGCAATCTATTCACTGGCTTGAATATCAAAGGAATTCAAATCACAGATGCAAATCCGGCAAACCCGCCTCTGATTGCTATAGAAGAGATTCGCGTAAAATATAGCTTATGGAACTTGGCGCAAAGGAAAATCCTCATCCCCCAATTTCATGTTCACCAACCCCGGGTTAATACGCGCATGGCAGCTGATGGAACCATTAATTTAACCGAGCTAATTCCAGAAGTTGAATCAGGTGGGGGGGGGAAATTTCCGCTGCAGCTGCTGATTTCTGAAATAGTTATTGAGGATATCAGTGTCGAAGATGGTATTATTGTTTTTGAGGCTGCAGACGGTTCCCACAGAGTCAGAATCGGTGGTATCTACAGCCGCAGTCGTGTTGATGGTTCTCTAAGGAACTGGAACTACCGTGGCCAGTTAGAAATACGAGATGGAGGTCTTGAACTGAACGGTGTTGAAACGCCGATTGACGAGTTTAGAACGGAATTTGAGCTCCAGAAGGATCGGGGTGTGCTGCACTCTTTACGCTTGGCACTGGGAAATTCTCTTCTGATCCTTGCTGGTGAGGCCAACAATCTTGGTCAACGGTCTTCGCAGCTTGAAACACAAATGCAAATGACCTTTGACTTTCGCGACATGCAGAAAATTTTTCCTATTCCAGCCGAAGTGGAAGGGGTGGGAGAGATGAACGGCGAAATCAGTGGTCCAGTATCAGAAATCGCTGGCAGCATCGCAGTTAGCCTCCCTTCCGTCCGGTTAAGTACTCTCCAATTCGAGAATCTCGCAATTCGAGCCGAGTTCACACCCCATAGCGTCCGTATTACCAATATGGATGCGCTGTTCGCGTCCGGAAAGCTGACAGGGGGAGCAGAAATAAATTTACAACCCCAACAAGAAGAAAGTCCTACCTACAAAGGTTGGGCACGGTTTGACTCCCTTCGAGCAGAGGAAGTCCTACCGCTTATAGATTTTCCCCAAAGTGTTTTGGACCTCAATGCTGATTTGAACGGGATGGTTCAATTCACCGGCAATAGCTCAGACCTTCGGAAGCTCAGCCTTGACGGAAGTATGGAATTAGATGATGCGCGTCTAAATGGGGTGCCAATTCGACCATCGGTCGCGCGATACCGGCTCAAAGATGATCATCTATCAGTTGCGGCAAACCTTGATGACGCAGAAATCCAAATCCATGGCAGGGCAGGGTTAACTGGATCGCACGATATGGCTTTGCGGATTGAAAGAATTGACGTAGGCAAACTGTCGCGAATCATGAAGATACCGGATCTTGGCGGCGAAGGTGTGCTCACCGGAAAAAGTAGTGCCGGGGCAGGGGATAACCCCGAATACTCCCTACAGGGCTTTCTCCGGGTTCCTGAAGCTACCCTGTACGATGTGCCAATCGGTGTGCTGACAACAGACTTTCTCTATACGGAAAATCAGGTGTTGCTGAACTCAATCCGCCTTGCTAAAGGGGACAGTGAGTTGATCGCCGATGGAATCGCCCGGTTAACGGAGGACACGCCAATCGAGCTTAAGGTGCGCGCTCTCCCACTCCAAATTGCCGACTATGTGCGATTGGCAGGTGATGATTACCCAATCGAAGGGGTTGCAACGGGCAAGTTAGTATTAGATGGAACACTAGCTCGCCTTAATGGTCGCGGCGTGCTGCAAATTCAGAGTGCCAAGGCTTGGGATCTAATGCTTGATCCGTTGGTGTTGCCAATAGAGATTGAGAACTATGTCGTCAAAGTGCCAGATTTTGAGGTATTCACTCGCGGTCAGAAAGGCATCCTTAACGCACAGATTAATCCGAATCAAGACTATATCCTCGATTTTCAGAGTGAATCCATGAAACTAGCAGAGATAGCCCTCGCACGTGGATTGACCGATTTCTTATTGGACGCTGATCTAATTGTTACAGCAAAGGGGCAAGCAAATGCGGTAGATCCTGTTGTAGATGTTGCCTTCGATTTCTCAAACGTTACTTATGCGGGCAACCCACTGGAAGATGTCCACATAACGGGCATCTACACAAATAATGCCCTGAACTTTGAAGGAGTAGGATTTAATGATACCTGCCAAATCAGAGGGGTTTTGGAGTCTGTGGAAGGAATTCCATATCAGATAGCTGTTGATGCGGTCGGAACCAATCTCCTCCCATTCCTGCGGATCTTTAACTTGGCGGACTATTTTACCGGTACGGCTGATGGTAGAATTGAAATCGAAGGAATTCTTGATGATCTGTCCCAGCTTAAGTTTGACATGACGTTGTCCAACGCTGCGCTTGATGTGAAGGGACGTCGGGTGACTAATCCCGCTCCTATTCGGGTGGCCTTTATGGACAACCTGTGGCGTGTTGAATCCTTTGTACTTGCAGATAGCCGGGACGCTACTCCGTTCCTGAATGCGGTCGGCACTTTCCCCATTCGGAGCGAGATAGGAACACCTGCCCGCACGGAGACCACCAGTGAATTTGCTTTTACAGTAGAGGCAGACAGATTCCCACTTGAAGGCTTAGCGCGCTTATTGGGATTAGCACCGCTCTGTTCGGGAGATATCAACTATAGACTGACGGGCAGTGGAACCTATGAAGCCCCACAGTTGGAACTCCATTGGAATATTCCCGATATGATGCTCCACACTCCCATTGGGCAGATATCGATTCGTGAAGCTGTAGGTGGGCTCGCCTATAAGGATGGCAGTCTTAACGTTGAGTCCTTCGATCTTTTCTTGCTGGACAATCCGGTTCAGATTGAGGGCGGTCTACACGTAGATTTTCAGTCGTTTGAATCTTCACGCCTTAATCTCCACACCTCATGCCCTAATTTCAAGTTAGATTCTAAGGATTTTCAAAATCTACCGGACTATCTGCATAATTATCGTATCTTATTTGATTTGGAGGCGAAGATTACTGGTGATTTGGCTCAACCGGAGTTAACTGCTTCGATTGATGCATTCCAAAGAACGCTGCAGGTGTTGGATCTACCTCAACCTATTGAAAACTTGAAGGTTGTGATTGAAGTTTCAGCCGGACAGAAAGAATCACCTGACTTACTTGCGGTTAATGTAAAATCGGCGGATTGGCAGTTCGCTGGCGGACGATATCATGCGTCGGGCGTTTGGAACCTACCCAGACTGGACGCTGGCTTGCCCTTGACTTCAATTGTCGAGGTTTTGGAGCAACATGATTCTGTCCGGTTCCAGCTTCACGTCAACGGGGTAGGTGTGAATATAGGCGCTGCTTTGAATTATATAACAAAGCGTGAATTATATGATGTAGGCGGACAGGCTAATATAGGACTTACCCTACAGGGGGATGGTTATAGCCTAGACCAGATATCAGCGACCCTCACATGTGATAGGATGCGGGCAAAAATTCATAATCGTCATTTAAGAAATATGAATCAGATCCGATGTCACTTCTCAAATCGGGAGTTTACATTTAGTCCAGTGAAGATCGGAGACAGAGACACCGCTTGGCTTAACGCTACAGGACGTATTGACCTTGATGGAAATATGGACTTCGCTTTAGCGTTAGATCGACTGCCTTATGGTGTGTTGGTGCCGGCGATTACGTTAACACTTTTCGACCAATCTTTCCTTAAATTTGATGGCTTTCTAACCAGTCAGATTCGTGTCAGCGGGGATATAGTGAATCCGATCATGACCGCAGAGTGGGAGTCAGACGGGCAGGTAGGAAACGCTAACCTTAGGGATAGCGGGAGGGCAGAGTATCAGGACAAATTGCTTTCCATCCAGAATACACAGCGAATTGCTGGCGTACAAAAGCAGTTGGAAATGTCTGGGACGATTCCAATCAACCTTGCCGTACAACCACTTCCTCTGGAGGATCGACTTCTGGATTTGCCCATTGACTTAAAACTCAAAGGGCAGCAGATTTCCTTGGTGCCGCTTGGTTTGTTGCTCCACCCGTTGATTGAACAAGCGGAGGGTATCGCCGATATAGATCTCAGAATACAGGGTACAACCGCATCGCCTTATCCCGAAGGCACGTTCTCGGCTCAACAGGGGACGCTCAAGTTGCTAAATTTTGACACGCCTATTTCTAACGGGACGTTTAAGTTACAGGCTAGCCGAGGACAAATCCGTATCCCTACACTCAGTTTCCGGTTAGGTCAGGGGGAATATACAGCGGAAATCAACTGCGCGCTGGATGGGCTCATCGCCACAGATTTTGAAATTACCCGGTTCAGTGCACAGAAAGTACGACTTGCTGATTTTATCGGAGATCAGTCACGGTTTCTTAATCCTACGGTATCGAGGTTTCTGCGGTCCGAACCGATTGGTGCGGAAGTAATGTCAGCCGGGACTCTGAATGGATATATCACCGCGGAAGCTAGCATGCAGATTCCAATAAAGGCGTTCCTCACTCATGGTGAAACCGCATGGCTCCCGGAATTCATTAAACCTTTCAACCTCCCAAATGTAATTAAATATGTAACAGGTCAGTTAAATATCCAAGATATTCTAATCGAAGGTTTAGGCTATCAGATTCGTAATCCTAGGCCGATTGAAATCCGACTCGCCAACCAGAAACTTAGCTTAGAAGAAGGATTTAGCCTTGAAGATCAAAAATCAACCGAAGCAGAAGCTAAACGTCTTCGAATGATTGGGTTCGGGAGTTGGGAACTCGGGAAAAGACTACTCTTCCACGTTGACATAAAAAATCTTGACCTCGGATTTATTTCGGGTTTCTTGCCTGAAGCTTATGCCGTTCGTGGTTCGTTGAATTCCTCGCTTGATGTGCGTGGGACGGATGCGGAACCGAAGATCTCATTTACATGGGAAACCCCGCAGCTTGAGATAAACAGAGCAGAGGTTGATCAGTTTACCGGTAATATCACGTATGAAGATGGAAAGATTCGAATTAGTGGCACGCAGAACGATTATGCCCATTTGTCTCTTGGAAAAAATCATGCTGCCTTGTCCATGTTGATCCCGTTCCAACTCTCATTGATAGATTTCGAAGCACAACCGTTACGCGAGGATATTGAGGGCGGATTGGACGTAGCCATTGAGAACCTTGATTTCTTATCCCTTATTTTTCCTCAATTTGCTTTCACTGAAGGCAAAGGTGCTATTAATGCTACACTTGGCGGACAATATGATTCACCCATGCTCAAAGGCTCGACTACACTGACCGGATTTGCGTTTGAGCTACCTAATTCCCACATTAGTTTGCAAAATGGCACGGCGCATCTCAACGTAACTGAGAAAGGCGTGAACATCAAGCGTATTGCAGGAGATATGAATGGCGGCACTTTTGAGATTAGCGGTGCTATACAGTCCGAATGGTTCGATGTGCGGCATATAGACGTCGTTGCAGAATTAGGTGAAGGAACGAGGTTTGAACAACCTGATCTTTATGAGTTTGAATGTCAGAGTGTGGATTTGCAGATGAGAGGGGATATCACGACAGATGGACGCCTCAGGCTGCCGCCGCTAACAGGTTCGGTACGTGTCAAGAACGGTCGATACAGACAGGATTGGAAGCAGTTAGTTCAAGATATAGTTGATAAGGTAGCAGAGGTGCAGTTTCAGGTCTGGTTCGACTACCCCGTCGTGCGTGATGTCCAGTTAAATCTTGATATCGTCGCTCCGAATAACTTTTGGGTGCGTTCCAATTTGGAGGAGGTCTTCACGCATTTTGGGGAGGTTGAGATCGAAACATCAATCAACGGGGAACTCGTCGGACCAATTCAAAAGCCTATTTTTAGTGGACGAGCGGACCTCCTGGAAGGTGAATTATCCCTGTCTGGAGGACATGAATTGGAGATCCGCGAGGGGTCGTATGTGGAAAATAGGAACACCCTGGAATTCAATCCTTGGTATGAGATCACTGCTGAGACAGTTGAACCGATTCGGGACGTCCAAGTTCCAGATAGCAATGGAGAAAGTCGTACGAAAGACCTCCGAGTGGTTATGACTTTGAGTGGTTATCTCAACGATAAACATAATCCCGAATTTGAAGCGGAAGTTCTCAGAAAGGGTGCGGGCGAAGAGTATAATTTAACTCAGCAGCAAATCCTTTCTATTTTAACACTTGGGGGAGTCGATCCACTCGATTCTGAAATTGCCACTCCAGCCCGCATTGTTCAAGACTACGTTGGTAACCGGTTTGCAAAGGTTGCGGGTTTGCGCGAAAGCCGTTTCGATCTGAGCCCTGATAATTTTGAAGAGTCACGTTTCCGTTTGACGAAAGAATTCAGGGAACGCCTCTCTCTGACCTATTCTTCTACCTTCCAACTTCACACGGAGCCTCGTATAGAGGTAGAATATCAGATTAAAAGACATTTTTATATCAGGGGAGAACGGAACGAGCGTGGAAAGTACGGTGTAGATCTTAAGGTAGAACGACGCTTTTAGACTCTTCATCAGAATTTTTATCGTGTGTCATGGATTGGAGGAAGGTCGTTTTTTGCTAAATGGTTATTGATAGACACCTATGATACAGAAACTTAACACAATTATGATCTCTTCTTGCTTCAATAGTCAGTTTGTTCCATACTTTAAGTCTAAAGCGGTTGCGCGCATTCATAGGGAAGTTGCCTCTATAGTAAGTGGCGACGTTATTGCGTGACTATCACCAAGAAAATGAAATAGAAATCAGGAGAACAATGTTTATGAAGAAGCATGTAGGAACCGTGTCTACAAGGCGTCAATTTGTTAAATCACACTGTCACTCTAAGAATCTGTCGCCAATAATGGGACAAGGGTTCGTTGCTTCAGTTTGGACAGCGATTTGTGCGGGATTTTTACTGTTAAATGCCCTGATCGGCTGTCAGCCGAAACAGCAGGTTGACCATCTGAAGGTTGGGCGACAACAACTGCTAAATTCCGGCCTTGCCGTGGATGCAGTAAAGCATCTGAAACAGGCAGAGATGGATGAGTTAGACAAGGCTCCGCCTCGTGCACTTTTAGTGCTCGCCTACACACATGGATTGTCAACAGGCAGTGCAAAGGGACAAGGGCTGGAATCCGAGTTTATACGCGAACGCGATCAGCGGTTAGCTGCGTTAGGAGACGAAGAAATCGAACACCTCTTGCAAATATTGGTAAGACGTTCGCGGCTTCAGAAGGACGCAATGCAAGTGGTGATCGATAAAGGTGTGAGCGCATTCCCGGTAATGATTGGTGCTTTAGGTAGTGTGGAGTTCCTAAATTTGCACGGTGACATTATAGAGATGATGTATCAGATTGGCATGGATGGTGATGGTCTGGAGCTACTGGTTGCGCCTATTAAAAACGCTGACACATCGACGGAGGTGAAAATTGCGCTTCTACGCCTAATTGGCAGAATTGGTGGACAGCAGGCGCTTGTTGATTTGGAAATGCTCCTCACGGAGACCGATGACCCTGGCTTGAAGATGGAGATCAATGTCACTCTCTACAGGCTTGGGAAGCATGAGTACTCGGCGACAATTATCGAGGGTTTGGACAGTGACGATCTGAATGTACGTCGTGCTGCTGCGCGGGCGCTGATCCATCTCAATGATTATCCCGTTGGGAGCGTCCTCAAGGTGCTTCAGGACTCCGACAATAGTGTTGTTACCTCCGCAGCGCAAGCGTTGCAAAAGCAACCGAATGCTCAAGCAGTTCTACCTCTTATTGAAGTACTTATCGGCGAAGCCGATAACGCAGCGAAACAGGCAGCGTCAGAAGCACTACAAATTCATGCGGAGCAGAAGTTGGCCAAGGGATTGATTAACCGGCTTACGCAGACGCTAATCTCTGGGAAGGTCGCAAATGCAGAAGATCGCCTACGTATCTTTCAACTGCTCCGCAAAGATGCGCTGATGCAGCAAGTTAAAGTAGCATATTTGGTTAACCCACAGTTGGCGTACGACCTTGATCAGTATCTGAAACAGACCGAAACACATGAGATGGTTAAGGAAGAGTTGAGACGCCTTCTTTCCGAATTAGAGTGAACACTGTTGGGTTCATCATCGATAGATGTGTAAGCCATCATAGTCGTGCGTCACGAAAATGAGCGATGCGATCCAGTCCTTCAATGAATGGGTTGAGTGGTAGAACGTTAGGCTTCTATACGTTTCCGTGCTTAATCTCTTCTTGATAGGGACTGGGAAGTCCAATTTTATGTACTCGTTTGACCTTGTAACCTTGACAACATTCGCGATATGTTAAGAAATCCCGTTCTGACCGCCACAGACCTTGATACATGGTGATAGCATACCCTGTTGATATAGGATCGAATAGAACCAACTGTCTCATAATCTGAGAGACGCCTTCCCATTACTTACTTCCATTTTGCTTTCGCTCATACTCCATCTGACAGGTATTTTCCGACCAGCCACGTGCGTCCGCTGTAGCCTCTTTCACGTAGCGACTATCTGACCCATGTGCTCAGTCACATATTTTCATCGCCGATCTGTCTATTATCAGTTGAACTATAGCCTCAGAATCGGCTAAAATAGGGACCGCATACTATCTCTACTTTTGAACCCTGGGACAGACTGGTCGGAGAAACTATCTCCGAAATCCTTGAGTTTGACGGTTTCTCGGTGCGAATTCTAACCGGTGGACTGTAGGCAGGGGAAGAAGGTGACCATCCACGAATGAAACCACGGCAAAATCAGCGAAATCATAAATCGAGTAGTCAACTGGTCTGCCTATCGGGTATTATAACGCCCTTATCCTCTCCTTTGCTCGCTTTGATGCTTGTTGTTTCACTTATTTTCATCCAACCCGTTCTGAGCCAATCTGAAACTAAGTCTATTGTTCAAATTCAGTATAGACTCGATGGTGAAATTCTCTCTTCCGACGCACTTCATACAGACCTACAGCGTAAGGCGCAAGTTCGGATCGGCGATTCAGTGACGTTCCATCAGATTCGCAAAAGCATTGAGCTGATTCACGCAACTGGGCTCTTTTCTCAAGTTAGGGTGATAGAAACGCCCCTGCCAAATGGAGTCGGATTGATGTTCGACCTCACGAGCAAGATAATAATTGAGCATATCGAATTTACGGGTAACACTCTCAACAGAAATCTACTTCTCGGTGAGATAATATCACGGACGAAAAAGCAGTATTCTCCTGACATTGCGGAGGAAGATCGGCTTCGAATCCTTGACCTGTACAGAAATTATGGATATTTTCAAGCAAGAGTTCGCTTGGTCCCTGCGAATCCTAATGATTCGCAGGGAGTCGATTTGCTATATAGTATTGATGAGGGTGAGCGAGCGCTTATTGAGGATATTCAAATTGAAGGCGTTAATTCAATTGACCTACGGGAATTGAAAAACATCATCAAGAGTGAAAAAGGTAAAGTCTACTATAAACAGCTGGTGGATACGGACGTCCGTCGCATCCAAGAGTTATATCGTGATAATGAGTATCGCACTGTAAAGGTTAGACCGCGGAGCGTCTACAATGAAGCGTCCAGGGGAGTGGTCCTAACCTATGAGATTACTGAAGGGAAAAAAATCAGAATTGAATTCGTGGGTGACGATATCGACAGGTCGGAACTCGAACGTAACCTGTTGTTGTTCACACGGGATAGCTTTTCGGACACAAACCTCAAAGATACGGAAGAGCAGATTCGTCAGATCTATCATGCAAAAGGATATTATGAAGTGGCGGTGAGTCACGCAGTGGAACCGGTATCGGGACGAGAAGATATTATCCGATTTGAAATACAGTTAGGCAAAGCTTTACGTATTCGGCAAATTAACTTCGAGGGAAATAAGGGATTTTCGGATGCTATATTACTAGATAAAATGATAACCCAACCCCGTAGTCGGTTTGTTATACCTAGATTTGGATGGCTATTTTCCGCCGGTATTTATAATCCGATGACACTTGAAACGGACACGCGTGCATTGGAACTTTTCTACAGACAAGAAGGTTATCCAGACGTGGAGATTACAGCACCCTCTCCCGAAATTGATGATGAGGATCAACTAATTTTGCGCCTAAAAATTAGAGAAGGAGAACTGCAGCGTGTTGATAGCGTTTCAATTGAGGGGACTACAGTTTTTGAAACGGCTCAGTTGTATTCGGCACTTGAGGCGGAGCCAGGGAAACATTACCACAAAGATATAGCAAACCGTGATGAACGCACCCTCGAGTCCCTTTACCATCGGAAAGGGTATATTTATGTGCGTATTAATCACGATTATCATCCAGAAACACGTGCACTCACCTATAAGGTTGTTGAAGGCATTCAAGCAAAATTTGGAAAGTTCAGGTTCGATGGGGATGGAAAAGTTAAATTGCACGTTTTGCAGCGAGAATTCGAGAACCTTGGCTTGGTCGAGGGAGCGGTGTTCAATGAAGAGCGCTTGTTTCAGGAATCTCGACGACGTCTGTTGACTGTCGGACTTTTTCGAGAAGTTGAGATTGAGGAAGCTGATCAATATGTGGAAAATACGGAGGTCATTGATGTTAAAGTGAGCGTTGCAGTTAGAAAACCAGGAGCGGTCAGTGCAAGTGGGGGATATATCTCCTCAGAGGGTATCCGTGGCACACTGGGACTTGCCCATAATAATCTCTTTAAACGCAATATGAAAATCAGTTCCAAGATTAGTAGAGGAACAAGAGGCAATCTTTACGAGATCACGCTTATTGAGCCGTGGTTCAAACTCCCGCCCATCGATAAGCTCATCGGACCTACAATAGCCACTTTCCGCCTGTTCAGCGATAATCTGGAGGAATACGAAGACATAGGGGCGCGGGGCGGGACGGCGAACGTGGCCAAACGGTTAGGGCGATTCGGCAATCTTGCGGTACAGTACAAATCTCAAGATCTACGGGATCGTGAGAACCCACCTAAAATTCAAACTACAGTGAGTAGTCTTGGTATCGAGTATCACCGAGATAGTCGTGACCATTTCCTGAATCCTCGGAAGGGATGGTTCAACGAGGTTGCAATCGAATATGCGGGTGGTTTTCTCAAAGGAAAGACCAGTTTTTTCAAGTGCACAACTGACCACCGATACTATCGTCCGTTCTGGCGTAATAGCGTGCTTGCTGGCGCAATTCGCTTCGGTTATGAGAAAGGGTTGAGAGGAAACCGTGATCGAGAGATTATCTCCTTTGAACGTTTCTATGCCGGAGGATCGACGTCAGTTAGGGGGTACCCAGAGCGTGGTTTGGGACCTGAGGATGAATTTGGGAATCACCGTGGGGATGTCTTATTTATTTTGAACGCGGAGTTGCGTTTTCCAATCTATAAGATCGTCGGCGGTGCCCTATTTATGGATATAGGCAATGTATGGAATAAATTTTCTGATGTTGAAGAGTTTCTTCCGCGGACAGCAATGGGCACGGGCGTACGCGTAGAGACTCCCCTCGGACCCGCCCGCGTCGATGTCGGCGTCCCGATGATGCAAGAATTTAAACCGATCTTCTACTTGCAGCTGGGACAGGCATTCTAGAAGTTATCACGGACAAGAAGTAGAGTTTTGCTAACAGACTGACCGAAGTATGTTGTATACAGCCTGCTGACACATTGAGTCTTATCAATACAAGGCAAAGGGAAACTCGATGAAGCTGACAGCCGAACAAATTGAACAGTTCAATACGAAAGGCGTGTTAATCGTTACGAGCGCCGTTGAAGAGTCTGAGTTGGATCCTGTGATCAACGAGCTTGAGGCTTGGGTGGATAGACGCGCGTGTGAGTTGTATTCAGAGAGAAAAATTCAGAGCCTGCATGCTGATGCGTCCTTTGATACACGTTTTGGACTCCTTTTCAAACAGTGCAAGGAGATCGGAGATGGGCTCGACATTAGCGCATCTCGCGGTAAAGCGATGTTTGAGTTCCTACATAACACAAACCTACTCGATACAGTTGAATCCCTCGTTGGACCTGAAATTACTTGCAACCCTGTCCAACATGCCCGGACCAAACCACCGACAGCATACGAGGGGCGCACGGGCCCCTCGTTCCATGTTGTCCCTTGGCACCAAGACGCAGGTGTAATGATGCCAGAAGCGGAGGTGTCGAACATTGTAACTTGCTGGTTGCCGCTGGGAGATGCAACAATCGAAATGGGTTGTATGCAGGCACTCCCCGGTGTCTTCAATCGCGGTTATCTCAGCCACTTTAAAGAGGAAGCAGCGACGGTTACAATACGCCCTGAAGTGCTTCCAGCCGTGGCTCCAATGGATCTTGTCTGCTATAAGGGCGATGTGGTATTGTTGAATAAATTTACCCCGCACCGTTCAGTTCCCAATGTGTCGGAGAAATGCCGTTGGTCTTTGGATCTTCGGTACCAGACCACCGGACATCACACCGGCAGGACAGCGTATCCAGCGTTTATTGTCCGGTCTCCGAGCAATCCCGAAAGTGTTCTGCATGATTATGACGAATGGTGTCGGCTTTGGACTGATGCACTCGAAAATCCCAAGGGCATATCGATGCACCGGACAGACTAATGCCGCTACGGATTTCATGAAATATCTATGAGCTAGGTTATAGCCAGAACGGAGGAGGAGTATGTTCAATTTCAGCGGGGCATGGCCTGCATTGGTCACACCCTTTACAACCGAGGATCAAGTCAATGTAGTAGTATTGCGGGAGCTGGTGGAGTACCTGATCGACAAAGGGATTGGCGGATTCTACGTCTGTGGTGGCACGGGGGAAGGACTCTTCATGTCGCCAGGGGAACGCAAAGTTGTCACTGAAACCGTCGTTGACCAAGTAAACGGGCGCGTTCCGGTCATTGCACATATCGGTAGCATGATTGTGGACGATGCTGTCCAGTTAGCAGCGCATGCTCAGCAGGTAGGAGTTGCGGGGATAAGCAGCGTCATTCCGCCGATGTTTCAGCAAAGTGAAAGTTTATACGCTTACTTTGCGCGGGTTGGAGCCGCCGCCCCTGAAGTACCGCTGCTAACTTACATTTTTGGTGGTCCTACAGATGCTGTGGCGTTAATGCGAAAGTTGATGGCTATCCCTACTGTGGCGGGTGCGAAGTACACCGGTCCGAATATGTATGAATTTAGAGAGATTGTCGGGTTGAGAGAGGAGAACTGGAGTATTTTTTCGGGCATGGATGAACAGTGTATTTACGCTGCGATGCAGGGTGCCTGCGGCAACATCGGTTCAACGCTCAATTATATCCCCGGCATCTACCGTGAGATGCACAGCAGCTACCAGGAGGGGAATATCGCGAAAGGTCATGAACTCCAAGTCCGTGCGAATCAAGTAACTGGTGTGCTATTTTCCTTCGGTTTCTTTGGGGCGCTCAAAGAAGTTATGCGGATGTTAGGTTTCGACTGTGGGAAACCTCGTCTGCCACAACTACCTTTTGCAGAAGAAAAAAGGGACGCGTTACGGTCAGAACTGGAAGTGATCGACTTCTTCACGGTGGCGGAGATGTAAAGCCTATCCTTGCGATCAGCGAGTCCAACAGTCCTGCGTGTAGGCTTCGCGTGAGAACAGTTTTTTTCGACTGGGACCGGCGCGTTCAATCCATTCGGCGGGAATTTCCTGCGTGTGACGGTGGGGCGGTCCTGCTTCCTTGAAAATATCTATTAAAAAAAGTCTGAATGGCTGCGGGGAGTCCAACGGTTTCGGTTCGACACCGTGAAACATCCTCGCATTAAGATAGACCATGCTTCCCGGCGGCAATTCCAGATGTTTAGCTGCAAGTTCACGTCCAGCAACAGTGTCAAACTCTCCTGCTAGCAGCCTCTCCGGCGTGACATCCTCCGTTGGTGGAACACGATGGCTGCCCGGAATGACTGATAGGCTTCTGTCTCCCCGTGTGAACCCGTTGGGATAATAGAGTATTTGAATGTACCACTTGTCTCTCTCGGCGAGATTGATGGGATTAGAATGGCGCCAATGGTGGTGATCCTGATGAAAACTGAGGCGCCCTGCGCCACGGGGGGCAATATTCAACGCGGAGTGGCAAAAGTGATAATTGGGACCAATCGTGGATTCGAGTAATGCTGTGACGAGGGGGGCATCGATAAGCCGGTCAGCCCACGGTCCTCTATTGTTCCACGGTCTGACGAAGTAAGTGGTCGGATTGCTCGGTTTACCGCCCTCCTTGTCCAAGGTACGGAGATATTCACGCGCACCCTCCATGTTGAGTGTCTCATTAGTCAATGCCGTGAGTGCTTCCTCTGTGAAGGCTTCTGGGATAGCAACATAGCCGTCCCTATAAAAGTCTTCGAGATGCTCTTGCGATGGTTCATCAATGCGAAATATCTGCGTCATCGTTGATTGTCCATTAATCAAAGGGGAGAGAAACTGCTGTATGCGTTTGCGCAGACTGGCGACACACCAAACATAACTCAATCACCCGTTGGGCATCCTCGATCGTCAGATCAGGGTCTGTTTTCTTCTGGCAACATTCCACCCAGTGAGTCATTTCGTCGAGCAGATTGTTATTTTGGATGCGGTAGAAGTTGCTGACTCCCTCTTTTGTGAAAAGTGTTCCCTCGTAAACACTCTGTTGTGTCCGAATCGCGCCCGCTGTGCCTATCAGCTCAACCTCATAAGTGGGAAGGCGAAAACCGTCCACTGAAAAATAGATGTCAATAGACCCCATTATCCGATTCTCAAAACGTAAAAGGATCTTACCATTATCCATGAAAGGCGAGCGATCTGAGAGGTAGTTATCGTATTCGGCGTACACCCTTGTCACCTCCGAATCAGCAAACCATCTAACCACGTCAGCAGCATACCAAATAAGAGATAGTTCCGGTCCGCCTTGTGCTTCCTCCCAATACCAATCTTCGCTTGGAAAACTGTTGATGTTACCGTGCTGATGCAAGGCACGTATCGAAATCAGTTCTCCTATTGCTCCACTTTTGAAACGCTGATACGCCTCGCGAATACCCCCGTCAAATCGTTCAGTCGTACCAGAGGTGGCGATCACTTTGTGCTCCCGTACCACTTTTACGATGCGTTGTGCTGCTTCGAGAGTTGTCGCCATCGGTTTAGCAATATAGATAGCAACGCCTAATGGTGCAACCTTTTCGACGAGATGGACGACTTCGGTGTTCTTCGCACAGATGCAAACCGCGTCTAAGCCCTCCGTTTGGATCATCTCTATCGGATCGCGATACAACCGGAGATTATGGGATGTAGCATATTCTGCGGGTGTTTTGCCAAGGGAGGTAGATATCAGGTTTGGGTCGTAACCCAGGTCAGCGCATGACACAAGTTCGACTGTGGAGATAGCACTCAGACAATTCGCAAAGGCATGGGGCCAATAGACACTCTGGAGTCCAACAATACCTGTTCTGACACCCATTGTTTTCTCCTATGAGCCCGCACACGCTTTCTTGCACGTGCTAAATCAGATGTAGCCAGTCATGTAGAAGAAAATCAACCCTTTGGATGAGGAGAGAGACACGACCCATCACCGTGTTGCCGAATGCTGAACCGAACCCAATCATCAGGAAGACGATTCCTATCTTTGAAACACCACCAACTACTCCCCGATGTTCGACCGAAAAGAAAAAATAGGTCAACGTTGAGATGACACCAATCAACATGAGAACGACACCGAAGATTTGGAATCGACTTAACTCGCCTGCATGAATCTGCGCGAATGGTGCCAGTGTGCCGTGCACCTGTTCAAAAATGTCCGCCCGCATTACATTAGGAATTGCCAACCCGGATCCGACGCCGATAAGGATCGCGATTGGATATCGAATCAGCCAGCCTTGGCTTGGAACAAGGCGAGCGAAAAATAGTACGCCAATCCCGATAGGGATGAGTCTCACCAAACCAATCCACTCTTGCTCCGTAACGGCTTCCTGAAGTGGGTTCCATGCGAACGGCTTGAAGCCTTGGTGGTATGTAAGTACAATACCGTAGCCCACCGAGATCCCTACAAAAAGGTGTTCTGCAAATCGGTAGAATGGATTATCTCGATAAAGGAAGCTGTAGATGCAGAGTGTAAGCATTGCAGCCACCCAGATGCCAATCAATTCCATGTATAGCTCCTCCTGTTTTATTCACCTTGGCGGCGTTGGATAAAGAAGGCGATATTCCCAAGAATGACGAGCCCCACAACCAGCAGATGGGCGAAGGACTGAATACTCATCCCTTCGGTGCCTTTTGCGGGCATGCCAATCAGTTTTTCATATTCGGCTGCACCCAAGAGACCGGGCATCAGCCCAACTAACTGTTTTGTTTGTAGATAGGGGTACATCTGGGACACAATCACGCCAGTCACGCCCGCGGCAATCTGTTGGTTATACCTTGTGTTCGTGTAAGTTATCCACCATTCAGTTGAGCTCCCCGACGCTAAGTCAAGAACCAAGTCAACCTGTTCGTAATTAGTGATGTCCGCCATAAGTGGGATTTCGGCGAGCGAGGTGCCCGCATAATCGGCTTCAAAAACGGAGTCAATTGCTGTACCCATTCCAAGAAGCACCTGTGTTGCCCCCGGTCGGAAGCCAAGATAGGCATAATCTTGGCCATACACCGCCCCTGCTTCCGCAGCGACATCTTTCAACATGTTGTCTCCCAACGTCGCTGCTTCGGCGAGAAGTGTCATACCGATTACCCGAATTTTCTTTTGAAAACAGTGGTATATAACTGCTTTTGCCATCGGATGGAGTTCGGCCAATGACGAAGGACCGTAGTTAAATCCGACCATGATGGTCGAGCCGGGGGGCAGCGCCTCGATATAATCATAAGTGCTGCGTGTGGGTTGAGAAACAGTGATAGGAAAATTGACCTCCAGCAGAGAGGGAATGATTACAGCTAAAGCAACCAGAATAAAGATAATTCGCCGATCTATGTTCATCAGTTTTTCGATCATTTTTAGTCTCCTTCTACGCCTCCGAGATAGGATCGCTCAATCCCTAAGATAATACGAATAGACTGAGAAATGACACCGAGGCTAATGCCGAGGATAATGCCCCGTCGTGCGGAGAGGTTAGGATTGTCCAAGATCCACTGTCGTGCGGTGGAGGGGAGGTTATCTTGAAACGGCATTATAGTGTTCCATATCAGGTCACCAACGGGTGCATTTCCAATCATGACAATCAGTGCTGCGGCGAGTAGCAGGGTCGCTTCAAGGGTGCGAGCACGAAAGGCGCGATAGGCAGCAGATGCAATAAAAAAAGCGAGCAGCGAAAACATGGTGGCGTCCATTGGAACTTGTACGTACCTAAACAACCACACAAACGCCTCATGTCGTTGCCCACCTGGTATGCCAATTAGCACCATGGATGCCATGCCAATGAATACCAAAAAACTGTACTGCCAATATTCACTGCGCCGGCGGATGCGAGTCCAGTGGCTCTGCACTAAGGTTGCAACAGCCAATACAAGGGCGAAAGGACCTATAACCAATGCCCAATCAATTATCTCCTCGTTGAGCCACTGAGAAAATGGGTGCGGACTGAATTCGGTGAGTGCCATTACAATACCGAAAGCAAAACAAAGGATAAGCGGAACTTGTCGTCTCATAACACCTCCTGGTGCATAACATGTGAAACGTTACCTGACGCGCTGGAAAAAGGTTGTCATCCAGGTAATTCCGAAGAGTTCCAGAATGACGCCAATCACGATAGCACCAAAAATCATCACCTTGCCATAATCCTGTCCCTTGAGGCTCCCGAGCAGCATCGGTTCGCGGGATAGATATGCACTGGCAGCAAATAGTTCCTCACCAATCAGGGTGTAATCACATGCGGCGATGAAGAACGGCAGTTGGTGTTCCTTGTCGGTACCGGCAATCTGGATTGCGCCGATAGAGTTACCGGTCTCCGCCAAAATCAACGACTCAGCGAAAAATGTACCTTGCAGGAAAACCGCTGCAGGTTGTTCCCTTACCATCATCCCATCAACACCCGCCGCGTACGCAAATTGGCTTTCGGTAAGGAAGAAGATATTTTCTTCGTTATAGGCATCGGGGCGTCCTTCATTTAGGTAAGCGGTTTTCACCATTTCCTGTACCACGTTCATGACAATAGGATCATTACATGGAACGCGTAGTGGTGTTTCGTAGTCTGCAGTCTTCTGTGCTACTTGGCTGAGGATGTTCATACTCGCGATGGTTGCAACGTTGCTGACGCCTCCTAAACCGAGGATGTACATGATAGAACGTCCCATCTCCGTCGCTCGGCCAATCGCTTCGTCTACCGCTTCGAGTCCGGGAATACGGCGAATAAACAGTTCCTTACCGCTCCGAGCATGGTAGATACAGTAGACTACCGTAGCTGAATAGAGAATTACGGCAAGGAATATCCATATCTTAGCCGTGTCAAACAATCGAGTATCTTCGGTTGTCGTTGCGTCTTGTGCAAACGCATTTAAGCCGCATCCAAGCACTAACAGCGATATGACCAACCCTTGAACTACTAGTACTGGACAAGAAAATCGTTGTCCTTTCATTATATAGCCTCCGGTCTTTTAGCTCGATGGGTGTCTTTCCATGGGTGAGAGTATTGATGATACCTGCGACTATATCAACGTATCATACGCCTGTTAAATGAGAAACGAAAAGTAATAACCTTCCTAAATGACTATTGATCTGGTTCTGAGGTTTTGTTAGAATAAAGCAGAATTAGAATCCACGTCTCTTACCAACGACGTTCCGCAGTGGCTCGCCCTTGAGGTAACGCTCTAAGTTCTGGCAGAAAAATTCAAAGGTCTTGCGCGGACGATGCTGGGAAGATCCTGCACGGTGCGGGGTAATAATCAGGTTAGGGGCATCCCATAGGGCGCTCTCCGGTGGGGGCGGTTCAATTTCGGTTACGTCTAATCCAGCACCAGCAATTTCACCACTCTTCAGTGCATCGACGAGAGCATCTTCGTCAATGATGCCACCGCGAGTGACGTTGACCAAATAGGCGGTCTTCTTCATAGAGACCAATTCCTCCGTTCCAATTAGGTGATAGGTTTCCGGAGTCTTGGGGCAAGCAAGCATTACCACGTCGGAGCGCCTAAGTAGCTCGTGCAAGTTTTCCCGGGTTGCGGGTTTTAGTTCCGCGACTTCTTTCGGCTTGTCTTGACGCACTGGGTCAATCGCCAAGATTGTCATATCGTAACCTTGAGTCCTTTTCAACATTTCCATGCCAAAGCCGCCGAGACCAACGATTCCGAGGGTACTACCGGTTAGTTCGACTACAGGCATTTGCCACGCCCGGCGTCCGTCAGCTCCCACGACATGTGGAATGCCTCGCGCTAGAGATAGCAGCAATGCCCACGCATGTTCCCCGCCTTGGCTTGCGTAAAGCCCCGCCATATTGGTGACCGTTACATCATCTCTCTCAATGATTTCTGGGAATAGGAAGTTATCCATGCCTGCACTATTGGATTGAATCCAGCGTAGGTTCGGGGCAGCCGCGCACACGGATGGCAGAAATAGCCCCAGTATAATCTCAGTCTCTGATGCAAACTGTAAGGCTTCCTCTTCACTAGTGGCGTGGCAGACTTCATGGTTGCCGTGTCGATGTGCAATATCTTGGAAGGTTTTGATTTGCGCTTCGTCGAAGGAAAAATGGATCAGTATTCTCATGACTGTTTCCTATAAGACCAATCTCCATAAAAATAGGGACCGGCGGGAAAATTTGGTGGTAGTTTGCTCCAACTATGATACCATCTTAGCATAGGTTGTTTATTAGAACAATAAAAAAAGTAGGGCTATCTAGTTTTCTGTTTTTTAACCGATTTTGGCGGGTAGCCGGAGGATGGCCCCTTACACCGGAGGCGGGGCATCTTGCCCCGCTCGAAGAATTAAATGACCCTACAAAAAAAGTGATACAATGTAGGTATTTATTCCATTCCAACCTTGAATCAGCATGGACGGAGGAGCACATGATCATCGACTCACATCAACACGCATATTATCACGGTGTCAATCCTGCTGGTGTCATAAGCGAAATGGATCAATATGGGATTGACGTAACCTGGTTGTTGACTTGGTATTTGCCACCCGGAGAGGACGCTCCGGGAAGTTCCCGTGCTTTCAACCCTTGTAATATCCGTCCGGACGGTACACATGCAGGAGCTACGTTGGATGAACTACTGAGTGCGCGAGATCAATATCCGGAGCGCTTCATTGCTGGATACTGTCCGTGCCCTTCTGAGGGAGATGCACCTGCGCTTTTTGAAGCGGCTTATCGTATGCACGGGGTACGGGTCTGTGGAGAGTGGAGCTATCGTATGCTGTTGGATGACCCGCGCGCATTGGAACTGTTCCATAAAGCTGGTGAACTCAAGTGTCCGGTAGTCCTGCATTTGGATGTGCCTTACTTGCCAGATGAAAATGGAGAACAGATTTATCAGACCTACTGGTATGGAGGGGGTGCCGCTCCCCTGGAACGCACCCTGAAAGCCTGCCCCGAAACGGTTTTTATCGGTCATGCGCCGGGATTCTGGCGGTATATCAGCGGGGATGCAGATACAGATCCTGCAACCTACCCACGTGGCCCAGTTAAACCTGGTGGCCAGACTCAACGTCTGCTCGATACCTATCCTAATCTCTATGCTGATCTGTCCGCCGGATCTGGGTTAGGGGCATTGCAGCGAGACGTAGAGCACGCACGAGAATTTCTCACTCGTTATGCAGACCGTTTGTTATTTGGTCGCGATCAACACGGTCAAGCACTACAACTGTTTCTGCAGGAGCTTGAGCTTCCCGATGAGGTGGGAGACAAGATCTTTTATCAAAATGCACTGCGATTGGTTCCCCTTCGCACTGAAAACTAAAACAGGTCGGTCCAAATCTCAATTGCTATTGACCTCTTCCTTGCTTTCTGCTAAAATAGCCCACCGATTGGAACCCCCTGAACGTAGAACCTAAGATCGGGTTTTTTGGGTTACCGAAATGGTCTTACTCGCTTTATATTCCCACCTCTTAAATTTAGGAGAATACACTCATGGCAACACACCCAATGGATAACATCGAACCGGGTATCAAAGTAACGGCACAGATGTCGCCTGAACCGACCGAAGAAGATCTACAGTTCACGAAGCAGATGGGCGTTGAATATGTAGTCCTCTGGACGGATGGAGAACACGCTAACTACGATTATTTTATGAGTCGGCGCGAGATTTTCGAGAATGCAGGACTCAAAATCTACGGTTTCGGTAACAGCGATGTCCACAACCAGGACGCGATTGTGTTGAACTTGCCTAACCGTGATGCGAAAGTTGAACAATATAAAAGATATATCCGCGACCTTGGGCGCGCCGGGATTCCGTATACTACTTACGCCCACATGGGCAACGGCATCTGGAGCACAGAGCGAGAAACAACCCGTGGGGGCGCAAGTGCAAGGGGATTTGATCTCGACAAAGCACAAGAAGGACATTGGCGGGAGAGCACCTACCGGATGCCTCTTTCGCATGGACGCGAATATTCGGAACAGGAAATTTGGGATAACTATACCCATTTCATCAGGGAAGCTGCCCCTGCAGCGGAAGAGGCAGGCGTAATGATCGGTATCCACCCGGATGATCCGCCCGTTCCGAGGTTGGCAGGCATTCCGCGCTGTATTTTTAGCAGTTTTGAGGGATACAAGCGGGCACTTGAAATCGCTGACAGTCCGAACGTTGGGATGTGCCTCTGCGTCGGTTGCTGGTTGGAGGGCGGCGAGCTAATGGGCAAGGATGTTCTCGAGTCCATGCGCTTCTTCGGTGAATGGGGTAAGGTCTTCAAGGTGCACTTCCGCAATGTAGATCAGCCATTGCCACACTTCGTTGAGACCTTTGTGGATAACGGTTATCAGGACATGTATCAGGTGATGAAAGTGATGCGTGAGGTCAACTTCAAAGGCGTTGCAATTCCAGACCACGTTCCATCTATGGTAGGAGAAAGAAGCGGAACAGCATATACCATTGCATACATGAACGCACTTGTCAAGAGAGCGAACGAAGAAGTAGAGAGCGCATAGATTTCATCGCTCCCGGCAGATCCATTGAGTTGCTGCCTGAAGGGTCTTGCTGTTGCTGTATTGGGAGGTTATTTCCTGCAATATACCCTTCGGGCTATCCTGCAGCGCTTGAATTTCCTGAATTAGCAGTGGCAAAGCCCTTACAACATTGTCTACGATAGTCACACCCGCCGCCTTAGCAGTACGTGACAATGGGTTGAGGTCCACGGTTACCACTGTTTTACCCATTTTCTGGAGAGCCTCGCAGCGATCACCGTCCTCAAGAGGGACAAATACTACATCAGCGCGGAATATACCCTCAGGATGGACGAACTTTCGGTTCGAATCAATAAAGGAGAGTTGTGCCTCTGCTGCTGGCATTAGCACGTCAACTGCACCGTGCTGATTTAGGTGCGCTCGTATCGCCCTTTCGCGTTCTCTGGAGGCGTGGAAGATGTTTACCTCTAACGGTGCTTCCAGTACATTGGATAGCGCTACCAATTCGTCGGGCATTAAGGCGGCGACATTTCCATTCACGGAGATTACGGGGTGTTCGGCGAGGAGAAGGGTGGCTGCTCCGACGTGGATTGCATCTATAGCGAAAGTTTGTGTTTTTTCGCCGATGAGGTAATCGAAAGCTTCGCCACGTCCATGTGCCATAAGCCCGTGGATGGAGGTCACACCGCTTTCCACGCCAGCGACAATTTTATCTCGCAACTTCAATGACACATACCGGGGGTGGCTTTCGGGAACATCGCTCATAAAACTTTGCCTCTTTCACCTTCAGACAGCTTTGTTTCGGTAGATCCGTCAAAAGGGTGGGTGCTGAATACCGCGTTTCCCAACATGATCATAGATGCAACCCCGCCTGCCAACTCAATCTCGCGGATGGTCTGTTGTACGTGCGTATCCTCTAACAACCCGCTATTGAGGGAGAACCTCTTCGACAGTTGGATACAGGCGTTAAAGTCAACCTGGTCCGCTTTTCCCAATTCTTCTAAGGCGTGTAATGCTTCATCCGCAGCACGGTTGATTCGCTCTCTCCGCTCCGCGTTTTCAAGGATCGTTTTCGTCTGGATGGAACTGAAATATCGGTAGTAGATAGGCTGTTCTGGAATCGGCAACCGCTCCGCAGCGAGCGGGTAGCCTTCTTTCAGTTTAACGAGACAGCCACCGTGATATTGGGCACAAACATCCCCTAATCCTGTGCGATTTTCCACCTCAGCTACATGGGCGGTCAGTGCCAATTCCTCCTGAGATTTCCCCAGGTCTAGTAGGCTATTGAGCGCATACGTGGTAGCAAGTGAAGCTGCGCCACTTAATCCGAACCCACACCCAAGTGGTAAGGGAGATTCAATATCTATCTCCACGGGCTGAGATGTCAACTTTTGCACAACTGATGTAACGGTCGGAAAATGGAGGGCACTACTGTTAAACCGGACGGTGGTGTCGGTATCGCTCGTGGTGACTGTTACAACGACACCCTCTGTAATAGTAAATCCCATGCCGAGAGAGTGCATCTTGGTGGCTTCGGGGTGAGGGATGATCTTGAATACGCAAGAGAGGTTACCGGGGGCGAATGCTTTCGCGTTTTCCATCTTTTCAGTATTATGACCTTGTTTCGATTGAGAACGGTTCAGTGATTCTTGTATATCTGTCGTTGAATATTATACCGATTTAGCGACTGCTGTCAATGCTAATCAGAAGGGATTGTGAGCGGCATGATTCTATCTTGTACTACGTGTGCGTTGCGAAATCCACCGTTAGATGAAATCTTGGAAACCTTTAGACATGCGCCGGTAGCAGGATATTCGTACTGGGGGTTAGCAGGGCCCATTACTTGGACACCTGGACTTATTCGGTGGCTGGATACAGAGGGGTTACAGCGTCGCGCAGCTGAAGTAGGGTTAAAAGGCTTGACGGAGGTATACGCTTCGGCGATTGCTACCGACTCCGTTGAAGCTGCGGAACGGTCCGTCGAAGATTTGCTACTCAACGTAGAAGCAGCAGTGAAACTGAAGTGTCCTTTGGTTGTATTTTCCGGCGGAAAACGGGGAACAGGCGGTTTGGAAAACACGCTTGCTGGTCTCCGCAAACTGCTTAGTTTAATCGCCGATATGCCGGTAAAGGTAGCACTGGAACCGCATGTAGGTTCGCAATTCCAAAATGAAACAGATTATGAGAAGATCTTAGAAAACATCACTACAGAACAGCTTGGCATTACGATTGATACGGGGCATTTTCATGAAGCAGGTGTGGATTGGAAAGCGCTTATCCGCAAGTACCCGAACCGTATTTACAACGTCCATGTGAAAGATCACGTGGGTTCTCAGTCTGTCCCGATCGGGAAGGGAGAAATCGATATGGTGGGGTTAATCCATGAGCTTCGCGCAATTGGTTACCGGGGTCCACTTGCAGTTGAATTAGAGGTCAAAGATCCAGAAAATTTACCCCTTTATGTCTCCGATGCTTATCAATATCTGTCAAAATTGATTGGTAATTGATAATAGGTGTGTTACCCGTTTGAATCAACCCTCATCTTCAATTGCTGCTACAGGATTCGGGCATAGACTTCAATCACCTGTAGACCATCGTGACTCGTGTGTGTCCCTGCGAGGGTAGAAATCTTCGGATTGACCCCGATTGTATCGGGAGCAGATCTGCGTTCCTCCATCTATCGATGCCAGTCGTACTCAAGACCTATGGTGCGATCGTCTAACGGTAAATCAACCCGTTTACCACCTTGAGCGGCAGATAACTTTATAGCAATTTCAACCTCAAGCGCGACAGCAACACGCCTTCCCGAATTCTTCGGTTCGTCGAGTTTACCTGCCAAGCAGTCCATGACATCCGCAAGCCCGTTGGTTGCACCACCGCCCATATGCATCTTAGCTCCGGG
Organism: Candidatus Poribacteria bacterium; assembly: GCA_022822005.1. GTDB lineage: Bacteria > Poribacteria > WGA-4E > WGA-4E > PCPOR2b > PCPOR2b. The sequence continues at coordinate 83,921 of JAJECO010000018.1, forward strand.
CCACGGCATCTCTGTCCTATGTGGTCCGGTAGAGGTTTCTACATCCTGAAACAGGGTCCAGTCGGAATAATGCTCTGGATGGTAAAGTTCGCCCCTCGTACCGGTAATGCGTACAGCGGGCGCGCCCTTCCTAAAATGCACGACAAGCCCCGCATCCGTTATCATCATGCCTTGACCGCGGAACTCGTTACTGCCGGATTCACGCTTGGGCAAGTCACCTAGGCCTATAACCCACGCGGGGGTGCTATCAACAAAGTACGACCAGTTCTGGTGTTGTGAGAGATTTTTGTCCGACTCCGCCTCAATGGAAATCACGTTCCCGATGGCGCCGCTTGTCATCAGATCCTTTGCTGTACCAAATGCCGGATGGCTGGTCGAAATGGCACCGCAACAGAGAGGAACACCGGCATCAGCACATGCCTTAACCATGTGGTCTGCCTCCTCCAAAGTGTACGCTATCGGTTTTTCTGTCACGATGCCTTTTGCCCCGCACTCCACGGCGTAACAGGTTAAGTCAGAGCGTCCTTTGGTATTGGTAGCGATAGCAACGATATCTGGCTTTTCTTGTTGTAGCATCTTTTTGGCATCGGTATATAAAGCACGAACACCGTAACGTTCACCAAAAGCAGCGAGTCTTCTCTTATCACGGTCAGCAGCCGCGACCAATTCAATTTCCGAACGATCTGACAGTGCTTCGGCATAGCTGGTCGGTATTGATTTTCGAGTCGAATGCCGATCGTGGTAGTAGAATTTGCGGTGCAGATCTAATTCGGGTGTCGGGCGATCGATATCGTCGACGTGCCATACTCCCATACGCTGTGCGAGGTCGTAGAGCATCCCCATCCAGCCGAGTCCGATAACCGCGCCTCTATATTGTGCCATTTCCGACTCCTTAATGTGACTACTACTTCATGAAATAAATTGTGACAAGTCGCTCACCGCTCGGCTTGGATAGACATATCCAAGCCATCTTTGCGGAGGCACAGTGGATTTGTCAATCACTACGAGCAGATCAGCATTTATCTGATAGTGTACTACGGTTTTAACATACGTTTTGGTAGTTTATGTTGGACATCTACCAAACTGGTTATTCTTTCACTGCAATAATCTCTGAGGTTTGTTGTTGTAGCTGCACCAGCTCATAGAAGATTCCTTTTTTCTCCAGCAATTCATTATGAGTGCCAATCTCGACAATACGTCCGCCCTCAAGTATGACCAGTCTATCGGCATTTCGTAGGGTAGATAGACGGTGGGCGATGGCAAAGGTGGTTCGCCCTTGGGTCAACCGTGCGATTGCTTCCTGAATCTGCTTTTCGGTTTCCACATCCACTGACGAAGTCGCCTCATCCAAGATGAGGATTTTGGGGTCGTGGAGGATGGCGCGTGCAATAGCGACACGTTGCTTTTCGCCGCCCGACAGTTCGCTGCCCCGCTCTCCGACCTGCGTGTCATAGCCATCGGATTTCGCAACAATAAAGTCATGCGCATTCGCGGCAATCGCCGCATCCATAATCTCCTCAAAATTTGCTCCGGGCTTTCCGTAGCTGATGTTCTCGGCAACGGTACCACTGAACAGGAATGGCTCTTGCGGCACGATACCGATTTGGCTCCGCAGATCCTCAAGGCGAATCTTCTGAATAGGGAGGTCATCAATCTCGATTGTACCCTGATCGACATCATAGAATCTACAAATCAGATTAACCGTAGTTGTTTTACCAACGCCGGATCTGCCGACAAGCCCGATCATTTCACCGGCTGAGATATCAAGGTCTATTTCATGCAGGACGGGCTTGCTCTTATCGTAACCAAATGTGACATTCTTGAAGCTTACTTCGCCTTTGATATTGGAAATGGGACGTGCAGCGGGGTCTCTGTAGGCTTCGGCTGGTGTGTCAATCACCTCAAAAATACGTTCTGCACCTGCAAATGCCCGCGTCATCCAACTGTTGACCTCGCCAAACCACTCTACAGGCTCATAGAGCATCCACATATAAGCGTAAAACGCTAATAGTGTCCCGATGGTCAGCGTATCTGCCACAACCTCACGTCCGCCGAAAAACCAAACTATCAACATGCCAAAGCTGGTTAGAAGGGTCGTTGTGGCAAAGAAGATCTCCCAATTCGTCTCCGTCCTAATGGCAAGTTGACGGATTTTCTTGTTTTGAGCCCCAAATGTCGCAATTTCTCTCACTTCTTGGGCAAAAGCTTTGACAACACGGATACCGGACAACGCCTCGTTTACGGTCGCCATGATGTCTGACCAAGCCTGATCCCATTTGTTGAAGTAAAGTCGCATTCGTTTCCAGAATAGAACACCCCACCCCAGCATAAACGGGATCGGTATGAGAATCAGCAGGGCTAACAACCAGTGCATCCAGAAGAGAATACTCAGGATACCGATGAGCATGAGCGTGTTAATGATCAGATAGGGGAGTCCTTCGACCAGAAATTCCTGTAATCTTCCGGCATCTCGGGTTACGCGGGACATGACCGCACCAACCTGTCTCCTGTCATAAAATTGAAGGGAGAGTAACTCCAGCTGTTGGTAAAGTCGGTTGCGGATATCCGCGGTAATCCGCGCACCTAACCAACTCACCGTCCAACCGTGTGCCCATTCCATACCCCAGTTCAATACACGTATGGCGATCAACCCGAGTACAAGCAAACCAAGCAGAGCGAGTCGTTCAGACATCTCGTTCGCGTGTTCTCCCGTTGGCACCAGCACACCATCTACGATCTGCCGGGTTAGCATTGGAGGAACCACTGCTGTGCCCATCCCTATTAAAGAGACAGCTGTTAAGAGGAGAGCATGTTTTCTGTAAGGTTTTAGATAGGTAGCGATGCGCTGCAACGTTGCAAGACGCCGAATACAAGCCGGACAAATTCCATTCTTTTCAGGGAGCAGCTTACCGCACTTGTCGCATCGGGTGCGGTCAAGTTGCGTATTAATCAGGAACGCCCCTCCCTTACGAAGTTGCTCGATGCCGCGTGTGACTTCAGAAAACTTTTCTGCGAGAGAATTGGAATAAGGAACTGCGATGGTCGGTTTATCCTTCCGTTCAATGTTCAAGCGACCCCCACCAACCAGTGCTTCGGTCTGCACAAGGGTCAACTCGTCAATGGGCACCTTGACAACGCTGTCAAGCCCGGTCGTTGGGACAATCAGGAGTCGTTTATCCGTAACAATCACCCATTGTGTTCCAAACTCTCCTTCCTGATTTAGATCCGTGGATACACGGATAAGTTCCTCCTCTCCCGCGGGGAGCATCCCGCTTATCTTTGCTCTAACCAAATGTGGCATAGACTCAAGTAATTTTGTTTTCATAGCGTTTCATTAACCGTATATTTGGATAGGTAGCACTCCCTTACTTAATCCATTACCACTAAATTTCTTCATCCAAAAATGGTGGAGTTTTCCCTCCATTAACCGGTGCACCGTGTTGAAATTATACCATTTCTGAGTGATTATAGTGAATTCTAAAAATAAACAGACACCTTCGCCCCTCGGTAGGTGCGGTTTCTAACCGCACCGGTTTGGAGTGTCTCATTAATTCTAAGATCCACTTAATATATGCGTAAGAATTTTACATGAACCTTCATTCCTTTTGCTTTGTAAAATGGGGCGTGATATAATCTGCCCAAGGGTACTCATAATTATTATATAAATCTTGGCAGGACTTACGCCCTTCGATTGTAGTTACCCGTTTCTTAATCCCGGCAAGTCGGGGATTCATCGGGCGTTGGGAACGATGACCTGTAGGCGGGGCATCTTGCCCCGCATCCTCCTACCGATGAATCGCCGAACTACCCCCTTGATAAGGAGGGCAGGTTGTAAACTCTCGGCACAGTCGGAGGAGGTTGGCTTTAACCGTTCAACTGCGTAACTTTTACTATAGTAAATCCTAAAAACAGATAGACGCTTTCGCTCTTCGTGTATGGTAGGCGCTGTTTCTCCCGACATGTTGGGATCCCGATTTATCGGGATGCGGTGCGGTTAGAAACCGCACCTACCGGGCTTGGAGGCAATGCGGTTCGGTTTGGAGTGTCTAAGTAATTGAGGGGGTGCATAATTGCTGTCTGAATCACGGAGTCCACTGATTACGCAGAAAACATCAATAAGCAAACAAAACGGCTACCGGCCTCACGTTCCTTCAGCAAACCGAATACACAAAAGTCCCGATGATCCGACAGAAACCTTCGCTCCAGCGGAGCGATATGTCTATAGAACAGCGATAAGATCAATGCCTGCGCTCCAGCGGAGCGCAATGTGTATGCATAGCAATAGAGTTAATCTACTAAGATTGCCACACATGCACACCCCTCAAGTAATTCTAAAATCTACTATAAATATTCCCAAGAAGGAAATCTATGAAAAAACTAATTCTCTATTTCACTTTTTTCCTGCTGATTTGCCTCACCCTTCCGCCGCCCGTAACGGCACAAATCGTAAACATCCCCGACGCTAACCTCCGCGCTGCAATTGAGACCGCTCTTGGCCAAGCGTCAGGTGTCCCAATCACTGCATCAGAAATGAAAATCTTGAGGCACCTTGAAGCCAGAAACACTAACATCGACGACTTGACCGGGCTTGAGTTTGCAATCAACCTGACAGAACTGGACCTTGGGTATGTGAAGGCAGAGGGGCGTAGGATGAACAGCAACTCGGTATCAAATCTCTCGTCTTTGGCGGGATCAACTAGCTTGACAGAGCTACGGCTTTGGGGTAACAGTATCTCAGATGTCTCGGCTTTAGCAGAATTAACGAACCTGACACTCTTGGATATTTCCGATAACAGTATATCGGATATATCGCCTTTGGCGGGATTAATTAACCTGACACACTTGGATCTTGACAACAACGCGCTGTCGGACATCTCAGCAGTGGCAGGATTAACTAACCTGACATTCTTGGATATTTGGGGCACCCCCCTTTCAGACATCTCACCGGTGGTAGGCTTAACTAACTTGACTGCACTGGGGCTTGGTGGAAACAATATATCGAACATCTCACCGGTGGCGGGCTTGACTAACCTGACAGGACTATATCTTCTTGGTAACCATATCACAGATATATCCTCCCTATCGGACTTAACCAATCTGAAAACACTGTGGCTTCAGAACAACAACATTTCGGACATCTCACCCCTGGTAGCGAATACGGGATTGGGGAGAGGAGACGAGGTTTATGTGCAGGGAAATCCCTTGAGCTACGCATCAATAAAGACTCACATTCCCGATCTGAAAAGCAGAGGGATTACAGTTGAGTTTGACGACGTTAGCGTGAAAGTCGTGGAACCGGTAAATATCCCCGACCCGAACCTCCGCGCTGCGATTATGACCACTCTCAATAAGGCACCGGGTGCGACTCTCACTACGTGGGATATGGCAACTTTAACCCGCCTTGAAGCACAAGACGCCAACATCAGCAATTTGACCGGGCTCGAACATGCAACCAACCTGACACGACTGGACCTGGGGTACAACTATATCTCAGATCTCTCGCCTTTGACCGGATTAACCCGTTTGCCGTGGCTGAATCTTACTTCAAACAATATCCGGGACATCTCGCCTCTAGTAGAAAATACAGGATTGGGAAATGACGATGAGATTAATGTGCAGGGAAATCCCCTTAGTCATATATCAATCAAAACTCATATTCCAATCCTCCAAAGCAGAGGAGTTACAGTTAAGTTTGACGACACAACGCACTTGAACGTTGGGGAACCGCGCACGGTACGGTTGATTTACTTCTTGCCCAACGACCGATCGTACCGTGCAGACGTGGTTCAGCGGATGAAAGATGAGATTCTCAACATTCAAACCTTCTTTGCCGAGATGATGGAGGCACACAGTTGGGGAAAAACCTTCCGCGTGGAAACCAAAACCCAAGGTGAGCCAAAGGTGCATCGCATGGATGGGAAACACCCCGATACCCACTACCTTGACAACACGTATAGTACTGTATACGACGAGGTTGAGAGGGCGTTCGACCTTAATGCAAACGTTTACTGCATCGTCATTGACAATAGTATAGATGGAATTGGTCTGGATGCGTACCGGCGTACTGGAGGTGTCGGAGGTAGGCGGGGGAAAAATGGTGGACTTGCGTTAGTTTCTGACGAATTTAGGGTTACAACGGTGGTGCATGAACTGGGACACGCCTTCGGATTGCATCACAATTTCAACGACGACGCATATATCATGTCGCACTTCTCTCCAGAACGGAATCAGTTATCTGCGTGTGGTGCTGAATATTTGTCTATACATCCCTACTTCAATCCCAACACCTCAACTAAAAAGGGAGAACGACCAACCATTGAACTCATTTCACCACCTCGATATACAGCAGGAGCACGGAGTATCCCAGTTCGACTCAAAATCAGCGATTCAAAGGGACTTTACCAAATGCGCCTACTTGTTCGACACAGCACCACCGGAAATGAAATGAAGGCATGCCGTGGATTGGCAGGTGACAAAGATACCGTCGTTGAATTTGACTATGATGGTGTTATTCCATCCGATGGCTTGACGAGTCTGTCCAACCCTGTGGTGCATCCGATGTATGCCGAAGTCGTTGATACAGACGGGAATGCAGGTTGGACATTTTTTGTGCTGTTTTCTGAAGCACTTCAGCCCCTGATGAAAATTTCAGGTGATAACCTGCACAGCTTACCCAATACACTGTTACCTGTCCCATTTGTCGTTGAATTACGGGATGTGAACAACGGTTTTGTGCGTGACGGGGTTCCCGTCACGTTTACTGTTATCGCTGGCGATGGAATGCTCAGCGTCACCCGTACTACAACTGATGAAAAAGGTAGATCAGAAAGTACGCTCACACTGGGTCCTAATCTGGGAATAAACACCGTCGAGGTGTCCGCCGCTGGAATTGAGGGTACGGTAATCTTTAACGCCGTGGCGGGGGCTGCGGTGGACATCCCTGACACCAACCTCCGTGCTGCAGTTGAAGAAGCCCTCGGTAAGGCACCGGGGACACCGATTGCTCCGGCAGAGATGGCAATCTTAACGCGCCTTGAAGCAAGAAACGCCAATATCAGCGATTTGACCGGGTTGGAACACGCAACCAATTTGGAAGTGGTACTTCTTCAACGCAACAACATCTTAGACATCTCGCCTGTGGTGGGCTTAACCCATCTGACAGTGTTGGGACTTGGAGGCAACTCGGTATCAGACATCTCTGCAGTAGCAGGCTTAACCAACCTGAAAGTGCTGAGGCTTTGGATCAACTCGATATCGGATATTTCAGCACTTTCAAGTTTGTCCTATCTGCGAGAGCTAGCGTTGGAACATAACAATATTACAGACCTTTCGCCCCTTGTAGCCAACACGAGATTGGAAAATGGGGACACGGTTGACGTGCGGGGAAATCCCCTAAGTTACCAATCTATCCACACCCACATCCCCGCTCTCAAAAGCAGAGGAGTTACGATTGAGTTTGATATGGACGGAACACGCCCCCCGGATGTCAACAACGACGGTAGTGTGAATGTCTTGGATTTAATCTTGATTGCGTCCAAATTCGAGAATACAGGGGCCAATTTAGCAGCGGATGTCAATGGAGATGGAGTTGTCAATGTCATAGATCTGGTATTGGTTGCGGGAATGCTCAATAGTGCAGCAGCCCCATCTGCAGCGCAGCCACAAGTACCTGAGACACTCACGGCGGTAGAGATTCACGGTTGGTTGACCGGCGCAAGGACACTTGAGGTTAGGGATCCAATCATGAAACGGGGATTTCTGGTGCTTGAACAACTCTTGCTATCCCTCACCCCAAAAGAGACGGAGCTGTTAGCAAACTATCCGAATCCGTTCAATCCAGAGACGTGGATACCGTATCGGTTGGCGGAGGATGCTTTCGTGACGTTGACTATCTATGACGGGAGCGGTCAGATTATCCGTGCGCTTGAGGTTGGGCATCGGATTGCATCTGCCTACGAGAATCGATCGAAGGCAATCTATTGGGATGGGAGAAATGATGTCCGTGAGCGGGTGGCAAGTGGCGTGTACTTTTACACGCTGTCCGCCGATGAGTATTCTGCCACGCGCAGGATGCTAATTATCAAATAGGAATGGAGTCCTCCTTGTCCAAACACAGCCAATGGTCAGTGACAGATCGAAAATTTATGGAACACGCGTTGGCGTTGGCATCGAAGGCGCGTGGACGTACCAGCCCGAATCCGTTGGTCGGTGCGGTGATTGTTCGGGATAGCGAAATTGTCGGCGAAGGGTATCACCAAAAGGCAGGGGAAGCCCACGCAGAGATTCATGCGCTGAATCAAGCCAGAGGGCTTGCGGAGGGCGCGACAATGTACGTCACGCTGGAGCCGTGTTGTCATTGGGGACGGACGCCGCCCTGCACCGAAGCGGTCATTCGTGCGAAGATAGCCAACGTTTTCGTTGCGATAGAAGATCCAAATCCACAGGTTGCTGGCAACGGCATACGCCAACTTGAGGAAGCAGGCATACCCGTTCAGGTGGGGCTTTGTGAGGGGGAATCACGGCAACTTAACGAAGTATTTATCAAATACATCACCACCCACCGCCCCTTTGTTATTCTTAAATCCGCAATCAGCTTAGATGGAAAGATCGCCACCGCTTCAGGCGAATCCCAGTGGATTACCTCAGAAGCATCCCGATTGAAAGGGCATGAGGTTCGCGCTCAGGTTGATGCAATTCTCGTCGGTGTTGGGACTGTGTTGCAAGATAATCCGTCGTTGACGACACGCTTGCCAGATAGGAAGAATGCAGATCCGATTCGTGTGATCGTTGATTCACGTGGTCGCACACCGCTTGGAGCAAAAGTTTTTAATCGGGACAGCAATGCGGGCACACTAATCGCCGTCACAGAAAAAGCACCCATAGAAAAAATCGAAGCCTTGAAATCCGCCGGTGCCGATGTGCTCATTCTCCAAACACAGGAAGGACGGGTCTGTTTAAGCGCGTTAATGCAAGAGCTTGGACGAAGGGAAATCACAAGTGTACTCATCGAAGGTGGAGGAAAAATAAACGCTGCTGCTTTGGAAGCAGGAGTTGTCGATAAGGTGATGTTTTTTGTTGCACCGAAGTTAATTGGTGGTAGAGATGCGCCCGGTCCTATTGGTGGGCGAGGCATTGCTCACTTGGCTGAAACTTTTGAGCTGCATAGGATTAAAGCCACTCAAATAGACAGTGACTTTTTGATTGAAGGGTATCTTTTGCCGCGGTAACTCTAGGGAAGTGTCTTTGATGAAGAGATATGAATATATAGAACATACCGGTGATATTGGGATCCGCGCTTATGGGAGCACGCTAAAGGAACTATTCATCAACGCAGCACAAGGGCTATTTGATGCTATCGCAGACCTTAGCACGGTCGGTATGACCACACAAACTGAAATTGAGGTATCGGCGGAATCCCTTGAAGAGCTGATGGTGGCGTGGTTAGATGAATTGAATTTTCAACATGAGGTGGAAGAAATTTTCTTTGGACAGGTCAAGATTCGAGAAATTTCCACAGCCCCGTACCGGCTGGTAGCGGCTGCCTATGGCGAGCCGGTGGATTTTACGAAACACGTTGTCTACACAGAGATTAAGAGCATCACGTATCATCAATTAATCGTTGAGCAAACTCCGGATAATCGATGGTTGGCACAGGTAATTTTCGATCTGTAATGGTGTATATAGTTCTCATTGCGGCTTTAGCAATTCAAACAGTGTTGTAGACAACCGCTGTCTTAGCTATCACAAGCCTACCAAACCGCTATCAAACCCGCATAACGACAGGAAGCACCATCGGACGACGATCCGTTTTTCTTTTGAAAAACCGCCGCAACACCACCCGAATTTCTTCCTGCACTGTTTCCGCTTCACTTTTTCCTTCTGGACTTAGATGGTTGATTGCGTGGATGACAATCTCTTTGGCTTCGTCCATCAACTCCTCGGATTCATCCATATAGACAAACCCTCTTGAAACCATGTCTGGTCCCGCGGTAACTTCGCCGCTGTTACTGTTGAGAACTACAATCGGAATGACCATACCATCTTGAGCGAGCTGTTGTCGATCATGCACTACAATGTTCTCAACACCCATGTCAATCTTTCCATCCACAAGAACACGCCCCGCTGGTACTTTCCCTTGAACACCACAGAAATCAGGGGTCAGTGTAATTAAATCACCATCCTCAGCAATTATGATATTTTCTGGGAGTATTCCGACCTCTTCTGCGAGCTCGGCGTGTTGCACAAGGTTACTGTGTTCTCCGTGCGCGGGGATAAAGAACTTCGGTCGAACAACGTTCATCATCAACTTGAGGTCCTCCTGTGCGCCATGCCCTGAGACGTGAACATTCGCATTTCTCTCGTGTAAGACATGGACACCCCGACGCAGTAGGTGGTTGATCATGTGACGCACGGATTGCTCGTTGCCGGGGATGATTCGTGCCGAGATCATGACAGTATCCCCTGGCTCCACGTGCAGAAAGGCGTGGTCATCCTTTGCAATGAGTGCCATCGCAGATCTCGGCTCGCCCTGACTCCCGGTGCTAAGTACGACCACCTCATGGGGAGCAAAACGGTCAACTTCACGCGCATCGATAAGAAGATTCTGCGGCACGTCCAGATATCCTAACTCCGAGGCTGTGCGGATGTTGTTAATCATTGAGCGCCCAGAGACTGCTATCAGACGATGGTGTTCAACCGCAAGGTCTATGAATTGCTGAACCCGGTGCAGGCTTGACGAGAAAGTTGCGAGCAAAAGGCCACCGGTCGTTCTTTGAAATATCCCCTCCAAATCGGAATGGATTGAACGTTCGGAAGGGGTGAAGCCAGGACGATCTGCGTTGGTGCTGTCGGAAATGAGCAGTAAGACGCCCTTCTCACCGAGTGCCGCGAGTTTAGGAATTTCAGTTAGGCGACCATCAACGGGGGTTTGATCGAACTTGAAATCGGTAGCGTGGACAATGGTTCCGATTGGTGTGTGTATTGCGACTGCGACAGTGTCGGGGATACTATGAGCAACATGAATAAACTCCAAACTGAAGCTGCCCAGTTGGAGCGTATCATCGGGACCAATAACGTTCAACTCCGCGATTTCCAAGACGCCATATTCGCGTAGCCTCCCTTTGGCTAATGCCAGTGTCAATTCCGTGCCGTAGATAGGCACGTTAATCTGGCGGAGAAAGAATGCCAGTCCGCCCACGTGGTCTTCGTGCGCGTGGGTGATGATGATACCCTTAATTTTATCTCGATTCTCGCGGAGGTGTGTAAGATCGGGGAAAACGAGATCTACCCCGGGCATATCGGCTTCCGGGAACATCAATCCAGCATCGACGACGATGATATCTTCGCCGTATTGGTACATCATCATGTTTAGCCCGAACTCCCCCAATCCTCCAATGGGGACAATTGACACACCTTCACCTTGGTTTTCAGACATTATAAATGTGAATACCTCCAATTCGGTTCTTGAGCGGTTCTATTTGATAATAACGTATTGCCTACACTTGTTATTAGTAACCCTGTTGATGACAATTATGTTTACTGCTATTCAAAAGATCGATGTTAAAGCGTAGCTCTTATGACTTCATGTTCCGTTTCTCTAACGGAGTTGAAGGCGAACATCATAGATTCAACATGCTCTTGGACATCATTTAGGACCTCAACAATTTCTTCATAGCTTTTGAGGGTTACTAATTGTTCTCGATACATCTTGACGTTGGGAATTCCTTTTAAATAGTTTCTGTAGTGTTTTCTCATTTCTAAAACACCGTGTCTTGTTCCCTTCCATCTGATGGAGAGTTCCAGATGCTTTTTCAAGGTGCTCAACCGTTCCTTGATGGAGGGAGGTTCAAGTATTTGGCCAGTCGAGAAATAATGCTTGGTTTCTCTAAAGATCCATGGGTAGCCGATAGCGGCGCGGCCAATCATTATTCCATCAACACCGTATTTCTGGCGCATGTGATGTGCCTTCTGTGGAGAATCTACATCTCCATTGCCAAAGACGGGAATTGTTATACGCGGGTTGGCTTTGATTTCACCGATGAGTGTCCAGTTCGCACTTCCTTTATACATCTGTACGCGGGTTCGTCCGTGGATCGTAATTGCTTGAATTCCAACATCTTGCAATCTTTCTGCTATCTCAACAATGTACTGCGTTTTTTCATCCCAACCCAGTCGCGTTTTAACGGTAACGGGTAGGGTTGTCGACTCGACTATCTCACGGGTCATTCTAACCATTTTTGGGATATCGCGTAATATCCCCGCCCCTGCACCTCTGCAAGTAATCTTCTTAACAGGACAGCCGTAATTAATGTCGATTAGATCTGGATTGACTTGCTCTGCAATCCCAACAGCGGCCTTCATTGATTCAACATCACCCCCAAAAATCTGGATGCCAATCGGCCGCTCTGACTCAAAGATGTCCAATTTCATCACGCTTTGCCGAGCGTTTCGGATAAGCCCTTCAGACGATATAAATTCGGTGTACATCAGATCCACTCCACGTGTCTTGCACACCGCACGGAAAGGAGGGTCGCTTACATCTTCCATTGGAGCCAATAGGAGTGGAAAATTACCCAGCTGTAGATTACCAATTTTAACCATTGAGCAAGTCATCTCCAATTCATAATTAGCCCTACATGTAGCATTAAGTAGGGCTTGAACTTAATCAGGAATGATTAGGAAATTATAAGGACTTATGTGGGGTTTGTCAAATCAGAAATGGTACACCGGAAAATTTACGGGCAAAGCGACTGACATGGATGTTACTATATTAACCTAAGTTGCTAGTTGATAAATCGAGCGTCAAAAACCGAGTTTTTTACGCGATTCAGGATAAATCCGGCCCGTTTTCTCCTAATCAGGCGATATGAACACAAACAACTCGGTTTTTTTCTACGAATAGATGTACTAGATTATGACGGTTTAGACGTCCAGCCTGACCTGTGAACGCCCCAGCTGCCATACAAATAATTAGTAGCTTGCATCATCATCGATTCAGGAGATGAGCCAAGTTAGCTGCAGTTAGCATGTGACCGTGCAAGGAAGGAAGCGTTGGTTGGAAGCAAGATCTGTATCTTTAGGATTATACATATTTAGTTTGATAATGCTCTTTTTTTCGAGTTTACCTTGTGCGAGTGCACCACCGAATCCTTACCTGTTCTATAACTACGATGCTGTTACAAATTCTTGGACACCGAAAGCACCCTCAAGCGAGGAGGCCTTCCGTGCGGCGTCAGATCGCTGTTGTTTCGTGCGTGAACAGGTCGTATTACAGGAAGATGGCATTGAGTTTGTTTTAGCAATTAAAATTGATTTTTCGGATCAACCCGGTCAACGATCGGGCGCAACATTCGATCAATACCTCTTTGCAGACGAAGGGGTATCGTTAAAAACCTACTACGCCGAAGTTTCTTACGGGCAGATGGATATACAGCCTGGACCAATGGGTGGGGTTGTTCCGAAAGGCAATCAATGGGTTCGCGCCCAACATCCGATGGGTTATTACGGCGAAGGTCGGATTAACGTCAAACGCTCCAGAGAACTTGTTCGTGAAGCATGTGCAGCAGTAGACGCGATGGTGGATTTCTCGGCGTATGACCGTGACAAAGACGGTGTGGTTGACCATGTTTTCATTATCCACTCGGGAGACGACCAAGCATCAACGCTAGAGATGAATGATATCTGGTCGATCTTGACGGAGGATATTAACAGAGTGTTTGATGGTGTACTCGTAACCACAGCAGTTCTAGTTGGGGAGGAGCCGAGTTTCGATACACCACACCTTGGTATCTACTTTCATGAATTTCTCCATGACTTTGGTGCTCCCGATGTGTATGGCGGCAATTTTATTGGTCCGCTTGATCATAAATGGGGATTGATGGGACAGTTTGGGCCCTATCAAGGTGAAATTGTCAATGGAATTGGCAATGGTTTGCAGCCAAGCCACATCAGCGGCTATCTGAAGTGGGACTTCGACGCGCGACCCGAAAACGGGAGATTGGGGTGGATCCAACCTGTTGAAATTAAGGAGAACGTGTTAGACCTGGCTATTCCCAGTTTTGAATTGCCACCACACGATAACAAGCTCTTCAAAGTTAATATCCCCGGAAAAATCAACCAATTTGGAGAAAGTACAGAGTTTTTCCTTATTGAAAATCGGCATAAAGAATCAGGGGCACGCTTCGATACCGGTCTGCCCGAATCTGGGATTTTGATCTGGCATATTGACGAAACGAAGGTACGTCCCGCCGGAGTGATCGACGCTGCAAGCCAAATTTGGCTTGAAGACCCGAACGATCCCAAGCATTATGGTCTCATTCCCCACCAGCCGCATATTATAGATATTGGTACCATTACGGATGGTGCAGCGTATTCAGCTGATGATGGCGAAACATCGTTTACCCCAGCAACGTCTCCTAACAGTAATGCAAACGACGGTACTGTTTCGAAAATCTCTATCACGAATATTGGGCTTGAGGGGCGGGAAATCACGATCTCTATCGCGTTTGGAGACACTTATGAGCCGAACGATGAACTGGGCGAAGCTTTTCCAATCCGATTTAACCAAACTTATGAGTCTTTTATCTCTGACCAGCAGGATAAGCGCGATCTCTACCGAACTGATGCTATATCAGGCGAGGCAATCGTGGCAACGTTACTTTACCGTTCGGATACAGTTGATTATGAACTTTCTATACTCAACGAGAGTGGCCAGCAGATCGCTACTGCAGAGAGAGTAAGGCCCGCTGAGCTACAGATCGTATTTCAACCCGCACAAACAGGTAGATTTTATATTTCTGTGGCATCACGCTCGGGTTTCAGCCAGACGGATTCATACCTTTTGACGGTTAATGCAGTCGAACCGAAGTCTGGACAACTGAACCTGACGCGAGTTCGAGCTTTCCCCAATCCCATACGCGCAGAGCACGCTAACGCGTTTTTCTTCTATACGATCCCTGATTTTCAGCTGGCAGAAGAGGTTGAGTTGGAAATTTTCAATATTGCTGGAGATATAGTCTACACAGATGTTCAGCGAAATGTTATTGGATCTGGATACTTCCGCTGGAATGGAAGGAATGCGGATAATGGAATACCGGCGGCAGGAATTTATATTTTTGTTATCTCCGCGATTCAGGGTGCAGATGTAGCGCAGGAAATTGGTAAAATTGGTTTTGTTAGATAAAAAGTTTTGCTCAGGGCAGGCACAACGGAAAAATTGATGGAGGAAATGATTTTGGTTGGAAGTCTGACGTGTTGTATGATAATCTTGACTAAGTATGGTAAGAACAATCAAGTAGAGGATTAAGTGGACACGAAAGAAACTGTAAGGACTTCAGATGCATATTCTTGGAATTGAAACATCGTGCGATGAAACAGCTGCAGCCGTCGTTACTGACGGCAGGGAAATCCGATCCAATATCGTTGCTTCTCAGATAGAACTTCATGCTAAATATGGTGGGATCGTACCCGAACTCGCTTCCCGGCAACACGTAGAAGCGATCAACTACATCGTGGATCAAGCGATGGATGAAGCTGGCGTGAGATTCGATGAGCTGACCGCAATTGCTGTCACGAACCGGCCGGGGTTGATTGGTGCGCTTCTTGTTGGTGTTGCTGCTGCGAAGTCGTTAGCATACTGCCATAATCTGCCGCTTCTGGGTATCAACCACGTTGAGGGCCATATCTACGCGAATTTTATGGAGCATCAGGCGTTATCTTTTCCGCATATCTGTCTCACTGTTTCCGGCGGACACACCCTGTTGGTGGAGGTGCAGGAAGGCTGGCGATATGAGATCTTGGGTACGACACAGGATGATGCCGCGGGAGAAGCCTATGATAAAGTTGCACAATATCTTGGTCTCGGTTTTCCGGGTGGTAAGGTAATCGATGATTTGGCGAAGGAGGGTGACAGTGACGCGATCCGGTTCCCACGTCCTATGCTTGAGCGCGATAATTATCAGTTTAGTTTCAGTGGAATCAAGACCGCTGTTCGATTTTTTATTGAAAAAGCAAGAGATGCGGAAACATTGCCTGCGGTTGCGGATATTGCGGCGAGTTTTCAGGCAGCGGTTGTGGATGTGCTTGTGGGAAAAACCGTTCGGGCGGCGAAAGCGAAAAACGCCAAAGCGATTACTCTAACGGGAGGGGTTGCAGCAAACCGCCAATTGCGCGAATCTATGCGTAGGGCGGGGGAGGAATTTGGCGCGGAAGTCTACTACCCACGAATTCAACTTTGTACAGATAACGGTGCAATGATTGCCGGAGTGGCTTACCAGAAATATCAAGAAGGATTGAGAGACACGCTTGATCTTAACGCATATGCCTCTGGATCTATTGTTTGAAATGCAAAACTTGATTCCCAAAAAAAACAGATACGTGAATTCCCAAACTCTATGTGCTCAATTGAAGACATCTCCATTGACCAGGCCACTGCAACCTTGCGGTGCGGTGGTGTCGTGGCTTTCCCGACTGATACAGTATACGGGGTAGGTACTGATCCGTTTCAACCTGAAGCTGTGCGGAAGCTCTATCAGATCAAGGGCAGACCTATGGATAAACCAATTCCAATATTGGTTGGCTCTGTCGATGATGTTCCGCGTGTTGCTCAGGATCTGCCACCAATGTTTAACCAACTTGCGGAACGGTTCTGGCCCGGTGGACTAACGCTGATTGTAAGGGCAAAAACACTACCGTCTGAAGTTACCGCTGGTGGGGATACGGTTGGGGTACGTATGCCCGATCACCCAATAGCACTTGCGCTTCTCCAGCGTTTTGGTGGTGCAATTGCTACAACGAGTGCGAACCGATCTGACGAACCACCAGCTACCTCAGCCGCCGAGGTCCGATCCGAGCTTGGTGAACTCGTCGATATTGTACTTGACGGTGGTGAGACGGTGACGAGAGTAGCCTCCACTGTTTTGGATCTCACCGTATCACCGCCTCACATCCTCCGCCAGGGCGGGATTTTAATGAATCAACTTGCCCCGGTTATACACCATCCTGATTAAATCTACCTATGTTTTTTGTATACTTATTCAGTAAGTCAGATGAGGAGTCTATTTATGGAAATTTCGCTTGCAGGTTGGAGTATCAATCGACGTTTCAGGGATCAGGCAAATCCGCTTTCTCTGCTCGATTATCCGGCGCTTTCAAACGATGAGTTCGGTATTGATGCGGTGGAGTTAAATAGTCCTTTCTTCTCCTACGAGAATCCAGATAATCCGGCGCAGAGTGAGATATCTGATTCGTACATCGATGAGTTGCGTCGCCGCGCTGACGATGCTGAGGTGAGGCTGCTCAGTATTGCGGTTGATGGTCATGGGGATCTGTCGTCCATTGATGAAGATGAGCGGACTCAGGCAGTCCAGAATCACAGGAAATGGTTCGATATCTGCCAGAAACTGGGCTGCAATGCTTTCCGAGCCAATAGTGGTGGGAGCCACGGAACTGATGCGGCAGAGACGGAGATTGGGCAGTGTATTAAGAGTTTTAAGGAGCTTGCTGCTATAGCTGAGGATACGGGAATCCGTGTAATGATGGAGAATCACGGGGGTGTTTCCGTATCACCAGAAAACATCATCCAGGTCATGGAAGCGGTCGATAGTGTCTACTGCCGTGTGCTCGCGGATTTCCTGAATTGGAGACCGTTGGATGATAAAGTAGAAAACCTGAGAGCAGTTGCGCCCTATACTTGGGCGACCCATGCAAAATTCCTCAGTTTTGATGAAAATGGGGAGTCAAACGAGATTGACTGCAATCGTGTCATGAAAATCTTTAAATCGGAGGGGTACACCAACCCTTTCGGGATTGAGTACGAGGGTCAAACAGACGATCACGTTGGGGTGGTCAAGAGCAAAGCACTCATTGAGAAATATGCGTATTAACCGGAACCATCCTGCGTTAGCTTCCGTCAGGTTAGGAACGTAAAGAAGATGACTGACTTCAGTACCAAGTGTTTGCCCGCTATTTCCGACACCATCGCCCCAGATGGCTCCCAAGTCCGCCTCCTGTTGAACCTCGCAGCAGGTGGGATGGCCCATTTTGAACTTCCCGCGGGAGAGACATCAGCTGCGGTTGCGCACCGGACCGTTGAAGAAATTTGGTTTTTCTTAGGAGGTTGCGGTGAAATGTGGCGCAAGCAAGGCGCAAGCGAAGAGGTTGTTTCGGTACACTCCGGGGTCTGTATTACAATCCCGCTTGGTGTTCACTTTCAATTCCGGGCATTCGGTACTGAGCCGTTAGCAGCCATTGCGGTGACCATGCCTCCTTGGCCCGGTGGGTGTGAAGCCTATATTGTTGATGGAAAGTGGCGACCGACCGTCCCCAAAGAGTAGAGTGACTCCAGATGATTTACGCTGTGCAGTAGCGGCTCTTAAACATACCCTGCGATCCGAATCGTAGATTGCAGGACGAGGCGACTCTCAAAGAAAGGATACCGTCGCGTATATTATGTCAACTATTCACACCAAACTCAAAATCGGTGCTGCCCGAGACGTTGGGATGTCGCAGGACATCCTCTTAGAAGCGGGAGCGCTTCTTCGATCGGAAATTACCAATCGGCGCGTTACTGCGGCCTCCTTACTCGTTGCGCGCAATCAGACAATCGTCCACTCAGAAGGCTATGGACATCTGACTCCGGAGGAAAATTCCCGCCCAGTCACCCCAGATAGCGTATTTCTACTCGCGTCAATTACTAAGCCCGTAACGGCTTGCGCTCTGATGCTGCTGGTTGATCGAGGGCAGGTCTCACTTGATGATCCTGTTTCCCTTTACCTTCCGGAATTCCGGGGTGGGGAGCGCCATAAGGTACGCGTCCGAAATCTATTATCGCACACGTCTGGTATGCCGGATATGCTGCCGGAGAATACCGATCTGCGTCGTGCCCACGCACCCTTAATCGAGTTTGTCCGGCGCGCGATTCAGACCCCGCTACTGTACTCTCCTAATACCAACTTCAGTTATCAAAGTAAGGGGATCTTATTAGGGTCAGAGATTGTTGAACGGATTACAGGGCAGCGGCTACGGGACTTTGAAGAGGAAGAGATCTTCAAGCCGCTTGGGATGCAGAATACCGCATTGGGACTTGGAAGATTTAAGATTCCTGATACCGTGTGGTGCGGGACATCTATGGAAGAAACCGCAGATCAGCGCCGTTTCGGACCAAATAGTCCTTATTGGCGTGATTTAGGTAATCCGTGGGGTGGGATACATAGCACCGGACCAGATCTTGCTATCCTATTACAGGTTATGCTTAATGGCGGTGGATACGCGGGGCAGCGTGTTTTCAGCCGGGCGGCGGTTGAGGCGATGACAACCGACCAGAATGGAACGCTGAATGCACCGTGGGGATTAGGCTGGGGATTGGCGCATTCAAAAGCGTGGAACTTTTTTGGTGAATTAGTTTCCCCAGCTACATTCGGACACACTGGCGCGACCGGCACTGTGGCATGGGCTGATCCTGAACAGCAATTGCTCTGCGTGATTTTGACAAACCAGATGGTGGATAGTGGCAGTTTGCTCCGGCGGATATCCAATGTAGTCGCATCCGCTGTTACCTGCTAGTGTCAAATGGTGGGGAAACCTCTATGACTGTGATAGATTGGCTGCTGGTCTTGGTAATCAATGGCGGCATAGTCCTGTATGGAATCCTTGTGTTTAGGCGGCAGCAGGAGAGCTTCGACTGGTACTTGGCGGCGAAATCCATCCCATGGTGGATCGTAGGTCTGTCTGCCTTCTCCACCGCGGTGGATAGTGGGGATTATGTGGCGATTGTTGGAGGGTCCTATACGCTCGGACTATCGCAGTTATCCCAGTGGTGGTTGGGGATTGCTGTGGGCTGGTTCATTTTGAGTTTCTTTGTTATTGTGCCGATGTATCGATCCGGCGTGTTTACGAATGCAGAATGGCTTGAATTCCGGTTTGGTCCTGCAGCGCGCTTCCTGTCGGTCTTGATAAACATCCAATCCAGGACCAACGTACTGGGAAATATCTTTTTTTCCACCTTCCTGGTCCTGAATATCGTAGCAGATATTGAGAAGGTCTGGAGTTGGATGATCGTTGTCGCTGTTGCATTCACAGCGATTTTGTACATCGTCAGAGGTGGGTTAAAAGCAGGGGTTGTTACCGATGCGCTGCAAAGCGTTAGTATGATTGTTGCTGCCTTTGTGCTTTGGGGTGTGGTATGGGTCAGGGCGGGTGGCTGGAACGGACTGAATCAGAAACTTGCTGCGATAGATGCAAGTCTACCTAAGACGCTGCTCCATGTGGGTGGACATTCGCCGCCCGGCGTTCCTCCCCTATTGGTTGTATTCGGGCTTATCGTTGTATTGACGATGTATGTGCTGATTAATCAGTACGAAACCATTCGGTTCTTAGGTGCCCGTTCCGAATGGGACTTCAAGATGGCCGCCTTAGTGGCTAGCGTAGCAACAGCAATTTGTTTATGGTTTAACGTGAGTCTGGGACCCTTGGCGCGAGCCGATTTCCCCACGCTCGCGATGAGTGATCAAGCCTATCCGTTGATGCTAAAAAAATATCTCCCTACCGGCTTAATCGGCTTGGTGCTCGCGGGATTAGTCGCGGGAGGATATTCAACCTTCGACTCCATCGGCATCGGAATTTCAAGCCTTTTTGTTCGAGATATCTATGCCCGTTTTATTGTAAAGAAGGGTTCCGACGCTCATTACACGCGGGTGGGCAGGATCACAGTACCTTTTATCATAATACTCGGATTTCTGTATGTGCCTTTCCTTCAGGGTGGGATGGTCCTATTTTATCTGCGTCTCGCTGGTGCTATTCAGGTGCCACTCATGACCGTTATCCTGATGGGTGTCTTCACTCGGGTACATCGTGGCACAGGCATCATCGGACTCGCAGTGGGGCTTATTTACGGTATCTCAGCAATCATAGCGGACGCTAAGGGTTTGGCACTGCCAGTCTGGTACACCAATACTTGGTGGGCGTATCTATGGAATCTCATACTACCGGCAGCGACTATGCTCGTTACTTCAAGAGTTATTGATTGTTTCCGTGGTCCCGTCCGTGACGAGGAGTTAAGAGGACTGTGCTATGGCGAAGATCAACAGCCGATGGATGTCCGAGAATTAATGGCAAGTCGCTTGGACGCACTTGAAGGCACTTGGCTGCAGCAAACATTGCGAGAAGCACCAGTTCGCCCCAAATATCCTTTTGAAGTGCCCGACACAGGTCTACGTTGGTTCAAGCGTCCCGGACTGTGGGCAATTATTTACCTCGCTATTGCCTGCTACTTGCTGTTTGTGCTACTTTGGTGAAGGGGGACGGAATGGGAAAGTCGGAAGATACAAGAAAATCCAAGCAGTTTGAAAGGCTGTACACAGCCGTGCTCGTGCTGCTTGTAGCGATCTTGCTCCTAATTTCTATTTTCTATACGCGGAGTTTGTGGCAGGTGAAGGTGATAATCGCCGTGATACTGATCGGGATAAGTGGACTCTTCTGGGGTAGCTATCTGAGCGACCGTTAGGCGCACATGCCACCTCTGATTCGCTCCATCATCTATCGGAACCAGTCATAATTGAGTCCCAAAGATCTGTCCACTAGCGGTAGATCTACTCGGGCACCGCCCTGCGCCGAAGACTGTTTAAGCGCAAGCTCAACTTCAAGTGCGATCGCAACTCTTCTTCCAGAATTCTTAGGCTCATCGAGCCTACCTTCCATGCAGTCGATGACGTCTGCTAATCCGTAGATTGCGCCGTAAGGACCAACGAATTGAGGATCTGGCCATGGGACTTCTATCCTGCTGATGCCGGAAGCTGTTTCGATATCCTGCCACAGTTTAAACCCAGTCGCCATTGTAGGAATAACTATTTCACCGGTGGTGCCGGTTACACGCAGATGCGGTGCGCCCGGTCGGAAGTAGACCGCTATTTCGTCGTGCGTAACCATTAAGCCCTGCCCAGCGAATTCGTCGCTTCCACCAGGTCCGTTGAATTCATCGGTGCCATTGCCCCGTCGTTGCTGGTCACCAATACCGATGACCCAAGCAGGCGAACTATCCAGAAAATAGGACCAACTCTGATGCTGCGCGCCGGGTCTCGGTGCCTCAATCGAAAGGACATTGCCAATCGCCCCACCATCAATCAATTCTTTCGCCTTTGCAAAGGAGGGATGCGTTGTCGAAATAGCGCCACAATTTAATGGAACACGGGCATCGGCGCAGGCTTTGACCATCCGGTCAGCTTCTTCAAGCGTGTGTGCCATTGGCTTCGCTGTAACAATCCCTTTCGCGCCATTCTCAACCGCCAAGCAGGTTAGGTCCGCGCGCCCCTTGACATTCGTCGCAACGGCAACAAGGTCGAGTTTTTCTCTGCTGAGCATCTCGGTCGCATCGGTATATAACGCAGTGATATTATACCGTTCTTGGAATGCCTGTAGCCGTTTCTCATCGCGATCGGCGGCGGCTACTAAATCGACCTCAGGACGATCCCAGAACGCCTCGGCGTAGCTACTAGGCAAGCCCTCTTTTCCCGGGTGTGCATGGTGATAGATTTTTCGATGAACATCCAAATTCGGTGTGGGGCGATCGATGTCATCAATATTGAAAAAATCTCCGATCCGCGTCGCCATGTCGTAGAGCATTCCCATCCAACCCAGACCGATGACTCCTGCACGATATCTTTGCATATTGGATTCCTTTCTTAATACAAACCTGTACAAAAACGGTGCGACACCGTGTTATTTTTTAAATTTTTCGCGGTCTGTTTCCTGCATCATCCCTGCAAAAGTCATGATGTCTTGTTGAAAAGCCTCCGTAAAATCCCCTGATTCCTTGGTATCCGCAAAACGATTAAATACAGTTTCTAAGGCTTCCACAAATTGCTCTGATTTAGCTTCGTCTGCCGCCTGTTGCTTCAGTTGCTGAAGGATTGTCATTTTCGCTGCTTTTTCCCGTTCTGCTTGAACCTCTTGTATCGATCTGTCGAAAGTAACACGCAGCGTTTCAACAATGTGGTATGCCATCGAACGGTTATATTTCTGTGAATCGCGCTTAGCGCCTTCATAAACGTCCATAGGTAGTAATAAGCTGATTTGCTTCTTTAAGGAATCTTTTGGCTGGCGATATTCTTTCATCTAATTCCTCTGGGTTTAGCACATTATAATCAGGGCTACAGTCAACATAGGTGTCATTGGATAATAGTATAACATCATAACGCACAAAATCAAAGTAAAATATTCCGAATAATAGAAGTGTTACTATTATTCAACATACTACTCCCATGATATGCTTTCCATAGTAATATGCAAATCTTTCTCTGTGGGCATGGTATAAATGGAAGTTGTATTAACATTAGAATGCCCTAATATTTTTGAAACTCTATCAATGGATTGTCCAGCATCGATTAAATTTTTGGCACAGGTATGCCTAAAAATGTGAGGAGACAGATTGTCTATTTTTGCATTATAAGCATATTTATCTATAATATAACGAACACCACGGTCTGTCAAGGGCATCCGTTTTTGGCCATAGAAGAGAAAACGGTCTTTTTCTGGGTTTGTGCCGGTTACTATGGTCGTAGATTTGCTTGTGTTGAGTGTGTTGAGATAATCCTTGAGAACTCTTATGACGGTTGAGTTCAAGGGGATATTACGTCGCTTTGTTCCTTTGCCCTCGCGGACCGTAATCATATTTCTATTTGTTGATATTCTAATATCGGAAACTCGCAAGTTGCAAAGTTCTCCAACACGCATTCCGGTATGCAACAGCATCGTAATGATGGCTAAATCCCTGAGTTTTCCCGATCTCCGTACCGCTCGTAACAGCGCCAGCTGCTCCTTACGGTCCAAAGCCCGTGGGGCAAGCGGTTCCTCGGCGACAGTTCGTATGCCCTCAGCAGGGTTATTTAGAATGAGGTCATTTTGTTGCGCCCACTGGCAAAAGCTGGATATGCTAATTAGGCTGCGGTTAATCGTCGATGGCTTTTTGCCCCAGTCCAGCATTGCATTCCGATAGTCGATTATCTCCATAGGCGTAATACTTTCGAGGGAGAGTGTTTCGCCGGTCATATCTTGGAACCAACGCAAAAATGCGCGCAGATCTGTCATATAGGCTTTGACGGTCTGCTCAGATTTATCTTGATCATAGAGATAATCGCGGTAATCTTGCAAAATATCATCCATTTTTTGCATCTCCTTATCGGACATTTTTTTGACAAACTCAGTGATTATGGGGTTTAGAACGCCGATATTTGGGAAAGAGTTTCACTTATCGGACATTTTATGTGCAAATAATGTCCGATAAGATTAGTTATAGGACATTATGACGGCGAAGGTGGCAGTAGTCAGCATAAAATTGCGTGATTTTATGATTTTACTGGAAATTCGATTTTGGTTCAATACTTTTTTGTTTACCGATTCCCCAGTTTGTTCGTTTATGTGTTTGGACTTGACATCAAATTCGTTGAATGCTATCATCCAAATATTAGGTGCTTCGATGAACACACAAAAATCTTGGCACGTCCACGAGCGAATGTTAGCGATAAGGGGGGTCAGAGCCACTCGTGACATTATGTCAATAATCCTCGGCTTAGACATCGGCGATGCCCGAACTGGTGTAGCTATCAGCGATGAGCTTGGTATTGCTGCACATCCACTCTGCACAATTCATCGCAAAAGCAGAAAAGCGGTGTTAGCCAAGTTACAGGAATTGGTTGCCGCTCACAAAGTCGAACGGATTGTGGTCGGGCTCCCGCTTCAACTCGACGGCACTGAAGGGGCTCAAACACGAAAGGTAAAGCGACTTGTAGAGAAGCTGCAGCAGCAAGTCGATGTGCCAATCGTTTTTTGGGACGAAAGTTATACTACCGTCGAAGCAGCGGAGATCTTGCGGGGAGCAAATAAACGACGCAAGAAGCGCAAGCAACTTATCGATCAGGTTGCTGCAGTGCTAATTCTCGAGGGATATCTGGAGGAGCTACGCAATTCACGCGGAAATGGTCAAGCCGATCACAACTAAAGTTCATTAGCGGATTGCTGCCCACATGCACCAATCCATACACCGATGTTGTAACTACTTGACTTTCTTGGAAGTGAATTCAATGAAATTGCCAGATATTCGCAAAAATGTTTGGTGGTACATTGCCATTGCTCTCTGTTGTGTATCTATTCTGAGTAGTGCTGCACTTTGTATCGGTATACTCTACATGATCCGTTATCTATCTCCCGTAGATTTAGATGCAAGGGCTACACATGTGAAAATCGCTCCCGGTATGAGTTCTATAGCGATAGCGAATCAACTTGCTGATAGTCACTTAATTCACAATCCATGGGCGTTCTTGGTTGCTACTCATCTCACCGATGCAAATCACCGGTTGCAGATAGGAAGTTATCGGCTCAGTGCGGCGATGGGGATGCCGCAGATTATAGATCATCTTACAACTGGGAAGGTGATTACACATCAACTTGTAGTTCCCGAAGGATTAACAGTTATGCAGATTGCAAAACTTTGGGAAAATACTGGGTTTGGTACGGCAGCCGCGTTTAATGAAGCTGTGAGGGACCCGAAGTGGCAGCTGAACTATGGGATCGACGCGGAAACACTTGAGGGGTACTTATTTCCCAACACATACCAATTTCCTGATGGAACAACACCAGATGTCGTTATTCAAATAATGCTTGATGAATCTAAACGACGTTGGACGGATAACTTCTGTAAGGCAGCCGAGTCCCTTGAATTTTCCAGGCACGAGATAATTACGCTTGCGTCCATTATTGAAACCGAGGCGAGGGTGTCTGAGGAGCGTCCTTTAATTTCAGCTGTTTTTCACAACCGGCTGCGTCGTGGCTGGAAACTTCAAGCAGACCCCACGGCACTTTACGGACTGGGAAATCCTGATCGACCACCGAGGGCAGCTGACCTAAGAACCGATACACCCTATAACACCTATATTTATAAAGGGTTGCCACCGGGACCAATCTGCAATCCGGGGGCCGCTTCAATTTCAGCGGCACTACAGCCGGCTCCGGTTGACTACATGTATTTTGTAGCAATAGGAGAAGGCAAACATCACTTTTCAAAAACGTTGCGGGAACACCAAAATGTGATCAACCGAATAAAACGGGGCCGCAGATCGACTGCCGATTAAGGTACAGGCAGTGTGTACAACTACAGAGTCGATCTCGCCCAGAAGTAAGCAACTGCTCTAATTTACAATCATCTGTATTTAATCAAACGAGAGGGTAAGAACCTTTTGGCATCACAACAGACTATTCAAAATGAGGTTACTATTTCAGGGACCGGTTTAATGCTTGGCGAACCCGTGAACCTCACATTTAAGCCGGCACCGGCCAACCACGGCATTGTGTTTCACCGGATAGATTTGCCCGATGAACCAACAGTCGAAGTGTGTCCTGATAACTATGCAGCAATCATTCCTCGCTGCACCAGCCTCCGCGCTGGAGGCGCAGAGGTTAACAGCGTTGAACATCTGCTTTCCGCATTTGCGGGTCTGGGCATTGATAATCTGCACGTCGATATTGACGCGCCAGAGTGCCCAGCGTTAGATGGTAGTGCGCTACCATACGTGCAGATCCTTCAGCAGGCAGAGATAGTAGAACAAGACACGCCGCGTGTACCGATTGAGTTGACAGATCCCCTCGCCGTATATGATGAGGATAAGCAACTCATTCTACTTCCGGCAGAGTCCTTCCAAGTATCCTGCGTGTATGATCATCCGAAACTTCCTCCCCAAGTTGAGACTCTGCAAATAGATCGAGATACTTATGTTAATGAAATTGCACCAGCACGCAGTTTTTGTTTTTCGGACGAGATAGAAGTGCTTAGAGGGCAAGGAATCGGTAAGGGGGCAAGTTACGATAATGTCCTTGTTATCGAGGATGATGGAAGCACCAGTCGGGAGTTACGGTATACAAATGAGTTTGTCCGACATAAAATATTGGACTTGATTGGGGATCTCTATTTGATTGGTAAACTTCCCCACACCCAGGTGGTTGCCTTAAAATCTGGACATACGCTCCACGCACAACTTATCCTATCAATGGCGCAGAAAGGGCTTTTGCGCCAGCAGGAGCCTATTGAAATCTTGGATATTTTGGAAGTGTTGCCGCATCGCTATCCGATGTGTATGCTAGATAGGATTATCGAAGTAGAACCCGGCAAACGCGCAGTAGGCATCAAGAATCTTAGTTTCAATGAGCCTTTTTTCCAGGGGCACTTTCCGGAACAACCGGTCATGCCTGGCGTTCTGCAGATGGAAGCGTTGGCACAGCTTGGAGCGTGGCTGCTGTTAAAAGAACTGGGGGCTGAAGGACAGGTTGGATATTTTGTGTCGATTAAAGAAGCTAAATTTCGACGACCGGTTGTCCCGGGCGATCAGTTGAAGCTGGAAATCGAAATTCTTCGCAGGCGCCGGACATGGGCACGGCTTGGCGGGAAAGCGTATGTTGGAGATCAACTTGCAGCTGAAGGTGAGCTCTCAATTGCACTTGGAGAAAACCCAAGTGGGTAAGATGCCAATTGTGGTTCATTCAGACACCGGCGATGGTGTGGAGCACATACAATCCTTGCGTTGTTTATAAAACCGATCACTAAAATGGGAGAGCTGCGGTGACAATGATTCATGACACTGCTATTATTCATCCGAAAGCCGAGTTAGACGAGAGCGTGGAAGTCGGGCCATTCTCGATTATCAGCGAAGACGTGCAGATCGGTCGTGGAACCGTGATTGGACCGCATGTGCAGATCGACCGGTGGACGACTATCGGTGAGGATTGCCAAATCTTTTTCGGTTCTACAATTGGAAATCCATCAAAAGATCTCAAGTATGGGGGATGGCGCAGCTATACGAGGATTGGTGATCGCAACGTGCTCCGTGAGTATGTGTCAATTTCGAGAGCGACGGCGGAGGACGCGGCCACAATCGTTGGCGATAACAATTTGTTGATGAACTGGGTCAATATAGCCCACGACACTGTTGTTGGCAATCGTACCATAATGGCGAACTTCGCAACTATAGCTGGGCATGTTCTTATTGAGGATGATGCACGGATCGGCGCACACGCCGCGATTCATCAGTTCGTGCGCGTTGGAAAAATGGCAATGGTCGGAGCGTGCTCAAAATTTGTGCAAGATATACCACCGTTCACTGTGTCTGATGGTCACCCTGCTCGTGTGCGGAGTCTAAATATCGTTGGGCTTGGCACCTCACAAGTGCACCCAATGGCATCACTGTCCCCCGAAACTATTAGCCGTTTGAAGAATGCCTACCGCACTCTATTCCGGAGTAAAGTAAACCTGACAGAGGCGATTGCCCAGGTAAGAAACGAGGGTGAAACTGACGATGAGGTAGAACATCTCCTGAACTTTATTGAGAACTCCACTCGTGGCATCGGTGTTTAACCAAGAAATGGGTACAAGAGGGCAGCAATGGAAAAGCTTGGAATCATTGCTGGAGCTGGTGATTTGCCAATATTGCTTGCTCAAGCGGCAGTAGAACAGAACCGCGCGCCGATTGTCATTCAGATTACCCAACCCATATCGAAACAACTCGAAAGTGTTGCTTCGGAATTATATTCATTTGGTATTGGACAGGTACAGAAGGTAACAAGAACGCTCCATGATTCAGGAGTGCGAGAGCTTGTAATCATAGGTAAAATTGAAACAAGCATCCTCTTCCGCCCCTTTCTGGTAGACCCTACGGCTGTGGCGATTCTCGCCCGAAACCGCAACAAGGGGACACGCGCCGTTGTTGGTGCGGTCATCGATCATTTTGAATCCCAAGGAATTACTGTGGTTGAGCAGCAAACATTTTTGCGTGACCTGATGCCGCAAGAAGGTGTGTTGACAAAAAGACAGCCGACGAAATCCCAGTGGGTGGATGTAAGATACGGAATGCAGGTAGCGCGTCGTGTAGCAGATTTGGGGATCGGACAGACAGTTGTTGTGAAAAATATGACAGCGGTTGCGATTGAAGCCCTTGAGGGAACTGATGAAGCTATAAAACGGGGCGGCACACTTGGCGGGAAAGGTGTTGTCGTTGCAAAAGCTGCAGCGACAGATCACGATTTTCGGGTTGATGTGCCAACGGTTGGGGAGCAGACACTACAAACGCTACATACAGTTAGTGGAGGTGTGCTGGCTGTTGAGGCGGGGCGCACGTTTGTTCTGAATCAACCTGCGCTGCGCGAACAGGCAGATCGATGGAAAATTCCCATCGTTGCTTTGGCTTGATTGGTCAGGAATGATTTTCTCTACAGAACTGATACTGTCTTCACCGGATACAGGTGAAATGACCATTTGCCCGCGGCAGATCTACTGTTAGTCGCGGGTTTTTTTAGTGTCACAGTTTCATCACTGCGGTATTGGTCAGGTAGGGTGAATTGAAACGGGTTAATTCGCCTGGCTGCGAACCGGGTACAGGGAACAGACGGACCGAAAGGGGTTTACCCCATCGGATTGACAGAGAAGCCACATCAGTAAGGATTTCATAGATCTTGTCAATGGGGGCATTACCGGGAATAGGAATTGTGTCGAGACCTGTTCCACAGATAGAGGCGTAGAGAAGTAGACTATCCAGATTAATGCACCCTTCACGATTACGATTACCCAACACCTCGTCCTCAAGTACCGGGAACATTAGGCCCGAGTAGCCGCATCGTGGTAAGTCCAGTGAATCGAGGGTCCGCGTGATAGCTCCGACGACAGTAAGCGTGCCCCTTTCGCCAAATTTCCCGGATAGTTGATTCTCTATTGCGTTGGCGATGCTTTCAGATCCCATCGGTGCAGGTGAGGCATCTATCCCTACAAATGGAATCCCGGCTTCCTTCGTAATTTCTTGGGCGAGCGTTACGATTCGATGCCCCTCGTGTTCCATGAGCGCTTTTAATCGTGCCGATGCAACCTCTATATCTGGCGCCTCAGCAAGTGCCTTGTGAACAAGATCTGCTGCCTGCCAGCCGATTCCGAGGTTGAATCCCTCATCTTGCCAGTAACCAGCGGGGAAAAAAGGCGTGTTCGGCGGGCAATTCATCGTTGCAGCAAAACGTAGGTTACCGAGACCGCCATCGGTCTGCTGGGCGATCTGCTGTATGGCAGTAGCTGTCTTTACAGCAGCCTCCCGTCCAATCTGCCCGTCAGGCGTGGTCAGTGTAGCGGACGCAAAGAGGGTTTGGCTTTGCGAGATTATGTCTGGAACAAGGGTTAAGTGGTTCAACGCCTGTGGGTGATGGGGAAAAATCGTGCCTAAGCTAAAAAACTCGCATCCCAATGCAATGATACGACCATCCAGTTCAAGTGCTCTATCTACGTTCGGAATCTGCTCCCACGTTTGGCTGATAATCCTCGTGGTCTGGACCTCGTATCCATTCGCTTCAAAATGGCTCTGACACCTACGACTAACATCTACGGCGAATCTCAACTGTTCACGCGAAAAAGCATCAGGGATGCCGACGGTCACAGTTCGAATTTTCATGATTCACCGTAAACGCCAATCCTCCGATAGCGTTCCAATCGTTGAGCGACCAAGACTTCGGGATCCATTTCCATGAGTTCCTTGAGCTGCTTGCGGATTGCCGTTTTAACCCGCCTGGCAGCGAGTGGGATATCGCGGTGAGCTCCACCGAGTGGTTCGCGGATAACCTCATCAATTACCTCAAATTTCAACAGATCCTCCGCCGTTGGTTTATAGGCTTCTGTTGCTTCCGGCGCACGTTCACCTTCATCTTTCCATACGATACTACTGCACACTTCCGGGGCAGCGACGCAGTAGATGGCGTACTCCATCATAAGGACGCGGTCCCCAATGGCGATTGCTAATGCCCCGCCACTCCCGCCTTCACCAAGTACAATCACGATAATAGGAACACGCAATGTGGACATCTGGGCGAGATTTTGAGCTATCGCTATGGACTGTCCTCGCTCCTCCGATTCCGCATCGTAGTGTGCACCGCGGGTGTCAACAAAGCAAATTAGCGGGCGATTAAATTTCTCCGCGAGACACATCAGCCGTCGAGCTTTACGATATCCCTCTGGTCGGGTGTACCCGAAGTTCATCTCTTGGCGTTCTTTGATGTTTGTGCCTTTCTGTTGAGCCAAGTAAACGATCGGTTCCCCGTCAAACCAAGCGAGTCCACCGATCAAAGCCCGGTCATCTGCGTACAGCTTGTCACCACGCAATTCAATTGCATCCTCAAGCATCGCGTCAATGTAGACAGGTGCTTGTGGCCTCTCTGCATGACGTGACAACCATACCTTATCCCAGCGTGTAACCTTTTGAAATGCCTGCCTTGTGAGATCTTTCGTATTCTCTTCAAGGGCGTCAAGAGCCTTTGTGATATCCAGTTCAGGATTGACTTCAGCAAATGCCTTCAGCTGGGCAGCATATTGATTTAGTTCAAGTAGCGGTTGTTCAAAATCGAGGAGACTTCTCATGATTCAGATATCTCTCCAACTGGGTTGATAAAACCTGTTTTACTGGCTCAAAGGATATCCTTATTCTTAATTTCCGGTTAGTTATCGGAGGATTGCTCTCGTTCAAACAATGCCTCAACGAAATCATGTCCGACAAAATCACGGAGATCATCTAATTTTTCACCGATTCCAATTAATCGAACTGGTGCACCGATCTCCTGTTTCACAGCGATAACAATTCCACCCTTCGCCGTACCGTCCAGTTTCGTTACCGCGACACCGGTGATAGGCACGGCTTCGTTAAAAACCTTTGCCTGCATAATCGCATTTTGTCCTGCTGTGCCATCGAGTACGAGCAGCACCTCGTGTGGTGCCTCAGAACTTGCCCTGCCCATCACTCTACCAATTTTCGACAACTCGTCCATCAAGGGTTTTTTTGTATGAAGCCTGCCGGCAGTGTCAACGATGAGCAGATCCACCTGACGAGACTTTGCAGCCTCCATGGCGTCAAATACAACGGAGGCCGGATCTGCGCCTTCACTCCCGCGGATTAGCTCCACACCGGCACGGTCACACCATATAGCCAACTGATCCGCTGCCGCTGCTCGGAAGGTATCGCCGGCAGCAACGAGGACGCGCTTACCCTCAGACCTGAATCGATGTGCCAGCTTACCGATAGTCGTTGTTTTACCGGCACCATTGATGCCAAGCACTAAGATCGTATATAGTTGTCCTTCAGGGACGCTGAGGCGAGCATCCTCTCCAAGCACAGTCAATATTTCTTGCTTAAGGATATCAGCCAATTCGGACGCATCATTGAGTCCACGCTCCCTGACCACTTCGCGTACATTGTCCATCAACGCTAGAGTCGTGTTGACGCCAACATCAGCTTGTATCAAGATCTCCTCGATCTCTTCCAGTAACTCTTCATCGATCGTCCTTCCGACGCGAAGTAATCCTGAGATTTGGCCAAGGATGTTATTTCGGGTCTTGGACAAGCCTGCTTTGAGTCGCGCAAACCAAGTACCTTCCTCGTTAGATGTTTCTTCAGATTGCGGCAATTCCACTGTCGGTTCGGCGACTTCAATCTCTTGTTTTTCCTGTAAATTATCTGTTTTCCGATGGAATAAATTTCTTAACATCTGTTTTTCGTTTACCAGTAAAATCCTACACCCACTTTTGAAAATATTTCACTACGTGCTTTCACATGAAAACGGTCATAGCTCGTTCAACTTTAAGAAGCGAACCGAGGTGCAGTGGGAGCGTGGGAGTACCACGCCCCACTGCGCGTAGTGTGTTGCGTCTAAGGGAGGTCAAATCGATCAAGATTCATGACCTTATTCCACGCCGCGACGAAATCACGGACAAATGCCTGATCGGAGTCTTCACACCCATAGACTTCCGCGATAGCGCGGAGCTGAGAATTTGAACCGAATACGAGATCGACACGGGTGCCAGTCCACTTGACTTCACCCGTCAAGTGACTACGCCCCTCGAATACATCTTCAGATGTAGAGGACGGTAGCCAATCGGTGTTCATATCAAGCAGGTTCACGAAGAAGTCACGAGTTAATGTTTCTGGCTGCTTGGTGAAAACCCCAAGTTCCGACTGACCTACGTTTGCATTTAGAACGCGTAAACCTCCAACGAGAACCGTCATCTCAGGAGCACTTAGCGTGAGCATTTGCGCTCGATCTACCAGTAGCTCTTCGGCTGGTCTCTGGTGTCCGTTTGCGACATAGTTGCGAAATCCGTCGGCGGTCGGTTCAAGTACAGCAAATGATTCCGCATCCGTCTGTGCGTCCACCGCATCGCTGCGGCCGGGAGCGAATGGAACTTGCACGTCGACACCAGCGTTTTTTGCAGCAGCTTCTATCGCTGCTGCCCCACCCAAAACAATCAGATCGGCGACCGAAACCTGTTTCCCATCGGACCGCGAATCGTTAAAGTCCTTTTGAATCCCTTCCAGAGTCTGGAGGGTCTTCGCTAATTCGGGTGGATTGTTGACTTCCCAATCCTTTTGCGGTGCGAGGCGAATGCGCGCCCCGTTAGCTCCGCCGCGCTTGTCGGTGCCACGGAATGTTGCCGCTGACGCCCAGGCGGTCGAGACAAGCTGGGAAATGGACAATCCTGATTCGAGAATCTTGTCCTTGAGGGAATCGATGTCTTGTTCCCCAATCAGTTCATGATCGACGTCAGGCACGGGATCTTGCCACAACTGCGGTTCTGCAGGCACCAACGCTCCGAGACATCGTGTGCGAGGTCCCATGTCGCGGTGGGTCAGCTTGTACCATGCTCTGGCAAATGCGTCTGCGAATTGGTCAGGATTATCAAGGAATCGCCTCGAAATCTTTTCATAGGTTGGATCCAGCCTCAGAGATAGGTCCGTCGTAAGCATCATGGGTGCATGCTTTTTCGAGGGATCGTGAGCGTCCGGCACGGTGCCTTGTGCAGATTCGTCTTTGGGCGTCCACTGCCACGCGCCGCCGGGACCTTTTATCAATTCCCATTCGTAATTGAACAGGTTCTCGAAGAAATTGTTGTCCCACTTGGCTGGTGCAGTAGTCCAGGCACCCTCTAGGCCACTGGTGATTGTGTCGGCACCCTTACCGCTGCCAAAGCTGTTCTTCCAGCCCAACCCTTGCTCCTCAAGGGAAGCCCCTTCAGGTTCGGGACCAACGTACTCGTCGGCATCCGCGGCACCATGGGTTTTGCCGAAGGTGTGTCCGCCAGCGATAAGTGCAACCGTCTCTTCATCATTCATTGCCATGCGACGGAACGTCTCTTTAATGTCTCTTGCTGCAGCGACCGGATCTGGGTTACCGTTGGGACCCTGTGGGTTCACATAGATCAACCCCATCTGAACTGCACCGAGCGGATTCTCCAGCTCTCTGTCGCCGCTATAGCGCTCATCCCCTAACCACGTGGTCTCCGATCCCCAATAGATATCTTCCTCAGGTTCCCAGACATCTTCTCGTCCGCCGGCAAACCCAAAGGTCTTGAGACCCATAGATTCCAACGCACAATTCCCAGTAAAGATCATCAGGTCCGCCCAAGAGATCTTTTTGCCATACTTCTGCTTGATGGGCCAAAGCAACCGCCGGGCTTTGTCGAGGCTTGCGTTGTCGGGCCAACTGTTCAGGGGGGCAAACCGCATCGTGCCGGAGGCTCCACCGCCGCGCCCGTCAGCAATGCGGTAGGTGCCTGCACTGTGCCATGCCATCCGAATAAAGAGTGGGCCATAGTGACCGTAGTCAGCGGGCCACCACTCCTGTGAGGTCGTCATTACCTTTTCGATATCCTGCTGCAGGGCCTCCAGGTCAAGTGTCTTAAATTCCTCGGCGTAATTGAAATCCTCGCCCATAGGGTTCGTCGAGGGTGGATTCTGGTGGAGTACCTTCAGGTTTAACTGATTCGGCCACCAGCGTTGGTTCGCTATAGTACCAGCGTGGGAGTGGCCCATCACTGGACACTTGCTTTCGCTACTCATATTTCCTCCAATAAAGTTCTGCATATTTTCGATGTGCTCTGCGACGCACCTTTCCCTACAAACATACAAAATCCCAGATGACCTTTTTTTCTACTCCGTAAACAGGCTCTGAGTATTATGAGAAGGGATACTTACGTCTCAATCTTGCAATATATTATACAACAAGAATTCCAAGAACGGAACAAAAATTTGACTTCCCTCTATGCACGTCATATAATACCGACTTTGAACTGAAGTAATCACTATCTCATGGGGACAGAAATGGGAACAGCGCAGCGATTCTTAGCATTCGATCTTGGTGCAGAAAGTGGGCGAGGTGTGCTTGGCTACTTCGATGGCGCAAAGCTCAAGTTAGAAGAGCTACACCGCTTTCCAAATGGGGGCATCCGCGTTTTGGATAGCTTGCACTGGAATGTCTTGCAGCT
>JAJECO010000049.1 GCA_022822005.1 Candidatus Poribacteria bacterium
CCCGGAATTGATGGAGAGAATGTTATTACCGCGATTGATGCGATCGTGCATTGGGAAGAACTGAACATTGGCAAGAGGGTTATGGTGCTCGGCGCCGGCCTTGTTGGATATGAGGTCGCGTGGTTTGCGGCGCAACAGAGACGTGATGTCGTTCTGGTTTCCCGCCGAAATGAAGAAGATGTGATTAAATTGAAGGAGCACGGTACCAACTTAGCTGCGCTTAGAAAAGGGGTTCGTGATTCAGGGACGAGAATATTGGCAAGCCGTGCACTGAAGCGGGTTGACGAGACAGGTGTTGTGCTTACTACAGGGGATGGCACGGAGGAATTCCATTCCGTTGAGACCCTGATAATCAGTCGTGGCTATACACCGCGAAAGCAACTCAAGCGAGCTATTGAAGCCTCCGATCTGGGATGCCAAGTCTACGAGGTGGGAGACTGCGTTGAGGTCCGAAATTTCTTTGATGCAATTAATGAAGGAGCGCATGTAGTCCGCGAAAAGCTTGGATAGTTGATGGGGCAGCCCTTGTGGTTGGCCTCATTCCTTTCGCTCCAAAGGGGCGATATGTCTATGGGAGGGCAATGGGACCAATCCATGCGCTCCAGAGAAGCGCAATGTGTAAGCAAAGTATGTCCAACACTAATATCCTAAACCCCCAACAGGACGACAAATATCTAATAATGGAGGAATAATAATGTTTTTAAGGTTGGGGCAACCGAAAATTAAACGACAGATTGTAGTCTGGTTTCTGGTAGCTGTTTTGGCAAATGGGGGAATCGTCTCGGAAAGTCCCGCACAACACGACTGGACAGAACAGATTGCCGCTTTCAAACCCATGGTTGTGAATGTGGAGACCTCTTCGGAGGTTGTGTTTGAAACGGAGGCAAAAGGCACCAGTTTCGCTACCGGCTTCATCGTTGACGCAGCACAAGGAATTATTGCAACCAACCGGCATGTCACCGGCAGTAGCCCTTCCTATGTCAAGATAAACTTCTATGATGGCAGCTTTACAGAAGCCCAAGTCCTTTACTATGATCCAACGCATGACTTTGGCTTTTATAAAATAGATCCCAAGGAAGTGCTGTTCGAGCTCCAAGCTGTACAACTCGGTTCATGGCATGATCTTGCGCTGGGGGATGAGTTGCTCCTAATCGGCAACAATGAAAAGGAGGAATACTCCATCAAGTTTGGTACAGTTGCTAATCTCAACGTTAATAAAGGAGATCGCCATTCCAGTTATATCCATACGACTTTTGATCGCACCGGCGGCTCAAGCGGAAGTCCAGTATGGAACACAGAAGGCGAAGTCATTGCCATCCATGCGCGGGGAACCGATACCTCCAGTTTTGAACTGCCAATCAATTATGTGATTGACGCCCTCGAACAGATCCAGGGTGGCGAGACAATTCAACGTGGAGAGATTGGCGTGGATTTGGAGTTAATCTCCATCGGGGAGGCTATTAAGCATTTTGGTTTGCCGGAAGCCTCCCGCGCAGAGATTGGTCCCTCAGATTCAGGAACACCAAAGGTGATTCAAATTGAGTCAATTATTCCCAAGACGACAGGCGAGATCAGCCTGCTCGCCTCCGATATTATCTATAGGATTAATGGGAAGTTAATTCGTGATGATCTATATACTTTTGACGCAATTCTCAATGAAAATGCTGGGAAAGATGTGAGCTTGGATATCTATCGCAATGGACAGGCTGTAACAGTTGACGTCCTCGTAGAAGATATCGAGTTAAAGAAAGTTCGCCGATTTGTCCGCTTTGCAGGATCAGTCTTTCACGATGTAACCCCTCAACTCAGGCATCTGCTTTACTTTGAGGCTGATGGGGTCTATCTCCCACATGCAGACGCAGGGAGCAGCTTTTCCCGTGTTGGCATCCGCGAGCGCAGCGGCAACTCAAAAGTAGTCATTCAGGAAATTAATGGACGCGCGATTGGGAATCTTGACGATTTTATCAACGCTTGTGCGGAGATTTTGGATGGACAGCATACCTATGTGGTCATCCGTGACTTCAATCGTTTTGACAGTTCACCTACCCCAAGAAGTCTAACAATTAACCTGAAATTCGGTCCACTTGACGTATTTGAGTGGAATGAGAGCAATCTTGATTGGGAAAAGGGACAAGAATAGAATGCTGAACGGAATGTATATTGTGAAGGAAGGAAATGAGATGCACCGAAGTGCTGTTTCTACAATCCTTGCGATTTTCTGCGTGATGTTATCCTTACTTAGTCTAGCAAGGGCGGATGTTGAGATTGATATCTTCTTACTGAACGCTGAATTCTTTTTTGATAGTGAAGAACCGCATGGAGAGGTTGTTGGCAAATCGGTGCCTGCGCCAACTGCAGAGCAATATGAGGCAAAA
Source organism: Candidatus Poribacteria bacterium (assembly GCA_022822005.1). Lineage (GTDB taxonomy): Bacteria > Poribacteria > WGA-4E > WGA-4E > PCPOR2b > PCPOR2b. The sequence goes on from JAJECO010000049.1 coordinate 2,376, forward strand.
GCCAAAACTGTCGCTGAACTCATAGATACCCACAAGGCGAATATCGTCGGCCTCGTTGAGGTCGAGAATCGGGCCGTCCTCGAAAAGGTCAAATCTTACCTCGCAGATCCCGACGATTGGCAAATTGCCTTCGATGAAGGTAGAGACACCTATACCGGTCAGGATGTCGCTATCCTCACGAAATTTCGGATTGTGCCGGGGAGTGTCACGAACTTTCCTGATGAGCGTGAGGTATACTTTGTAGATGGTCAAGAGCGCGATGTGAACCCTTCAAAGATTCTGGGTGTTGAATTGAAGGTTGATAATCAACCGTTCTATATTTTGATTACGCACCTCATTTCTCGGCGTAACCCAAGGGACGCCAAGCGGCTTGCACAAGCTACTGTTGTGCGTCGACAGGCTGTCAAGGGGTTGATGGAGGATAAGAATGTTATCGTCATGGGGGACATGAACGATACACCGGGGACGCCGGTGATTAACAGACTCCGCGGGTTCGATGATATTTGGGGTGATTTTCTTCAGACCGCTAATGAGGTTGAAATGGATGATCGATATACATACATCTATGAAGATCAGAAAAATCTGCTTGATCACATCCTCATCAGTCCGAGTCTACGGGATGAGTTTCACAATGTTGGAGCGGGAAAACAGTGTGAAATTATTGATGTCGATGAACTATCGGATCACCGCGCGATCCTTGCACGGTTACGAATTGAACATCCTGTCGTTGTACTTGAAACAGACAAAGGTGCCATCGAAATGGAACTTTACCCAGACGTCGCCCCGAAAACTGTTGCCAACTTTATTAAGCTGATTGAAATGGAATTTTACGATGGTCTCTCCTTTCATCGGTATGTGGAGAACTTTGTGATTCAGGGCGGAGATCCGGAGGGCAGTGGCAGCGGCGGTCCTGGGTGGACGATTCCGGGCGAGTTTCAAAATCCGAAACTCCGCGCGAAGATGCCCCGACACCGAAAAGGGGTGGTCGCTATGGCACGGGCGAACGCCCCAGACTCCGCAGGCAGCCAATTTTACATCTGTTTGAACCCAAAACTATCTAAATATTTTAGCCTCAACGGTCAGTATACTACCTTTGGAAAAGTCATTGCTGGCATGGATGTGGTCGATCAACTTCGCAAAGGAGACGTGATGAACACAGTGCGTCTGAAGGGAGAAAGCGAAGAATCAGTTCCGTCAACCGCGGAACAGCCGTCCCAATAGAGAATGCGTAAACACTCACAGGCCCATGATGGGTTCATTAATCGTAGGTTGGGTTGAACGGCTCAAAGCAAATAGCTATCCAAGGCAAATTGTAGGTGGGTTTTCCGGTGATTTTCTTGCGCGAACAGATAGAGTGAAACCCAACAATCCAATCTGTTGCCGCTCAAGAGTTGGGTTTCGCTACAGTGTAGAGATTGCCATCAGAATTGCATCTCCCTAAGCGAGTGCGCTGTTTGATATTTATGATTGTATCCGCTCAACCCAACCTACGGTTTAACTGCTTATTTTTGGATAATGGTAACGGGCATGAAATATCGTCGAACAAAAATCAAAGGCGGTACCTACTTCTTCACTGTCGTTACCCACAATCGCAGACCTTTTCTCTGTCAACCAGACAATGTAGAATTGCTACGACAAGCACTTCGATATACGATGCGACGACATCCCATGGAGATTGATGCCTTTGTTCTGCTTCCTGATCACCTCCATAGCATTTGGACTTTGCCTGACGACGACCACAACTTCTCAATGCGATGGCGGTTAATCAAAAGTTACTTTAGCCGTTATTGTCAAGATTCGTATCAGAACGTTATTTCCACATCACGACAAGGCAAACAGGAGCGTGCATTTTGGCAACGCAGATTTTGGGAACGCATGATTAGAGATAACCAAGATTTTATCGACCATGTTGAATACATTCACTACAACCCAGTCAAACATGGTTTGGTTGCTATCCCGAAGGATTGGGAATATTCAAGTTTCCATCGTTACGTCCAAGTTGGCTTGTATGATGAGATGTGGGGAGCGGGAGATGAAATCTCGTTTAATCCAGAAATCGGTAATGAATGAACTGTAGGTTGGGTTGAACGATAGTGAAACCCAACAATCCAATCCACATATTGACAATCGAGAGTTGGGTTTCGCTATATTGTAGAGATTTCAATCAGAATTGAGCCTCCAAATGCGTGTGCTGGGTGGCATTTATGATTGTATCCGCTCAACCCAACCTACGTGCTAAAGGAATTTTTCGATAAAAGACGAGTATAATTTACCCACAACATCGAGGAGGTAGTGAGCAATGCCAGAATCTTTGAAACAACGTCTACATCGGGGCGAGAACCTCAAAGTCGCAGGATCTTCCATAGATGCTTCGAGGAGCGAGCTCGAAGCCACGCTCGGTCAAGATTCCTACGACTTAGTCTCTATTGATAGCCAGCACGCAGCATTCAATGAAGATAGATTGGTTTCATTTTGCGCGATGGCGGCGGAGTTAGGTGTGCCCACCCAATTTCGCATCAAAAATACGCGGCAGGCATACCTGATTGGTAATTATTTGGATCTGGGACCATTCGCTATTGTGGTACCACAGGTTGAGGACGAGGAAACGGTCGATGAGGCAATAAACGCCTTCTACTATCCGCCGATCGGAAAAAGAAGTTGGGGACCCAGCTCAGGATACGGATTCAAGCCAGATATGGACCGACTCGAATATGCCGAATGGTGGAACAACAACGGCATCCTCGCCATACAATTGGAGTCAATCGATGCTGTAACCAATGCACGACACCTCGGCAAACCGGGTATTGACATGTTCGTCTTTGGGGCGAATGACATGAACTTTAGTTTGGAACAATATCCAGACCATCCGTTCAAGACAGTTGAGGATATGATTCAGCACGTTGTAGAGCAGATGGAGGGTACGCACGTCAAGGTGAATGCTTGAGCTCCATTGGGTCATTTATGGTGAATTAGACAAATAAGTGAACATTTCCCAAAGTCCCCTGATAAGGGGGATTTATGGTAGGTTTTAGAATTATTTGGACATTCCAGATGTACAGCCAACCCCCTAAATCCTGCCCCCGATAGATCCGGAAGTACCGAAGGGGTGACCGGTGCAGATTGTCTGAATCGCAGATTAACACGGATTTAAGGATTACGCGGATTAAAAAACGGAAGCCAGACGCAGCGGAGGTGCATTTGCTGTTAGCCCCAGTGGGGCGACATGTTTATAGCATGAATCGCAGATTGCCCGGTTGATTGCCCCGATTTCATCGGGAGGATTAGCATTTAAGATCGCACCTTGAGACTAGGGGTATTTTATATCACTTTCTGTGGACTGAGAAGTAACTTCAGAAACCGAGTTTTTGGGAAAAACTCGGTTTCTCCTGCCAGTTTACGCACCTACTTCAGAATCACCATCCGCCGTGTAGCAGAATAATCGCTAGCGGACAGGTGGTAGAAATACAAACCACTTGCGACCTGCTCACCAAACTCATTTCTACCATCCCAGTAGATTGCCTTCGACCGACTCTCATAGATCGCTGCGCGTTGATGTCCCACATCAAGCGTACGGACAACCTGACCGCTACTGTCATAGATGGTCAATGTCACAAAGGCATCTTCAGCCAACCGATACGGAATCCATGTCTCTGGGTTGAACGGATTTGGATAGTTTGCCAAGAGTGCTGTCTCTTTAGGAATCAACACTGCAAGGAGTTGTTCTAAGAAAAGAATCCCCCTCTGCACGTTTGGATCCGTCAAGTCGCGCCCCCGGACTTCAGATAACCACTGTCGAACATCTAGCACAGACAGTTGCCTCAATGAGTCAAGATACAAAGACGGTGCCGCTGCAGCGTCAGCATCCAACACCGCAGCAACCAATATCAGATCGTCTATATTGACAACACCATTTCCGTTGACATCTGCAGTCGTGGCACCGGTTTGACCATACCGTTCGGAGACATATACTAAATCTTTCGCGTCCACGATGCCATCCTCATTGACATCCTTGGAAACCACAGATAGCTCGGTTACAGTGATACTCACGGCTACGGAGCAATTGTTGGCTGCATCGCTCTCATTGCTGACACTATCCACGCAGGCACCGTAATAGTAAGTGCCGGCAGTTATCGGTGCGGTAACAGTAAGATAGCGGCGGATGGTGCCATTCGGGGCAAGTGGGTCTCTTCTGGCTCTACCAAGTTGTGTATCCTCTGTGGAAATGACCGTATTAGTAGATCGATAATACCGCAGTATTGTCGCTGTAGATTTTCCAGTGCCGTTGTTCTTCAGGGTTGCATACAACCTAAATGTCTGTCCGGGAGCAACGGTAGAGGGCACTGCCTGAACCGATTCAATCACCAGATCAGGTCTAGGTCCCGTTTCCTGCACGTTTGGAACCAATACAAAGTCCTCCAGTACCGTTATGCCTGAGACGACAGCCTCCACTTCACCACCGTTAATATCCGTCCGTTGAATTCCGCCAAGCGAGTTTGTCCAATAGACCTTGCCTGCTGCAGTGTCAACAGCAATGCCATTGGGCGTTCCCAGAGGGGGCGCGAGCGTTTCAACGTTAGTGCCGTTGAGGTTGGCACGACGGATGTTGCCAATTGTGCTACCCCAACGAAGGTGTTCTGTCCAGTAAATTTTACCCTCAGCTACAACCATACCACCTATTCCTTTAGTTTGTTTTGTTCCCCAACCTGATAAAGGCGTTTCCACCTGCGTTCCATCAAGGCTCACACGCCAAATGCTATACTGATCTGCCCAATACAGTTTGCTTCCCTCGGCGTCTATAACAATATCCACAATATCATCATCGCGTTTGATGATAGTTTTAATGTTTTCGCCGTTAAGATTCGCACTCTGAATCGTCCCCTGAAGCGAATTTACCCAATAAAGCTCGTCGGTTATATTGTTAATCGCAATGTCTGTAGGTACGAATGGTAATGATGCGAGTTGCTCAACGCCTATTCCATTAAAATTCGCGCGTTTGATGGTGCCGCCACCGCCACTCTGTTCAGACCAGTAGACTTTGCCGCCCACTGCATCTACAGTAAGACCTCTAACTTGGTTTGTAACTGCATCAAAGGGTTCAACCGACTCAATTTTGTGTGTGTCCGTATTGATCCAATACATTAATGGACGCGATGTTTCTGATACAAGCACCTGATTCCCTGTTTTTCCAGTAACAGATAAAGTCGCTGCAAGCGGTGGACCATTGTAGTCTTTTATTAAAGTTTGCGGGACTATGAAGGTTAGCGTAGCATCAGCATCCAAGTTGCCTTTAAAAGAAAGCTTAACAACCAAGGCTTTCCTCTCGTTTAGAGTCTCTGATTGCCTAATACCTATGCCAGGAATTCCAGATGTTGTGACCATAACACCCTCGTTATCAAGATATCCAAAAGATTTATTGTTTAGTGTCAGTTTCACATAGCTTCCATCAAGGGTCGCCCTCGTTAATGGAAACGGTGTTGAGGCTATCAATTCTCCCGTCACTTCTGCTTCACTTGACGCAGAAACAGGTATTTCAGCGGTAAGTGCGGGACCGTTGTAGTTCTTTATTGCATCCGGTCCTACGGAAACAATCAGTTCGGTATCCGCGTTGATAGTACCACGGTATGCAAGATCAAACGCTATTTCTGTGTCACTGATCCGGCTTATATCATTTTCATCCCAACCCCGATCATTTTCATACACTCCGAAATTGATGCCGGTAATACCAGATATTGTGAGAGCATTACTGATAGCATAACTGCGCGCAAAAGTTCCACCACTCAGCGTCAAAGTTACAACACTTCCATTCAGGGTTATTGCTGACAATGGGGATGACGTTGAGGCAGTGATTGTTAGTCCACCTCCGGTCTCAGGTGTCTCGGTCTCAGGTGTCTCACGGATGACCTCAATATCTATCCACACTTCCGGATTCTCATCCAAGAGCAGCGAAAGTGGGGATGTATCCGTAATTGGATTACCCGTAAGTTTTAGATCTTCAAGATATATTAATTGCGCAAGGGGTGTGACATCGCGGACTTGATTACGACTAAGATCCAAGTATACCAGCGACTCCGTGAGTTCTGCGAGGGGTGTGACATCGCGGACTTGATTGTATGAGAGATATAAATGCGTAAGTTGCTTCAAATGTGCAATTGGACTGATGTCACGAATATTATTAATCAAAAGGAACAAGGTTTTTAGGTTTGTCAGTTGAGTGAGTGGAACGAGGTTGCTGATATTATTACTCGACAGGTATAACCCCGTCAACTGCGTCAACTGTTCTAAGGGCGTTAGGTCCCGGATATTATTACTCGACAGGTCTAACTCCGTCAACTGTGTCAACTGTTCTAAGGGCGTGATGTCGCTGATGTTATTACTCGACAGGTCTAACTCCGTCAACTGTGTCAACTGTTCTAAGGGCGTGATGTCGCTGATGTTATTACTCGACAGGTCTAACTCCGTCAACTGCGTCAACTGTTCTAAGGGCGTTAGGTCCCGGATATTATTCTGGCTAAAAGATAACGTGGTGAGTTGTGTTGCATATTCTAATCCAGTTAAATCAATTACTTTCCATTGTTCGGGTGTATTATACTTATTATCATATTCAAGGTGTATCAGTCTTTCCAATTCAACTCTAGGAATTTTAAGCAGTTCAATATGCCCGCCTTGCGTGTCAAGGTTCAAAGCCCTCCGCACCGCTCTCGCTAAATTAGCATCAACAAATTCAACGGAAGGAAGTGAGACCAAGCGGGTTGTTCCTTCTGCAATGGCAGACCACGGTTCTGGACTCGGTGGATGCGGAACACATTCTGGTATGTTGGTATCCTGAACACGTGCTTCGTATGTAACACCAGGGTCAAGATCAGTGAAGATAGCACTGATCCTATAAAAGCCCTTTAACCAAAGAACCGAGTGTTGTGAACCAAAACGATTAATATCTATGCATTTTGTTATCCATTCCCCTTGAGGTGATTGTCGACGTAACTGAAACTTATATGTATCATGAGTGTCTCCCTGGAAGACAACTATAACATTGACTTTTAGGGAAGTGTTGGTTTCACCTTGTGTAATAAATGGAACATTGTGTTCATATCCTTTAGTTTGAATTTCGCCAAGGGATATAGGAATTGGGGGAAATTCTTGACTATAACTAACGCCTTGCAGACCACATATCAACAACATGACTGTAAAAATTGACAGAGTTATTTTTCGTTTTACAACTAAAGTTTTCATTATTAACTCCTTTTATTGATTTTCGTGGTTACCGCAACCCTACGGCAATTGGAACTGTACTGCCGTCGGAAATTTGGGCCACTCTCTAAACCAAGATTGTGCTACAATGGCAATCTACTTGAAAGGAGCTATCCGATGGCAAAACGGAGAAGATTCACCCCGCAATTTAAGGCTGAAGTTGTTATTGAAGCACTTACGGGTCAAGGTTCACAAGCCGAACTGTGTCGCACACACAGCATCAGCCAAGACCAGCTATCGAAGTGGAAACACCAACTGATTGACAATGCGGCGACTCTGTTTGAATTCAACGACAAGCACTCCAATGACTCTAAACAGCAGATTGCTCAACTGGAGCAACTTGTTGGCAGATTGACCATAGCATTAGACATCCAAAAAAAGCCTCGACTTGGCTCAATTAAACCGGTCTCAAAAGCAACAAATGGTTGAGGCTTTGCACACTGAATACTCGGTTCGACAGATTTGTCAAGTACTCGGCTTCAATCGGAGCAGTCTCTATTATCAATCCAAAACTGACCCTTTTGAACAACGACTCCGAGATGAGATAGAGAAACTCTCTGCCCGTTATCCAACATATGGTTATAGACGTATCACGCAATTGTTGTTGCGTATGGGATACGATGTCGGTTCCCGACGCGTCGCCCGACTGATGAAAGAAGCAAATCTGTTAGTTACTGTCAAATCTCCTTATCGCCATCAACGCAAAAAAAAAGGGGCTGCGTTTTAGGGATAATCCCGAATCGCGCAGCCCCTTTTATTCAGATTGAAACAAATAGCGTAAAGGGTTATACTATAGGAGATTGTTAGGTGTATCTAGCACCTTTCAATCACGAAGCGATTCGAGGCTCTATCTCGTTTTGCTTCAGGGGGGCTTCGAGCTGCCACTCGGAGTCCTCACACAATTATCCATCTTAAACCAAACACAAAGGTATGTCAACACTTTTTTTATCGAAAGACTTAATATTGCTATATTAAAGAGAAGATCTGCCCTACAAGCAGATAGCAGAACAGAGGCAGACCGTGAGGAACGACGCCGTCCGGAAGAGCGGTTATAGAACACCATTGATCGGCAGGCACTCACGCGACCGAAACCTGAGAATAAAGAGGATCGCAATGCCAAAGTTCGGGATTGAGAATTAACCTCCTTATCATTCATCGTTATCATATTCTTCTCCGTCCCTTTCTCCCTGTTTATAATACAGCCAACCCCCTAAATCCCCTAACCCCCCTTGTCAAGGGGGAAATCCTTGTCAGGAGAGTTACAGGGGGACTTTGGAAAATTCGCGAAGGTTGAAGTTGTTGGCAAATGTCCACTTATGTGTCTAATTCACCATAGTTCTCTTATAGAATGGTGAATTTGTGATTGCACTCCAAATCATGGGCATAAACCGTGCCAACATCTCATAGACGACGATTGCCGGTTTTATTGACTGGAATTGGGGGCTGAAACCCTTTGATAGGCTTGTTTTTAGAGGATATAGACAGGCAGATGAAGTGATGATGATTGGATGGGTGGAAATGTCGCAAAATACAACAGTTGGAATGGGTTAGGTGGGGCAATGTCAGCGGGAACCCTGTAATAACAAGGGATTGGGCAAATTCGTCGCAAAATGCGACACAATCGCATTTTGCGACGTTCAGAAGGGGGCATTGGTTCATTCATTTTTTTATATGCGCCCCTTCGGCTACACATGTCGCCCCGCCCCGATAAATCCCCGATACATTGAGACAGGCGGGATTCTCGGAACGGAACGAGCATCCTGATGAATCGGGAGAAGCCTCTCCCACACGAAAGCGATTTATGCACACCCCTCAATTATGGTAGATTTTAGAATTATGGTAAAAATTATAATTACTGATAGGAGTTACGCAGTTAGGGTGTAAATTGGTTTAGCGAGATACGCGCGCATAGCGTCTCCGATAATAGAGACTTTTGCTTCAAACCAACCGATACCTGTCAAAAAACGGTGTCGCTCAATGCGTAGAAACGCTCTCAATGCGAGACCGATATGATTCCGTTGTGCCACAGTTTTATGAGCAAAACACCTGTCAACCCCAACAAATTGCTTGATACCGCGATGATAATGAACCAATCCATTCCTGCCCACATCACGTTTCACGACTCATGCTTCACTACCTACACCTCTGCCCTCCCGTCCTGATCCACTTGATAAAGAGAGGTCACGGATATCCGTGAATCTCTTTATTTTATGCCTTGATCTCTGTTTGGTGTCGTGCTATAATGACTGCCGATTCGATAATGCAGTTTAAATACTCGGATCGTGTCCTTTGTTTTTTTACACGCCGTTTGACTAAATTCCACAAACTTTCAATCTGAGGTGAACTTGGTGTTATCTCGACGTTCATTTTTTAAGTTTCTGGGCTGGGGAAATTTCCTCGCTGCTGCTGGACTTGCCTTTGGTCCTGGATTGATTCGATTCTTATATCCGCGAGTCCTGTTTGAACCATCTTCGGTCTTTAAAGCCGGATTTCCCGGCGAATATCCTCCCGGAACAGTTAGCGAGAAGTTCAAAAAGAATCCGTATGGCGTCTGGATTGTTCGGAAAGAGGATGGAGAGTTTTATGCGTTGGTAGCAATCTGTACGCATCTCGGTTGTACTCCCCGATGGTTTTCATCTGAGAATAAATTTAAGTGTCCTTGTCACGGTAGTGGGTTTGACCGTGAAGGAATGCATTTTGAAGGTCCCGCACCGAGACCCCTTGAGCGCGTGCAAATTACACTGGCGGAGGATGGACAACTACTGATTGATAAATCCGTAAAGTTTCTAGAGGAGCGGGGCGATTGGGGGAAACCGGGATCTTCTTTAAGGATTTAGCGAAGTGGAGAACTTATCAATTACATTCTCTCCCGAGTGTTGTTATGCCCTATCCAATTTCATTATACTCCCTTGGTGCAGTTTTGATGATAAACTCAAATTGAACAAGAAAGGAGTTTTACAGCCTTGGTTATGCTAAAGCGAGGCAGGCTGAGTCGTTGCTATGAATGAAAGACGTAATGGATTAAAAGAGAAAATCACAAATAACCAGATTTGGCAGTCGATGTTTCGCCACGGCTACGAGAAAACGGGAAGGCGATACACCCTTCAAGTCCTCCAAAATGTCTGGCTCCATCTGCATCCTCCCCGCGTTACCCGCCACGCGATTAATTTCCGATTTACATGGTGCATGGGTGGGATCACCTTTCTGATGTTTCTGGTCACCGCCGTTACCGGTGTGTTACTGATGTTTTACTATCGTCCCACCGCAGAATACGCCTTCCGTGATATCCAATATCTTGAGTTTGACATTCCGTTTGGAATGCTCCTACGCAATATGCACCGTTGGGCAGCCCACGGCATGGTCATCGCAGTGATGCTCCACATGTTCCGCGTTTTCCTGACTGGGTCCTATAAAAAACCCCGTGAATTTAACTGGGGGGTCGGTGTCATTTTACTGCTTGTCACCTTCTTTCTCAGCTTTACCGGCTACCTGCTACCGTGGGATCAACTCGCATTTTGGGCGGTCACCGTTGGGACAAACATGGCGCGTGCGACACCCGTCTTAGGGCATGAAGGTCCCTTCGCCCCGCAGGATATTGTTACGCAAGCGAATGATGTGCGCTTTGCCCTCCTTGGTGGGACAATTGTCGGACCCTCAACGCTCTTACGATTTTACATCCTGCATTGCGTTGCTGTGCCGCTTTTGGCAAGCGTGTTGATGGCTCTACACTTCTGGCGTGTCCGCAAGGATGGCGGTATCTCTGGACCTTTGTAAGAATGAATTCATTTTAATCCCTATTAATTGAGGTGGTGTATGGAGCATTTTCTTTTATTGGTTACGAAGCCGGATAACGTTCCGATTGTAGCAATTGTGTTGTTGTTACCTTTCTTCACTTGGCTCGCATTCAGCCAAGGACGCAGAAATGATCTAGCTGGCACACCCGCAGAAGCAGCACTTAACGATAAAGTCTACTGCTGGCCCTACCTTTGCCGCAACGAGTTCCTCTGCGCAATCATTACAATGCTCGTTCTGGGGATATGGTCTATTACCATTGACGCCCCGCTTGAAGAGCCGAGCGACCCGACAATAACCCCGAATCCATCTAAAGCCCCGTGGTATTTCCTCGCCCTACAGGAGATGCTGGTTTACTTTGATCCGTGGATTGCAGGTGTCGTCTTGCCAGGGCTGATTATCGCCGGTTTAATCGCCATCCCTTATATAGATATTAATCCCAAAGGAAAAGGCTACTATACCCTGAAAGAGCGTCCGTTTGCACTTATAACCTTCTGTTTCGGCTTTTTCGTGTTATGGATTGTGTTGATGGTTGTCGGTACGTTCCTAAGAGGACCCGGTTGGAACTTTTTCGCCCCATGGAAAGAGTGGGATCCGCACAAAATTGTGCCGTTAACCAACGTCAACCTCTCTTACCTATTTGGCATCCGCAATGAACAGCCCGCCGGTATCTTCGGGATGTGTATTGTCGTCGGATATTTTGCTTTAGGTCCCATCTACTATTTTCTGAAAAGAGGAACCAGCAAATTTCTTCAAGAGTTGGGATTGGTGCGATACATCGTGGTTTCATTCCTGTTCTTAACGATGATGTCTTTGCCAATCAAGATGATTCTTCGGTGGACATTGAATATCAAGTACATTTGGGTTTCTCCGTGGTTCAATATCTAGGGCGTATTGGATAATGTGTAATTCGTCCATTCAAACAGTAAGGAGTCAATAGGAATCGTGAGGAGCAATAAAGAAGTTCGGGTTGAGGAAAAATCTTACGCAGCGCTATTTTTTATCCTTTCCGGTTTGTTGGGATTCGTAACTCTGTGGGGCTTCTATAACGAAACCATTACCAGACGACCATGGAAAGAGATTCAGCGGCAATTCTACGAATACGAATATCAGAAAACCAAAATTGAGTTGGAAAATGCAAAACAGGATCTGCCTGAGATTGAAGCGCCTCAAGAAATTGACCCTAAACAGGAGAAGACGCTAAGAGGTGCAATTGCAGGGTTACAGATAAAACTGGAAGAAGCCTTGCAGGAACGCAAATTTGACCAGAGTGAGTCGGATGCAGTCAACTATAAGTATCAGTATGCGCTACATCACGGAGATAAAGAGGGTGCCGAAAAATGGAAAAAGAAATTAGATGAGTTTGAAAGCAGAATTGAGGGAGAACTGACCGATGCAGTGCTCACGGCACAACGAAACCTTGCTGATGCCTATAAAGACCTTGCCGGGCTTTATGATGCCAACGGACACGTTGAGGCAGCTTTAGGCGAATATCTCCTCGTCCGAAAATACAATGCAGCAGATACCACATCTGCTGCAAAGATTGGTGAGCTTCAGGCGAAAATTGAAGCTGCGAAAGCCGATAAAGCGAAATACGCAGAGGTTGACAGACTTGACGAAAAACTCCATTCCGTTGGCGGCATTAAACGTACTTTCATCGGCACATTAGCAGAAAGTCCCTTTACAAAGACACGCACAGTAGTGCAGTACTACATAGAAGATTTTGATTATACAGCCGACCGATGTGCGACCTGTCACTTCGCTTCGGACAAAGCGGGATACGACGGCTTTGCTACAGAGCATTTTGAGGAGATTGAAGGGGATGGTGAAAACAACCTTACGCTCCAACTAAAACATCCCTACGTTAAAAAGGGTAGCGAGACGGTGCTTATTGATGAGGAAGATCCCGAAGAGGGGAGTTATGAGTTAAGCGAAGGCGGAAAGTTGACCTTTACCGATCCAGATATTTTTGCTGACCTCGTCGAGATTGCTTATGAGACCGGGTATGATCCCGTGCTTCGGACCCATCCCCACCGTGATGTGCTGCTTGCTAAACACCCCGTTGAAAGATTTGGATGCACCCCCTGCCATGGCGGACAAGGACAGGGATTGACCAAAAAAGCTGCACACGCACTAGATCATAAGAAAGAGTTTTGGCTGACGCCGGTCCTGGGGTTGGATGAGCATACCGGTAAAGCCTCAGAAGAATTACACGGTTACATGGAGTCCAATTGTCGTCGTTGCCACGATGGCGTGATGATGTTGGATGCCGTTAATCCAGAGACAGGGAAGCTCCAAGATTATTCGCCGGTCCTTTCGAAGGGGATGGCACTCTTTGAAGATGTCGGGTGTCACGGTTGTCATGCTGTTGAGGGATATTCGGTGTTAGCGGACCTCGACAAAGTTGGTCCGTCACTTGCCAAAATCGGTAGTAAAGTTAAAAGTGTTGATTGGTTGGAAGGGTGGATTAAACAGCCGACCGCGTATCTATCAGAAACCAAGATGCCAGATTTCTTCCCCGTCGAAAAGTTGACCCAAGCGGTGTACCTCAAAAATGGAAATAAGCACTACGGCGTTGTCACCAAAACTGACACCGGTATTATCCTCCAAAAGGACGATGGCACGAAGTATCCTTATCCTGAGACCGCCGTTGACCGGGTTGTTGATGAAGTGAAATCAATTGCGGCATACTTGGCGCAGATGAAAGACCCGGCGATAGATCAAGGCGATACCTCATACTCAACAGCACCCCGTGCGATTGCCGCCGGTGAGGAGGTCGTTAAGTCCGTTGGCTGTCTATCATGTCATACTGTTGATGGGCTTGGAAGTGATTTCGCTCCAACATTGGATGGTGTTGGCAGCAAGCTCACACCACAATTCCTACGCCAATGGATCAGTGATCCAAGAGCTTACGACCCCGATACCGTTATGCCCAGTCTACGTCTTACCAAGACTGAGGTGAGCAATGCGGTAGCCTATCTAATGTCGCTGCAAGAGACAACACCATCTCCTATTGCCGGCAACGAAAACCCGCACGCAACGGTGGATCCAATGGAAGGCGAAAAGTTGGTTCGTACCTATGGTTGCTTCGGTTGCCACACTATCCCGGGCTTTGAAAATGAGTCGAAGGTCGGCGCGGATCTCGGCGAATTCGGTGCCAAAACTGTTGATGAATTGGACTTCGGAGATACGACAGATGTTGAACACAGTTGGCACGGTTGGACCGTCGGAAAAGTAACCAATCCGAGACGTTACCAAACACGCCGTATCGTCTCTCGAATGCCTGTCTTTAGCGAACACACCATCGGTGAAGAGGAAGCGCGCGCCCTTGCCGTTCTACTCAAGAGTTTCCAACCTACGAAATACCCGGTAAGCTACATCCATCAACCGAACGAGAAGACGCGGCAAATCGATGCCGGGCGACGGTTAGCAAAAAAATACAACTGTACCGGCTGCCATGACATTGAAGGAAAAGGCGGCGATTTCGTGAACGTGGTTGCCGCTAACCAAAACCTGGACATGCTGAATGCCAAGCGCTTTGCCCCACCTACCCTGCAAGCGCAAGGTGCTAAGGTTTATCCAGATTGGTTGTTTGAATTCCTGAAATCACCTACCCCAATCCGTTACGGGCTTGAAGTTCGGATGCCGACTTTCGGTTTCTCGGATGAGGAAGCAACTGCGCTTGTCAAATACTTCTCTGCACTTGACGATGAGGTGTTTCCCTATGAGACCATTGCACTACAGCCATCGTCTGGAAGGGAACTACGTGTCGGCAAACAAATCTTTGACGTGCTTCAGTGTATCTCCTGCCATCCGGAACAAGGCGAAGTTATTCCACCCGGTAGCGATAAGACCGGGCGTCCTGATCTTGCGTTAGCGAAAGGACGTCTCAAAGCTGACTGGATCATTGAATGGCTCAAAGACCCGCAATCTTTCCAACCGGGAACTGCAATGCCGCAAGCATGGCCCAAGATTGCTGGCGCACATCAACCTGTTGATGGCTTTGTAGTCGACGATGCCGAAGAACAGATCCGGCTGGTGAGAGATTACCTCAACTCGTTGGGCGAATGATTCTGAAGTCTTTCTTGAATGTAAATAAGGACTTTTATCCAATCCTTCGTATCGTGGTGCTGAAAGGGGACTAACGAATGCTCCAAGCAGATCTCTCTGTATCTGACGAAGCCTCAACGGGAGGAAGTGGGGGTCAGCGTATTCTCATCGGCATTGTTATTGCCATAATCGTTGGGCTTATCGTCGGTGGTTGGATACCAGACTTCGCTGCAAAAACCACTCTTCTTGGTGACATATTCCTAAACGCTCTGAAAATGATTGTCGTCCCGCTGGTCATGTTTTCAATGATTGTTGGCATTACCGGCTTAGGCGATATCCGCAACCTCGGTCCAATAGGGGGACGCACTGTCCTCTATTACATGGCGACGACTGGGATTTCGGTGCTCATCGGCATCATCTTGGTCAACATTGTACAACCGGGAAAAGGGATTTCTCGCGGCGCAGATCATCCAGAGTATACGTATACAGTTGGTGGTGAAAACAATCGCACTGTCACTTTAACGGACGGTACTTGGGAACAAACAGGTTATGATGACAGGTATGCGCTGATTCTACCTGATCAAGGGGTGCAGGGTGCAATTCAGTCAATGACTGAAAACTCTGCCACAGTAAAATTGTGGGAACCTACCCAAGGCGGCGAGGAGGTCTATATCGAAGCGGAGGATGGCACACGCCTGCCCTTCCGGCGTGTTGGAGGACAGCTCATTTCGGATGAACCGGAACTTCAACCCGACGGAACAGGCGTAAAGATCGATTTGCCTATCGCCGGGGCAGTGCGTGGGAAAGAAGAGAGAAACATCGGCAATATCTTGTCGGAAGTCCTGATTGGTAATGAGGAAACCGGGAAAGAGGGCTTAATTCCACGAAATCTGTTCAACGCGATGGTGCGCACGGATATCCTCCCATTAATCTTTTTCTCACTGCTGATTGGCTGTGCATTTTCGATCTTAGGTGAACGGGGACAGAATGCCATTAATTTTATTTCAGTGCTGAACGATGGTGTTATGCGGATTGTTCACTGGATTATGATTTTCGCGCCAATTGGCATCTTCGGTCTCATTGCAGGTCGCATTGGACGTGCCGGTGGATTCACCAAATTCTTGCCGGAGCTGCTTGCAGTTGGAAAATATAGTTTCACGGTCATATTTGGACTCGCTATACACGCCGTTGTTATATTGCCGATCATCCTCTTTCTGATTGGCAGACGAAACCCACTAAACTACGCAAGAGGGATGGGAGCAGCACTGTTAAACGCCTTCTCGACCGCATCAAGTTCAGCGACACTGCCGGTAACAATGGAAGGCACTGAGGAAAATGGCATATCCAATCGAACCTCAAGTTTTGTCTTACCACTCGGTGCGACAATTAACATGGATGGTACGGCACTCTATGAAGCTGTCGCTGCAATGTTCATCGCGCAGGTCTATGGAATCACCTTAGGTCCTGTGGAGCAGGTCGTGATCTTTCTGACGGCGACGATTGCTGCCATCGGTGCCGCAGGTATCCCGGAAGCAGGTCTTGTGACAATGGTGATTGTCTTAAAAGCCGTTGGGCTTCCGATTGAGGGTATTGGGTTAATCTTGACTATCGATTGGTTCCTTGACCGATGCAGGACAACCATCAACGTCTGGGGTGATAGTGTGGGAGCTGGTGTTATTGAGACGCTCGAATCTGGTGATTCCCCTTCTCCTGCACCGTCGAGTTGAGTAGGATCGGACGAATAACAAAGGTGGTATCATTCAAATGGTTCGACACCTTCTCATCATCATTGGGATATTTGCGGCCAGTATGAGTTGGCTGATTTGGTTCTGCCGAACGATTGATCCGAGTACGCGGTACGGCTCCGAAGTCGAGTATAATTATGCGCGCTACTGTGCTGGTTGCCATGGTGCAAATGGTGAAGGTAATGGACGAATTGGACGATTCAAAAAGCTAGAACCTGCAAATCTGACGACAACCGAATTTTGGGAGGGTCGTACCGACGAGCAACTCATACATAGTATCGATGCCGGCAAAGACAATATGCCGGCATTTTTTTATTATCTAACAGATGAAGAACAGCGAGAACTATTCAAATTCATCAAAGAGAATTTTCGACCAACGCCGACGCATGATTGAACCATTTGTTGATCTAGTCATGCATCGTCAGAAAAGAGTGAGGGGGTCTCAACCAATTCATCTCTAAATTGGTTGTTAGATAGGTGTGGGGGGCAGATGCGAGAAATGCGTACCTGTTTTATCCATGCCATTTTTTAGGTTCAAAACCAAGGAGGTTCAAAATGAAGGTCAAAAGATTCACCCAATTCGCATCCGTACTGGCGATTTTTGCTTTGATTGTGGGGTTTTCTGCCTGTGACCAAATTCAACAAGTTCTGCTTCCCCCACAGCCTGAAAAGCCACCTGAGATGGTAGCTCCCGATATTCCCATCGGTGTTGTTGTAGCGCAAACAGGACCATTCGCTGCCGCATATGGTTTACCAATGCTAGATGGCTTTAGGCTCGCTAGCGAGCATATTAACAATTCAGGGATGCTCGGCGATGCAAAAATTAAGCTCATCGAAAAGGATGACCAGAGCGTGAGTGCCGTTGGGCCTGTCAATGAATTGATTGGAGCAGGCTTGTCTGCGATTGTCGGATTCGCTATCTCTACTCAGCTCGAAGGTGTAACTCAAACTGCCCAAGATAACGGGGTTGTCCTTTTTAGTTCTGTTTCATCTGCTCCGGTCCTGGAGGGACGTGGCAATTTTACCTTCCGCTCGGGACTTACCTCCGCTGTGCTTAACCCGCCTCTCGTCATGGCGACTCAGGCGAAGTTTGGCTACCAGACGGCAGCGACAATATACCATTACGGCGATACCTACTCTACACTTAGTGACAAAGCATTCAGGGATGCGCTTGCAGAGAATGGTGTCGACGTTGTGGCCATGGAGACCTACCAAGGTGACGCTACCAATTATACGGAGGAATTAACTCGGATAATGGAAGCAAATCCGGAAGCTCTCTTTATCTCCGCGTTAGGATTTCATATACCTAAGATTGTAATCGAAGCGCGCCAGCTCATGCCTGATGTACACATTATTGTTCCCGAGTTGACCGATATCGAGGTGGCAGGCGCGGGTGATGCTGCCGAGGGAGTCGTTACTTCTATCGGTTGGTTCAGCATGAATGATAACCCGATGAATCAAGCGTTCATCCAGAGCTATACCGCGACATACGGGGAGCCGCCGGTTGCTTGGGCAGCACAATCGTATGCCACGCTCAATATTCTCGCCGCGGCAATGGTGCAGGCGTATGCGACTACACATTCCATTGATGCAGCGGCGATTCGAGACGCGCTGGCGCATACCATGGATTTTCCCACTGTTTTAGGGAATTTCTCTTTTGGTGCTGATGGGGACGGAGTTTATGCCCCGAATATACTGGTTGTCGAAAACGGCGGATTTGTAGCCTTTGAATAATCCTCAGCGACAGTAGTAGGCATACTCCGTATGCCGTAACTTTTGGGCAAATTACAGTACGCGGAGTGTGCCTGCTAATAGGCATTGAGAATCCAAATTTCTGCGAGTAAAGTAGGGAACAACGATCGTTTTTCCCTACAACTTTAGGTTTTAGCTCTGAGGGGATTTTCTCGATAACCATTTCCGAATATCAGTCAACAACGAATCAGGCTGGGGTAGATTTTCTGAATCTGCCCCTCCTTAATTTTTTCATTTGAAACCAAGGAGGTTCAAAATGAACATCAGCAGATTCACCCAATTCGCATTTGTGCTGGCGATTGTCGGACTAATTGTGGGGCTTTCCGCCTGTGACCAGGTCGGACAACTTCTCGTACCTGCCCCTACCCCACCTGAGACAGGGCTTCCCGGAGAAGTTATCATCGGTGTCTCCCTGCCGCTGGACGACGTAAACGGTCCCCTGTATGGCTTTTCGATGAAACGGGGCTTTGAGCTCGCTCAAGCAGAGCTTAATCACTATGGTGGTCCACAAATCACCTTCATCATTGAGGATGATCAGAGCACCATTGAAGGTGCGAAGGCAGCTTTTAATAAACTGATTCATCAAGATGGCGTGTCGATTATCACCGGTATTACTTTCTCAACTCAACTCGAACAGGTAGCTCCAATTGCCCAAGAAAACGGAGTCGTATGTTTTAGCTCGGTTTCTTCCGCCGCCGGTCTGAGCGCGATCGGCGATTTTATCTTCCGCGCGGGGCTCACCACAGATGTGCTGAATCCAGAGGGTATCCGGGTAAGTCAGGAGAAACTCGGCTATCAACGGGCGGCCCTGATATATGATAAGGACGATGTTTATTCCACGAGTAGTAACGAGGAGTTGGAGAAAGTCCTTACTGCTAGTGGTGTCGATATTGTGATTACAGAAGCCTTTGAAGGCAAGCCTGCCGATCTTAGACCGCAGTTAACTCGGATAATGGACACAAATCCTGACGCTGTCTTTATCTCCGCTTTATCCGCCCAAATGACTCAGATTATGATTCAAGGGCGTGAGGTCGGTATCCCTGCCTCTGTTACGTACATTGTTCCCGATCTGACCGGAAACGAAGTGCAAATCGCAGGGGAGGCCACCGAGGGTGCGATTACTTTTACTAATTGGAGTGCTACGTCTAACACACCGGGCAATCAACCCTTCGTCCAAAATTACATGGCGAAATATGGTATCGAAGCTGATCCCTGGGCCGCTCAGTCGTATGCTACCCTTTATATTCTAGCAGAGGCAATTGCGAATGCACAATCCACCGAAGCAACGGCGGTGCGGGACGAGCTAGCGAAAATTATGAATTTCCCCACCGTTTTAGGTCAGTTCTCTTTTAATGAAGTCGGAGATGCGGTTTATGACCCGATTGTGCTGACTGTCGAAAACGGCGAACTTGTGGCATTTGAATAATCCTCAACGGTAGATGTGCATGACCGAACCCTGTCATCGGCACCTCGCTGGTGGCAGGTGTTTCGGTTTTAATTCGGTAGCCCCTCGTTGTGAGCTAGAAGGTTGCCCTGAAATGAGATTCGCATCAAGGAGAGTTGCCAATCAAATCTGGTATACCACTGTTCTCGGAGTAACTGTCTACGTTTCTTTGTTCTTAGTTGCGTATATATGGATTGACCATGCTTCTAACCGCGAGGAGTTTCCTAGCCATATACTTGGCCCAATGTATATAGGGCTTTCGTTCTACCAGATCTTATCCATCATCAATGTTGCATGGTTAGTCTTTCTAGTTGCTGATCTGTTCTCCGCGCTGCGCTCACTAGCCCGTCCACGAAAAGGAAAACTTCGAGGTATGGTGCTACGCCTGGGTAGCATTCTGCTATCAATTACAGCGGTTGTTATCGTTCAGTGGGCTGCCTCCTCACTGAAGCGTGTAGCTGATGCTTATACGATCTAACTATAAACTTTTGGTGCGGGTTGTTGAGGATATTGAGTTCAAAAATTCATTAATGCCCGGGTGAATTCATGAACCAATGAATAAATAGTTTTTTACGTTTCACGCATCACGTTTCGCACTCGATTTCTGACACGAGAACGTATCGACAGTTGTAAACTAGCACTATTGGCTATAACAAATACCATTCACGGATATCCGTGACATTGCCCTTTTTAACACTTGATTCCCCTTTTCATCTGCTGCTATCATAAATACCATCAACATACAATCGTTTCAACCTTGGACTTGAATAAAGAAAGGATCCGTTCGAATCATGAAAACTGCAATAACTCTGACCGCACTCAGCTTTATATTCATCGCAAGCATGGTATATGCCGGTACAATCTCCGGAACCGTTATGTATGACGGGGATGCGCCAGCACGACCAGCACTGAGTGCAACCAAAGACCAGCACTGTGTTGATTCCCTGAAAAATGGCAAATCTGAAGCCCTTGTCGTCTCCAAGGGCAAAGGAATTAAAAACGTAGTGGTTTACCTGCGAGCACGCGGCGCTGAGCCAACAATCCCTGCTAAAAATCCTGTCATGGATCAAGTTGACTGTATGTATTACCCACATGTCCTCGTTGTAACTGCAGGTACTACGGTAGACGTGACTTCCAGTGACCCGGTTGCACATAACGTCCATTCTCATGCCACGAAGAACGAGGCACCGAATTGGCAAATACCAGGTCCCGGTAAAATGTTACCTCTGAAATTAGAAAAGCGTGAAGCGATTAAATTCACTTGCGATATCCACAACTGGATGACGGGATATATCTTTGTCACAGACAATGACTATTACGCCGTAACCGGCTATAAAGACAAAGATGGCAAATGGATCGGCTCCGACGTGTACGAGGGGTCAAGTGATACAGGTGCCTACATGATTAAAGATGTCCCCGCCGGGAAATACCGTCTACAAGCGTGGCACGAAGAGCTTGGAACGACAAAAGCCCAGGTTGTCGAAGTTGCAGACGGAGATGTTGAAATCAACCTCACCAGTGCTGATTTTAAGAAGAAGTAACATCACCTACGCAGAAACCGAGTTTTTTTGCCGACTCGTCGAGCATCCTCGCTACGCGGGACTCGAAAACTCGGTTTCTCTTAGCGTTTTGCACTTTTTTTGCATGAACTCCGTAGGTCAGACACCGATGAACAAGTTGTTTTTACGTTTTACGCCTCTCGTTTTAGGTCCTTAGTGCTTGATACTTGCTTTTGACACGAGTCTTGATATTAAGTCTGGAGTAACAGAGAAAAACAATGTATCTCACCAAACATTCCAGTATGAACCAGTCCAAAAACAGGCTATATCTTTTTCTCGGTCTGTTTATTATCTATCTGCTGTTGACAGCTGCGACTGTCTTCGCTCAAGATGCGACTGATACAGAGTACCGCCCCTTCCCGGGGATCGGCAGCCGTAACGCCGCATGGATTGCTGCCCAGCTGCATCTGTTGTTCGGCTCCTTCATCTTAGGGGTTCCGATGTTCGCAGTTGTCATTGAGTTTGTCGGGATGAAAACAAAGGACAAACGATACGATAAGATGGCGCAGGAGTTTATCAAGCTTTGTATGGGAGCGTTCTCCACAACTGCCTTGATGGGTGGGGTACTCGTTTTTATCCTCATCTGGTGTTACCCGAAGGTGATGAACAAACTGTCAGGAATCTTCGGTCCAACGATGATTTTCTACGTCATCCTGTTCTTCGGAGAAACCTTTACGCTCTATCTCTACTCTTATGGGTGGGATCGGATGCAGGGCAGGGTGTCGAAAATGTGGCACCTATTTCTCGGTGTGCTCCTGAACGTGTTCGGTACAGCGATTATGTTCGTCTCTAACTCTTGGCTAACATACCAGACAAGCCCGGCGATTATGGGACCCAAACCCGCCCACGAGGCAATTCCACTCCATGATGAGTCGGGTGCATTCATCGGCACACTGTGGCAGGCAGTCAATAACTATACATGGATGCCTGTCAATATCCACCGCCTCATTGGGAATATAGCCTTCGGTGGTGCAATCGTCGGTGCCTATTCCGCCTTTCGCTTCCTTGCTGCCAAAACAAAGGAGGATAAAGCGCACTACGACTGGATGGGATATACTGGCAATTTTATCGCACTGTGCGGATTGATACCCCTCCCATTCGCCGGATATTGGTTGGGACGGGAAATCTATATGTTCAACAACACCATGGGCATCAACATGATGGGGAGCCTCTTCTCGTGGTTGTTTATTATTCAGGCAGTCATGATCGGGGTGCTGTTCATTGGAGCGAATTACTATCTATGGTCTGGCATGACCCGCATCGCAGGCGGGGAGGTATACGCCCGTTTTCGTCCCTACATGATCGCTATCATTGTTATATCTGTCGCGGTCTGGATGACGCCGCGGACACTGATTATGTCTCCCACGGAGCAGGCGGCAATGGGTGGACCAAATCATCCGCTCGTTGGACTTTTCGGTTTAATGACGGCGAAAAATACGGTTGTTAATCTCATTATCTTAACCACTTTTCTCAGCTTTCTGTTTTACCGCAGATCCGGAAAAACACCGACAGTGGGTTGGCGCAAAGCAGGCAATATCATCATCGCAGCTATTTTTGGGCTCGCTGTCGCAGCGATTGTTACAATTGGAATCGTAGGGTTCAAGGTTAACACTGACTTCCGCGTCAATGTCCTAACGCCGATACAGGTGCTAGTCGCGTTAGCGGTTATGATTTTGGTAACGGTGATTGATCTGATTATGTATCGGAAAGCGAGGAGTTCAAGCGAAATCAGTTGGGGACAGATGACAGACCGGTCCCAATATGTGCTAATTCTGCTCGCTATTACTTTTACCTCACTCATGGGATTGATGGGTTACGCACGGTCGGGACTTCGAGAGGCGTGGCATATCTTCGGTGTGATGCAGGACACCTCGCCGGATGCCCACACCCCACTGCTTGCGGATGCCGTTAACATGATTGCCGTTATCATAGTGATTTTCTTCGCTTTGGTGGGCTTTATTTTCTGGCTCGGTTTGTGGGGCGATAAGAAAAAAGAGGGATCACCACCCGTTGAAGCAGAAGCCGCTACAGGGGACGATTAACAATCAAACACAGTTAGGACGAGAGCGATGCAAAGAAAACTAATTAGAATTATATCCTTAATTTTAATGGTTGTGAGTTTTATCGCCTACATCGCGAAAGCACCGGCTTTCCCGATTGCCTCGGAAAACCTGTTGCCATGGTCAACATGGTTTTTTATCTTTGCTTTGGCGAACATTATACTCTGGCAAAGCGTGGTCAAACTCCTGTCATTCTCGCTGATGGTCATCTGGTTTTATGCGTTTGCTGCCAGCGTTGTTCCAGAAACATCGACTGCAACGTTTGACCCTAACGCCATAGACCGGACACCGGATACGTTTATTGAGATTGGGGAGATAATCTTTAACGGAAAAGGAAAATGCAACACCTGCCATACACTTGATCCATCTGCGCCCAAAAGTCGCTGTCCCGATTTAACGGATATTGGCACTCACGCTGCGACACGCCAACCGGGGATGACTGCAAAGGAGTATCTCATTGAATCTACCTATGAACCCCACAAATTCCTTGTCCCCGGCTACAGCAACATTATGCCACCGGTCTGGAAGCCGCCGATTAGTTTATCTGAGATTGAGATCGAAACCGTCATCGCCTTCCTCCAGAGTCAGGGTGGTGAAGTGGATATAACAGAGTTTGAGCCGCCCGTCGATATCGGAAGTGCGGAAGCTGTAGTGGAGGAACTGCCACCCCTCCTCACAGGCGACGTGGAACGTGGTAAAAAGGTTTTCGTAGAGGGCGCGAAGTGTATCGCGTGTCACGCTGTCGCTGGTGTCGAGCAACCTACCGGGCAAACGCTTGACGAAGGTGTTGAAGTTGTCGCTGCACCCGAATTGACGGATATCGCTGGGTTAAACAGTCTCCGGTATATTGAGGAATCTGTCCTATTACCGAATGCACAGATTGTGAGCGGATACGGTTCGGTTACAGTGAAAACTGGCGGTGCCACAATTCAGGGAACACTTGTTACGCAAGATAATGAGCAAATCACCGTACGGGTTAAGGACGCAGCCGGTAACGAAGAAGAGCGCACCATTCTATTAAGCGAGCTTGATCCGGAACCGATTGAAGAACTGACAGATCTAACAGGGAAAGGATACTTCTGGATTCAAGTAACGCTTGCCGATACGGGTGCCACCATAAGTGGCGATCTCGTAGAAGAGGACGACGAAAACATTACACTCCAGATAGGTGGAGAACCCCAAACAATTTCCAAGTCGAATGTGAAAGTTCAAGCGACGTTGATTGATTTTGATGAGAATGTTATCGTCGGGGAATTGATAGAGGAAACTGAGGATGAGGTTACCTTAATCGTTGATGGCGAGGAGCAGATCATTGATACATTCGATATCGACGAAGGTCCGAACTACAGCCGTGCTTTCGGTAAGCGATTGGTTGTAACTTCCCCGATGCCGAATAACTTTCCGCTATTACTATCGGTTTCGGACATGAGCGATTTACTCGCCTATCTGGCAAGCTTAACGGGTGCGACAGACGCGACAGCGGCTGAAGAAGCAGAGGCAACCGCCGAATAAGGAGTATTAAACCGCCATGCAAAAATTATCGCTTTTCACAAAATGCCTAATCATATTTGTTGTGCTTTGGCTCTTTTTAAGATTCTTCATCGGTGGTGTGTGGTCTGTGCCGTTACCTGCCAGCGTAATCTCAATGTATCTGGGGCTTATTCTATTGGCGATTCTGGTCCACGTATCCGTCGAAGATGACAGGTTTCGAGAATTTCTGCGTCCCGTCAAAGAGACTCTGGCTGATGATGCTAGGAGGACAAGGCGTACCGTGTTGTTTGTCCTTATTCCTTTGGTTATGCTTGGTTTAAGTTTTTCTAGATTGTCAACAAAGGCAGATCCACCAGCAGCATTGCGCACTGCCCATCCAGCACCGCCCGCTGAATTGACCTATCGCGACAAGGTTATCGGTCTCACGCAAGAGGTGGCGAACCCGTTTCGGCACCTTGAAAAAGATGACAAGGAAGCATTCAAGGCACACGTAGATAACGGGCGTCGGGTCTATTATCAAAATTGTTTCTACTGCCACGGTGATGACCTTGATGGAGTGGGGCATTTCGCCCACGGTTTCAACCCGCCGCCTGCAAACTTTCAAGACCCTGGGATTATTCCAAACTATCAGGAAGCTTTCTTTTTCTGGCGTATCAGTAAGGGAGGACCCGGTCTGCCGCCGGCTGCGACCCCGTGGGATTCTGCAATGCCGGTCTGGGAAGACCACCTGACAGAAGAGGAGATCTGGGACGTAATCCTCTTCCTATCTGAGTACACAGGGTATCGACCGAGGACTTTTGGCGAAGCAGCGCATTAAGACTGGAGCGGAAGGAAAAACAATGAAAAAGCAATCCTATAATACAATCTTGATTTCAGTCGCCGGTCTTATTCTGTTGTTAGCGGTTTTTCCAATTACAGTTTTAGCCCAGGGCAAGCAGGCACCCGCAGCCTCCGAAGAAGGAAAGGCACTGTACGAAGATAAATGTGCGCACTGTCACGGTATAGAAGGGGCGGGTGATGGGTCTGCAGCAGAGAACCTGTTGCCAAGACCGAGAGATTTCACTCGTGGGCTCTACAAAATTCGTTCCACAGAAAGTGCTCAACTACCTACCGATCAAGATCTCTTTGACATCATTTCCAACGGTATGCCGGGCTCCTCGATGCCCGCTTGGGGGGAAATCCTGACAGAGGATGAACAGTGGCAGCTCGTTGCCCATATCAAAACATTCTACGATGGTTTTGAAGGGGCTTCACCACGGTTAATTGATGTGTCGGGCAAGGTCCCATATTCCGAAGAGAGTGTCGCAAAAGGGAAAGAATTCTACACCAATCTTGGGTGTGTCGATTGCCACGGAGTAATCGGCAGAGGCGATGGCACGTCTGCCCCAGATCTGACGGATGAGTGGGGCTTTCGCACATGGCCCGCCAACCTATGGGAGCAGTGGAATTATCGGGGCGGCGCGACAACTGAGGATATCTTCAAGCGATTCATCGGCGGTATCGCCGGATCGCCGATGCCGGCGTTCATTTCAAGTTTCCGACTCGGGTTAAACGACGATGAGTCGGCGCGTATGACGGAGCTAGAATTCAAGATGGATGACGACGGGCTTTCAGAAGCGGAAGAGGAAGAATACGCAGTGCTTGAGGAAAAGTTGTTTATGTTTGAGGACATCATGCTCAACGTTGAGGAAGGCGTGGAACTCAGTCCGGAAGAACAGACTAAACTGGATACAGCCTTGAAACCAATTTTTGAGAAAAGTTGGCACCTCGCAAATTATGTAAAATCTTTAGGACCCGAAGAGCGGCCACAGGCGGCGGTTGGGGATAAAGTGTTACGCTCACAATATCGCGCTGGGGCGCTGCCGGGCATGAATGATGAAGCGTGGAATGAAATTCAAGAAGCTAGCTATTTTCCACTGGTCGGCCAAATTGTTATTGACCCTCGACAATTTAACCCCTCTATCGATTCAGTAACAGCGAAGTCGTTCTACAATGATAGTGAAATCGCTTTTCTCCTCATGTGGGATGATCGGACAAAAACGCTGCCTCAAACAGATGATGAAACCGGAGAAATGGTTGAAGATGCCTTAGCAATTCAATTTCCTGTGAAAATTTCTGAGGGACCGACAGATCCAAAACCCTACTTTATTTATGGTGACCGTCGTCCCGTCTATCTCTGGAGCTGGAAGGTCGCCGAACCGTCAACAGTGACAGAGATGACTGCGAAGGGGATCAATACAGCGACCGT
>JAJECO010000036.1 GCA_022822005.1 Candidatus Poribacteria bacterium
TAAGTTGCTAGTTGCCAAACCCGCTCGGCTTGGATAGACATATCCAAGCCATTTGGGACGAGGGTTTGCAGTGGATTTGTCAATCCACTGCGAGCGGGGAGGGATTCTCCCCCCGGTTTGCAACGGTCCCTATAACTAGCAACTTGCGTTATAGCATGATAGCACAGCCAGTTCATTCTATCAACCGCGAAAACTTCTAATTGACAGTTAGCCCCTCAACAAATATAATTCTACACAATATGGAAGCTAAAGTTTTCGGTAAATTGTAGGTCGAGATTCATATCTCGACACCCAAACGTCGATTTTGGAAAATCGACCTACAGAAATCCGCAATCGCTTCTGATGTGTGATCAAAGGATTGGAGAACCCAACTCCTAACAATACCTTTATGAAATAAGTTTTTGAAAGGGAGCGTTCCCGATGAAAAACGGAGTTGGGTTTCACTCTATCTGTCTATCAGGGGGTGTTATTGAACGCCTCAGCCTCTATTAGACTTGATAGGAATTCCTGTTTAGCCGTTCAACCCAACCTACGGACTTAGGTTATTGGCTCATGTAAAAACAGAGTGCAGTTACGGTGAAAGCATTAAGAGCGGGGCAAGATGCCCCGCCTACGGTTGTTGAGGCACGTCGGTGCTGTTGCACTAATTCTTAACATGAGCGAGGTTATATTTATAACGCAAATTGATAGTGCTCTGTCAAATAAATTATGACAAGCACCTTCGTTGCGATGTTCGGTGCGGTTACAAACCGCACCTACCGGGCCCGGGGAACATAGAGAATTACCGAGGTAGAATCCCCAGTAGGACTTACGCAGTTGAACGCTCAGAGCATTGTAGTTCGGCGATTTATCGCCGCTGGACACAATTTTCAACGCCCGATGAATCGGTCAACTACAGTAACGTCTTAGGTTTGTAGTAGTCCCGATAAATCGGGGCTTCCGGAGGCGCAATGAATCCCCGATAACTCTCCGATGAATCGGGACAGGCGGGATTAAGAAATGCGCTACTACAAACTGGACTGCGTAACTCCTACCAAGAAAAGAAACCGAGTTTTGAAGAAAAAACTCGGTTTCTGGCAGCTTTTCCAATCATTTGACCGCTTCTCGCAATAGCAAAATGCCAACACCCCCTGGTAGGACAACACTTTCAAGGATAGCATACGAGGGAAAGGACAGAAATGGAAGACAGGAAGTGCACCGATACTTCGCTTTCTCCGTTCTACACATTGCGTATTATATGCTACCTCCTACTCTGCCTTGCTTTCATCGGTATCCCATCAAGTGGACTGAGTGAGGAAAGAATCCTCGACTACATAGTTGCTGTCGTCAACGATCAGCCAATCACGTTCCGCGAGCTGGAGAACGAGCTAATCCTCATCGCCATTGTCAGCAATCCACTCATCATACTGGGCGAGGTGGACAACGAGTTAAACATCCGAGAACTTAGGAGTCCCCCGGACACAGTCAAACGAGCGATTTTAGAAGCACTCATCGATCAGAAACTGATGTTACGGAAGGCAGATGATATCGGGATGTTACTTTGGAGTTGGGGGAAAAGGGTGAATACGGAGATTCAAGCACTGAAGGCGTTATATCGCGACGAGGCGTTGTTCTTCGCTGCGCTGGAGCGGCTTGGGTTAGAATATCAGGAAGTCGAGGAACGGATAAAGACTGTCTTAATTGTGAATGCGCTCACCGTCCGCCAATTTCGAAATCGGATCGACGAAAAACAGATCAATCAAAGAATGCCCCAATATTTTGAACAGCATCGATCAGAATTCATTGAACCTGCGCAGATTCAATTTCAGTATATCTTGATCCGTTCAAGACCGGACGATGCAGCAGATCTGCAAGCCACATCCAAGTCCCTCGCCGAGACAATCTCCTCCCAGTTGAGAACAGTTGCAACCGTTCAAGAGATTCAGGCAGCTTATCCCGACCACCCGCTTCTTCGGTTTCAAGAAGAGCCGCAAACCGTTCCAATCGACACAGAAATTCGGGGGACAATCGCTGATTTGGTGGTCAACGAAGTTAGCCAACCCATTCCTGTCCCCGAAGGGTATCTCGTCGCAAAGCTGCTCAAAAAAACGCCGCCTCGCCAGAAGACGTATCCAGAAGTCAGCCAAGACATTCAGGACATACTTATCACGGAAGAACTTCAGAAGCTGAGAGAAGCGTGGCTCGCCGAACAGAAGGCGGCGGCGGATATTCGCATATTAGACGCAGAATTAAAAAAAATACCGTTAGTCTTGGATGCGGCGCAAGACCAAAACTAAAAAGCCCACAAAATTCATCGGGATGCCAAGCATATCGCGATCTCACACCCTCCATCATTTCAAGACCACCATCCGGTGTACGCCTATAAAATCGCCCGCTTCCAGACGATAGAAATACGTTCCGCTGGCAACCCGCTCATTCATATCGTTCCGACCATCCCAATACAGGGCACGTTCGCGCGTTTTGTAGTAACCGGCGGATAGATAACCCAGGTCGAACCTTCGGACCTCGCGCCCCAAAAGATCATAAATGACGATTCTCACATACGCAGCCCTATCCAGTTGAAAGGGAATCCACGTCTCTGGGTTAAACGGATTGGGATAGTTAGAGAATATCTCTGTCCGAGGAGGGCGCAACTTGTTCATGGAGAAGGGCTCCACCTCGACGTGCAAGGATTGTCCGTCCACCGAAACGAGATGCGCTGCCCCCACAGAAATCGTTCGGTTCAGCGATTGCAGCGTATCCGCCGAACCATCCGCCTCCAATTCCAACGTAGCCAGACGCGCCCGACCAAGCCAGGGATGTCCCCCACCCAGTTTGGCACCCACCAACGTTCCGGATTGAGCGATATCCTCCAGATGAAAGACATCGTCCTCGCTTCTGTTCAATTCCATTTTCAGAAGCCCTTTCGGTGCGATCCGGATGTGGTAACCCATCAGAGGTACAACCGTATCAACTATCAGATCAAGTAGGAGAGTATTCCCTGAAAACCGAGGATTCTCAAATCTGATCGTCGCCAACACGGTAGCAGACGCGCGCCCAGGTGCTGCTGGACTCTCGTTGGGCTCCGCAAAATGATCTCCGACAGCAATCAGATCGAGCAGGTTCACAACTCCATCCCGATTCACGTCCGGGTTTTGACCGAAAAGTACCCCATCTATCACCCTACCGAATTGAGATGCCACGGCGATGAAGTCAAGAACGTCTACAAATCCATCGCGATTCACATCCCATGGATTCAGGTACACGTCAAGAACTGGGCTCTGCTTAATCAACCGCAAAGTCCCGTCCGACGTTGAAGCAACAGAAACAATGAAAGTGGAAACCCGGGCTGCTGACGCGATTGCGCCTGAATTACCCCCACCAGCCCCATAAACAAGGGTAATCGTGTCGTCGGGCATGAGGCTTTGAACAATGATCTGAATCCTCTGATTGGTGAACGTTATATCGCCGATAGTGCCGGTTGACGTTGCGGTTGTGTATCCGGGAAGACCTGCGACATTCTGAGGCGGTGTCCAACCTGCTGCGATATCAACTTCCAAGGTGCCACCGCGTATCACTCCCTCAGGGGTATAGGTAATTACAATTTCGTTGCCATCGGTATGCGCCGCAACAGCGTACGGTGAAACGGTAGCAGTACCCGATCCGTCCGGGGTGGCGGGTGGTGGCTCAAACGCCAGATGTTTCGCCATAAATTGAAGCGACTCCTCGGCGATGAATGTGTGCCTGCCACTACCTGATACAAACTCACTATCGGTACTAAGCGACTGTTCATCGCCGTGTGTTACATATTCATGGTCGATGTCAAGCTCCGTCAATTTCTGATGCAACGCTTCCGCTTGTCTGGGCAACGCCGTATCGTCCTGAAGGCCATGGACTAACTTAACTCCATTCAGTCGCACCGGTCGTCCCGGATTTTGTCGTAACCGCTCGGAGTATCGGTCTAATTCGTGAATGATGTCATTCTCAATAATCCGTTCCCACACATCTTCATTGCGCTCCCAAAATGGAACATCCGCCTTTAATCTGTATGGCAAATCTAAGTAACAGGGGGGTTTGTCCGGATTAGAGGCGACTCCCGCTAAATACGCGAGACCGTTGCGAAACGGCAAACTAATTCTCTTCAAGGTATCAGAATCGGCTAATGCGTTCAGTGCGTCCCAAAATGCGTCGCCAGATTTCTCTTTAAGCGGCTCCATGAGAGTGATAACAACGCCACCCTTCTCCGTAAAAGACGTTATCAAATCGTCCTCAAAATCATAAGTCCCCGCTTGGGCAACGACCACGCCGAACACCTCTGGATATTTGAGCGCAAGGCGCATTGAACCGTATGCGCCCATTGAAAAACCCGTGATCCCCCGACTGTCCCGGTGGGGTATTGTCCGATACTGCCTATCAATGAAATCGACCAAATCCCTCCTGATGTACGTCTCGTAATCACCGATTGTTGGCGAACTGAGATACTGGCTCCCGCCAAACCGATTCGATCCATCGACAAACACAGCGATAGCTTCCTGAATCTCCTCACCGAAGATCATACGGTCCATCGCCGATTTCATCTTCCGGGTTAGGCTATTTGAATTTCCGCGGAATCCGTGTAGCACATAGATGACAGGGTAGCGTTTTTCGGTAAACTCGTAACTTGGCGGCAGATATACCCTTATAACCTTTCTGCCGTCCTCGCCAATCAGGTTTTCTGTCAGCGTGGGCCAAATAATTGGCGGCCATCGTATCAGTTGGCTTTCTGTCGCAAAGACACTGGATTGTGAAACCACGACCACCAACGACCAAAGTATAAGGTAAAGGAGAAGATTTTTCGATAGTAGTTTGAACATGGCTTATAACTTTCTCACTAGTACACTGTCAGGTAAATGCTAATGGTCCTGCTCGTAGTGGATTGACAAATCCACTACACAGATACCTAGCACATTCCGCTATCGTCCGGGTATTTATGGCTTGGATATGTCTATCCAAGCCGAGCGGTGAGTGGCTTGCCACAATTTATTTGACGAAGTACTAGTCCTCTCCCCGAATCTATAGTGGATCTTAGAATTAATGAAACACTCCAAACCGCACCTACCGTTCTCCTCGTCCCGTAGTCACGGGATCCCGATAAATCGGGATTTGGTAGGCACTGTTTCTAACAGTGCCGATGCGGTGCGGTCCGATAAATCGAGACCAGGGTTGGAGGCCGCACTTACCAGGGGCGAAAGTGTCTATCTGTTTTTAGAATGCACCATAATTTGCATCTTGCCATCCCATAGCGCGTGTGATACGATGCATATTATGGTAGATTTTAGAATTACTTAGACATGATGAGCGAACCCAGTCACGAACCTTGCTCGCCGAGTTACGGCACACGGAGTGTGCCTACTACTATTAATGTCTACTTATTTCTCTAATTCACTATAGTAACGCAAGGACTGTTAGAATGTTGACAGCCCTTTCGCCTGAAAGAGGTATACGATGGATTTTCAACCCACCCCAGAACACGAAGCACTCCGCAGTGACATCCGTGACTTCTGTGCCCAATTCCCCGATGCTTACTGGCGCGAAACCGACCGTAACCGCGCCTATCCCCACGCCTTCGTCGAAGCCCTAACAGCAGCTGGTTTTCTCTCCATCCTGATCCCAGAAGCATACGGCGGATTTGGCGCGGGGGTAACGGATGCGAGCATCGTCTTGGAGGAGATCAACCGTTCCGGGGGAAACTCGGCGGCGTTTCACGCGCAGATGTATCTCATGGGCGCGTTACTTCGCCACGGCAGCGCCCCTCAGAAGGAGCGCTGGCTGCCGCCCATCGCTAACGGAGAATTACGGCTACAAGCATTCTCGGTCACCGAGGCGGAAGCCGGCTCCGATACCCCCAGTATTCGCACCTTTGCTCGGCGAGAGGAGGCGGCATATATCGTCAACGGGCACAAGAACTGGACCAGCCGCATCGAGCAGTCAGATCTACTTCTGTTGCTGGCACGGACAACTCCCCGCGAAGCGGTCGATAAACGGACGGAGGGACTTAGCCTGTTCCTGGTCGATTTACGCGATGCCCGCCGTCAAGACGGTGCATTAGAGGTGCAGCCCGTCCGCACGATGTTCAACTACGCAACCTACCAAGTCTGGTTCCGCGACCTACGGCTGCCGCTCGATAGTCTAATCGGCGAGGAGGGGCAAGGTTTCCGCTACGTCATTGATGGCTGGAACGCCGAGCGTATTCTGTTAGCCGCAGAGGCAATCGGTGACGGTTACTGGTTTGTCGATCGAGCCAGCACCTATGCCCGCGAGCGCGAGGTTTTTGACGCTCCGATCGGTCGCAACCAAGGCGTACAGTTTCCGATCGGTCGCGCTTATGCCGCGACAGTCGCAGCAGATTTGGTCCGATATAAAGCAGCTTGGCTCTTTGATACCAACGCATCCTGTGGAGCAGAAGCAAATATGGCAAAACTGCTCGCCTCCGAGGCAAGTTGGCAAGCAGCCAATGTCTGCCTCGACACACACGGTGGCTACGGCTTCGTCGATGAATACGATGTGGAGCGCAAGTTTCGGGAAACACGGCTCTATCAAGTTGCGCCAGTCAACAACAACTTAGTGCTCGCTTATCTTGCCACTCATATATTGGATCTGCCCCGATCGTATTAGGCCATAAAGATGTAAGTAATTGATGGTCGAAAGCTGGAATGGACGATTTAGGCATCACATGCTGCCAGAATCGAGAGATGTAGAATCAGTGGTGGGCGGCGTTACACAGCAGCTGTCCCTCGTGGGGGCAGCCGGGCTGCTCAATCTGAATTGTCGTGTGGAAAATACCGAATTGCGTTTGTAGTTTGTCATTAATCTCCTGCCGCAATTGATTCGAGGATCCGCTGGCATCATCAGCAACTGACACATGCGTGCTCAACGCTAAATAGTTAGAGCACAAAGACCAGATGTGCATGTCATGGACATCCTCAACTGAGTCAATAGCGCTGATGCACGCTGCAACTTTTTGGGCATCCGCATGTTTCGGAGACCCCTCTAACAGGATGTGAACCGCTTCTTTCGTAACCCTGACCGCGCCAACCAAGACCACCAGACCGATCCCACAACTCAGAATTGGATCGACAACGAACCAACCGGTATAATATATCACCACCCCACCCACGATGACGCCGACGGAGGCGAGCGCATCTCCAATGACATGGAGCACCGCGCTCCGCACGTTGAGGTTTTTATGCCCTTCCCCGTGGAACAGCCAAACAATGACCATATTCGCAATAAATCCGAAGACCGCCACCACGAGCATCTCTTTGCTTTTGACAGGTTCAGGTGCGATAAACCGCTGGACAGCCTCGTAAAATATCCACCCGGAGATTGCAATCAGCGAAACGCCGTTGATCAACGCAGCGAAGACCTCCGTCCGGTGATAGCCGTAGGTGCGGGAACTGGTCGCCGGGCGAGTTGACAGATAAATCGCCAGCCAACTCATAATCAGCGACATGGAATCTGAGAAAACATGTGCCGCATCGCTCAACAACGCCAAGCTATTGGACAGAATTCCGCCTACTACCTCGACACCAAACACAAAAGTGGTCAATATGACAGCAAAACGAAATTTCCCCTGTAGGTGGTGCTGATGACTATGTTGATCCCCATCTTCCTCTCCATCATGGTGGTGGTGTGCGTGGTCATGGTCATGATGGTGATGCGTGTGGTTCATGCGTTCTCCCTTCGGTTGATGGATACGGTGAAGCCCCCTGAAAATCGCCCGGAACGAAGATAGTGTCTATATCTTCGATATTGAGAACTTTGGTGGGCGGTGCGCCACGAAATATTGCTTTGATTCTCCCGACCTTGTCAGGGCAGACTTACCTGATCGACTACCTCTCAGGCACTTGCATCTGAAGTCGATTTGGAGGTGTCGCTACCTTCTGTTTTGCTCGGTTTAGAATCGCCGCTTTTGCTATCTCCACTTTTGCTATCCCCGCCGCTGCTTGATGACGATTCTTTGTCCTTCTTCGCGCTCTCTTTGTATCCATCACTACGATAGTCCGTGATGTAGAAGCCGGAACCCTTAAAAATTAGCCCAGCGCCAGCACCAATTAACCGCTTGGTCTGACCTGAACATTCGGGGCATTCTTGGATCGGGTCTTCGGTGATGCTTTGAAACCGATCAAATTGGATACCACAATCCAAGCATTTATATTCGTACGTCGGCATTTAATGAGACTCCTCTTACTCGATTATTTTTAACCTAAGTTGCTGGTTATAAGGAAACGGTTCAAACCGGGCGAATAAACGCTAAAGTCACCCCATCACTGCTCCCAGTGGATTGACAAATCCACTGCATATGTACAAAGAGGGCTTGGATATGACTATCCAAGCCGAGCAGACTCGACAAATAGTAACTTGCGTTATTTTTAACAGACATTGCAAAGGATGTCAGGATTTGGTATATTTTAACGACTAGAAAGTACCATGTCAAGCAGATTTCCTAAGATCTCAAACCCCCTTTTCCAATTGACATACCGGTATAAACGGGTATAATTGAGAAACGCTGACACGATGAATGGTCGCGGTCTATATTGCTAACTTGGCGAAGACTGGGTAAACGAGAAGAACTCAAGGAGGTATACGCTCACGGCAAATCAAATCCCCGAAACGGTTCTTGGTCGAACAGGATTGACCGTAACTCGGTTGGGTACCGGCGGCGCGTATTGCGAAACCGCTGATGGATATCGAGCTGCGTTAGACAGCGGCGTCAATTACATGGATACAGCACGAGCGTATCGGGATGGAGATGACGAAAGAGTTATAGGCGAAGCCGTCCAAGGACGCCGACACGAACTGACTCTCGCAACCAAGACCCAACAGCGCGATGCTGAAGGCGCACGTCGAGACCTCGAAACATCGCTACGCCTATTGCGGACAGATTACATCGACGTCTATCAACTTCACCATCTAAATACCGAAGAGGAACGGGACCGCGCGCTGGGAACCGATGGCGCACTGGAAGCAGTTCAAAAAGCACGAGAGGAAGGACTGATCCGCTTCATCGGGGTCACGGGCCACGATTGGGAACAGATTCAGCAGGCGGTCGCAACCGGATTTTTTGATACCGTGCTATGTTGGTATAACTGCGCCATGAAGGAGCCGGAGGAAACTGTGCTGCCGGAGGCGCGTAAGCATAATACCGGCGTCGTGATTATGAATGCGTCACGGAACGATAAGCTCTTCGATGGTGAGGGCGCGCCGGGGGAAGAACAGTTCTACCGCTACGTCCTCGGTCATGAGTCGGTTAATTTGACAGTTATGGGGTTGCGGAACGTGCCCCGCTTCCGCCGAATTGCATCGGCACTGTCCGATCGCGACACACTCACACCAGAGGAAAGAAACGAAATCGAAGCCTACGGCGCACGAATGCGCGCGGACGGCAAATTGTAACCTATGCCGATTTAGGGCTGTGCTCCTCCAGACCGCGACGGGTGGTTTGTCCGTCCGATGAGGGTCAGCCCCGCCACCGCTGCAACCACTGAAACCGCGCCAGCAATGATAAACGCCCCAGAAAGCCCCGCCACATCGGCAACAGCGCCAGCAGTCGCTGGACCTAAAAACATACCGATCGCATATATTGCTTGAAATACTCCCATTGCGGTCGCCCGATCCTCGCCAGATATCTCCCGGATGCTCAACCCCATCAGTAACGGGTAAACCAAACCTCGCCCAAACCCACTCGCGCCCTGTGCAACCGCCAGCAGTGGGATATTGTGGATCAGGGGGACAAGAAACATCGTCACCGCCATCACCAAAATCCCTGTAAAGACAGTGCGGTTTTCGCCCAAGCGAGCAGCGAAATGATGGTTCATTGGAGCGGTTAAGGTATAGGGCACCAAAGCTGCTACGCCAATGATCCCGAGTGCCAACTTGCTCGCACCCAGATTCGCTGCATGAACCGGGATAAAGCCAAAGGTAGTCGCCCAAAATGTGTAGTGATTGAGTGCTGTGATAGCGGCTATAAGCATCAACGCGGGGTGTGTCATGATGCGCCATATCTGCTTGAATGTGGGAGGTTGGCGGTGGGTCCGATGCTCCTTGATAGGTAGGGTTGCGACGAGCCCCATAGCCGCTAAAACCGCGCCGGCGTAGAATGTTGCGCCCATCCCCCACATCTGCGCGATCTGACCGCCGGACCCATTGACGACAATAAGCGAGATGCCGTTGACAGCCGTAACAACGCCCATCGCCTTGGGACTCTGATCCGGTGGGAAGTAGCTGGCGAAAAGCACCGTGAATGCAACCCATGTGGCGGCGCTGATACCGAGTACGCCACGGAAAGCGATGAGATAGATCGGTGTCGGTGCCATCGCAAGTCCCAGACACCCAACGAGGTTGAAGAAGTGTCCGGCATAAAGAAAGGGCAAGCGCCGTCCCAACCGGTCCGACCAAACCCCCAACGGAATTCGTAGCCACATCTGTACGAACCCGTACGCCCCGACAACCAGGCCTACAGTGGTGAACGAAGCACCTAACGACTGAGCGTATACCGATAGAATGGGTGAGTAGACATATAGTGCGCCCCAATAGAGGAACATGCTCACATAGTAGGCTCTGATGGTAGTCTTTTCGGGCAAATCCGGCGGTGCCCCCTCAACAGTGTTCATTAGGCGCGTATTGTGGCGATCCTCTCCAACCTTTCCAATTAAAACCGAAGGTGAACCAGCGATGTCCGCAATTCAATATCAGGGCTGTGGGAATTTCCATTGCTGACAGGAACAACGCCAATCGTTGGGAAAGATAGGGACCATCTTTTCTCAGCGGGATTGAGATCAAGTAAGCCCATACCGCCATCGGTGAAATAGCTGGTTTGTGTGTCGTAGTTCCGGGTAAAATAAGTGCCCGCTGTCAACCCAACCACCCCACCGAGCCCCATGAGGGACCAAAAACTCCGGTCTTCCGGGGCAATGTCAAGCAGAATATTCGCTCCCAAACCGTAGAGTGTGCCAACAATGCCCCCGATATTAATGAGACGCGCGCGGGCGCGGCTCATGTTCAGTTTCGTTGACCACACCGCCATGGTCGTCAGCCCAACATTGCCACCCGTCATTGCACTGCCCAAAATAAAGTCGCTGTTATCACTACCCCTGTCGCCAACAGCCAGCGATCCACAGATCGCAAACCATGTTCCCCAGATCCCGCCGAGATTGATTAGTGTCGCATCGCCGGGGCTGATGTCCCTATCTCTGACGATACGACCGGTCAACGCCAGTCCAACGGCACCGCCCATCATGCTCGCACCCACAGTCGCTTTGTCACCTGCACCGGCGAGACTTGCCGCTCCAATCGCCTGCCAGAAACCCCAAGTCCCGCCGAGGGCGATCAGTGAAGCCTGCCCATCGCTCAGTTCGCTCTCCCGCGTAAGACTTAAAGAACCGAATAGTCCGCTCAAAGGTCCAACAATCATAACCAAGCCATAGGGGGCCGCCTCCTCTACATCCAGAAGGATTAATGTACCAACACCTACCCATGTGGTGAAGAATGTGCCAAAGCCGACCAAACTCGCCCTGCTCATGCCGCTAATCGGTTTGGGTTGCTGCAGCAAGATAGAAATCTCTTTCCTTTTAGCCATTGCCAACTGCCCATGTGTCGTTTCGGGATATGTGGAAATAATCCAGTCCAGTCGTCTGAGGGCTTCATCATGCTTCTCATCGACAACCTGCTGGACAGCACCCTCATAGATTAATCGTGCTTCCAGCGCCTGTAGGGAACTCAGATCTGAGTTCTCTATTGATTCAAGTTCACCCGCCCACAGCGGATGTGAGAATAACAAAAGAAGGGCTACGATAGCAATCTTGAGGAGTTGATTCGACATATTTGCAATCCTTGTTCATTACTAACTATAGTGGACCTGAGAATTATGGTGAATTCTATCATGACTTATACACTTTCGATACACAACCAACCCCCTAAATCCCCAACCCCCCTAGCCCCCCTTGTCAGGGGGGAAACCCTTATCAGGGGGACTTCATGAGGCTTCGATAAGGGGCACTATTGGTGAACGTCTACATATTTATATTGTTCACCATAATGAGACACTCCAAACCGGTGCGGTTAGGAAACCGCGCCTACCGTTCTCCCGTTTGGTAGGCACTGTTTCCAACTGTGCCGATGCGGTTGGAAACCGCATCTACCGGGGAGCGGAGGTGTCTAAATGGGAAACTCGAAGATTAAAATCGGATCGTGAGGAGGTTGGCGCGTATACCGCGAGAGCTCAACTGTAACTCATGAGGGGGTCGATCCCAAAGTGCCGAATCATTCCGTTGCCGCAACCTTTCACTCACCGTTGGGGGTGGAATATGGCGGGTGTTGTAGGCACCCGTAATCAACCCGGCAATGCCGCCAACCATCAGGGTGCCAAATGCAGCTGATTCACTAATATCGCTTTCAGCGATTATCATCACTACTCCACTGGCAACTATAGTACCAATAATCCCTCCCAGATTAATCCAATGTGCCCGTGCCGGTGCGATGTCAATTTGTGAGGCGAGTGATGCCATTGCTGCCACGCCCAAGTTCCCCCCGATGAGCGTCCAAGCGAGCAATTCATCCCCATCCGGTATCCCCACAACCTTTGCTGCGGTCACGGACAGCCACGTACCCCAAAGCGCGCCATAATTGATCATCGCCATGTCTCCCAAGCTCGGATCAATTTTTCTTGTGATAACAGAGGTCGCCAAGATACTTGACAGTCCACCGATCATTGCGCCGCCAATCAACGGCTTTTCGCCATCATCTTCGGAGATCAGAATCGCCCAGCCCAATCCCTGCCACGTCCCCCAGGAACCGCTGGAGTTGATTAAAGCGGACTGTCCGCGAGTCAATTTAGCGTTTCGTGTTACAACCAGAGAGGTCAAAAGCCCTGTCGGTGCTCCTATCATCATACCCCCAGCGACAGTCTTTGCTCCGTCTGTCTCATCAACAAGTCTCGCCGTACCAATTCCCAACCACGTCGAATATAAGGTGCTGAACACAACAGTTCCCACCCTACCACCTTGGTCAATTTTCTTGCGCCGGATGCTTGGCAGATTCAGCTGTTCCAACCGTTGTCTCCGATTTTCTGCCAACCGCGCATGGACAGTGTTCGGGTATTTGTCAATGACTTCATTGAGTCGATCATACGCTTCACTATAATCCCCTTCAACTATCAACCTGAAAGCGGTCTCATAGAGATCCGCTGCCGTGCCCACTTCAGTAGCCGCCGCACTCAGCGGTGAAAATAGTACGCATACAAAAATTGTGATTAAGATCACTCTCATCTGTCTATGAACCATGACTTCATCCTTGTTCAACTTTGCCTTACAATACACTGCGTGATGGGGGAAAAATAGGAGATGCTGATGTCACGGGTCCACTTTCTCACGACTGCACTTGCGCGCCCAAACTCCGATCCCAAAGCAATTTCCGTATTGTTCAAAATCTTCATGATTTTTGGCATTTTTACCACTGTAATATATTTCTGATAATGCAGATAAGATGTTATTTTTAGTATTGTAGCCACACGCCCGTTAGCACAATAAGTTTAACAAATTGCATACCATACTGAAAGGAAATAACAATGAATTGCCTTGATTATGGACTCTCTTTTATCAACTCTGTGGGTGACGGTAACGCGCCCCGATTTTGGGTCGAATCCCGATGCGAAAAGTGTGATTGACACGCTGCGGGTCTACCTTTATCCGCACAGCCAACGACAGAAGAAGGTGGAAAGTGTGGGACATCTTTACTCAAACATCGTCAATGACTACAATCATCGACCACATTGGGCGTTTTGAAAAGATGATGTGAAAACGCCACTTGGCAAGCTCGCGGGAACCAAAGGCAGAGATATGCCCGAGGAATTCACCGTTGATCTCATTTCCACCGGGAGACGGTTCATCCGTACGGTTGATGGGCAGGGGCAAATAAACATCAACTGATTTCAATGAGAACCAAAGAGGCACTGGCAGCTGCCCGGGAGGCTGGAGTGAAACTGGGACAAAGGGAGAATAAACCGTCGCAAAATACTCATTGGCAGACCGAGCAGACGCCAAGAATCTCGATCACTCTGGATTGAACCTGAAAGTTAAGTTTCGCGGCGGCGCCAGCAATACACTTATCGATCGTGTGACTGACCAGCTCAGTTGCTTCGCCACACAATTTGCAGATGACAAACTGGCCGCGATGAGGTTCCTGTGGGAAGTCGCACCCGACATAGGCATTTAACGAGGCAATCCGATGAATCAAACCTTGCTCAAGCAGAAAGTCGAGTGCCCGGTAGACGGTTGGCGGTGCGGTTTTCCTGCCACGTTT
This sequence comes from Candidatus Poribacteria bacterium, assembly GCA_022822005.1. Classification (GTDB taxonomy): domain Bacteria; phylum Poribacteria; class WGA-4E; order WGA-4E; family PCPOR2b; genus PCPOR2b. The sequence continues at coordinate 14,317 of JAJECO010000036.1, forward strand.
TTGAAAGGTGTCAAGAATATCGTAGGCGCCGATTGGCTTGTGGCTGGCGCACACGAGTTCAAAAACCTGTTTCCGTAGCTCGGTAAATCGCACGCCTCGCACCTGACAGATCGCCAAAGCCTTTGCCAATGCGTCTTTGACGCACTGAGAATGGTCATGGGTTGGCTTGGGAAAGACTTCAAATGTTGTGTTTTCCGCATCCGTAACAGACATATCCCTAGCTCCTTATAAATGAAGGTGTATGTTATGTTATGATATAACGCCGTTTTTGTCAACGAATTCAAAATGTCTTTTCTTGAGTAGAACAGAACGACAATGCCGGCTTGTTTTCTTCGTTAAAGATTCAGTCAACTCCTCCTACCCAGAAGATTCCATTTCTGACTTGACTTCTGAATTCGTTATGTTATAATATAACATATAATTTACACAGCATGTTCATAAGTTCCCCTGAACCCCTCTGATAAGCGGGGAAAGACAAGGGAGAAGATCCCCTAACCCCCACCTTGTCAGGGGAGTTGGGGAATTCAGGGGGTTAAAAATAAGAAAATCTACCCTCGTGTGCTAGCTTAGCGTAAGTCCTGACATAACAAATTCAGAAGGAGTTGAGAGAATGGATCGACAATTTTTCAAAACGAGTTTATGTTTGTTAGTGTTACTGTTGATGGTTGCTGGCGGATGTCAAAAGGATAACACAGAAGACCCCGGAAATGCAAACTCTACAACAGCGAAAAAACTTCACGTCGTCGCAACAATCAGTATGATTACCGACATCGTGAAAAATATTGGCCAAGATAGGATTGATGTCACCGGGATTGTCGGTGAAGGAATTGACCCGCATCTCTATAAACCGACAGCGGGAGACGTCGAACGGCTAAAGGACGCTGATATTATCTTCTACAACGGCTTGCATCTCGAAGCGAAAATCATAGGCGCCGTCTTCGATAAGATGCCGGCTGAAACGAAGCCCGTCGCCGTTACGGCTGGGACCCTACGCTCACAACTTCGGACAACATCTGAATTTCAGGGCGGTTACGACCCACATGTCTGGCACGATGTGTCGCTCTGGATGATGGCAGCTGAAAGGATTCGAGATACGTTGGCTCAAGCCGACCCTAATAATGCCGAATATTATCATTCTAACGCGAAGAATTACCTGGCAGTGTTGAAAACATTGCATGGCGACCTACAAAACCTTGCGGCACAGATACCCGCTCAACGTCGCGTTCTCGTCACGACGCACGATGCGTTCGGTTACTTCGGACGCGCTTACGGTTTCGAGGTGCGTGGGCTTCAAGGGTTGAACACAGAAACGGAAGTGGGTGTCGCTGATGTCAGAGAGCTCGCGGCGTTTATTATTGAAAATCGAATCCCGGCGATGTTCGTCGAAACCTCAACGCCGTCGCAGGGCATCAAGGCTGTTCAAGCCGCTGTTCGCGCAAAGGGGTTCGAGGTCGAAATCGGCGGCGGTCTTTTCGCCGATGCGATGGGAGCGCCCGGAACTCCCGAAGGGACGTATATCGGTTTGATGCGTCACAATGTAGATACCATCGTGAAGGCCTTGAGATCTGAGTTAGCTTATCGAAGGCAATGAAGCCGTGGAGCGTGAGACGTTATCGACAATTGAATTGGACCTTTAAGCGCCTAAATCAATCAGGAAACACGCAATGCCGATTTATGAATTTGAATGTCCCGATTGTGATATTCTCTTCGAGGAACAGCTTCCCCTTGCACAGTTTGGCGAAGTGGTTGTCGAATGCCCCATCTGCTATACGCCTCGTGTCAAAAAGGTCATTAGTGCCCCCACCTTTCTCATCAGCCGGGGCCGCCCCAATCCATCCGGCACTGAAGTAGATTTCGGCGAGTCGGGTGCCGAAGAGTCCACTGAACCTGGAGCGTTTGAGACCCCGGAGGCGCCCAGCTTCAGTCACCCAGCTGGCTGTGTCTGCTGCTGGAATATTGGGGAGAATAGGCGTTCACCCGGCCGGATTTTAGAGGATGAGTGATGAAAACAGTTCTTGATTCGGAGACTCAAGACGCTCAGTCAGCGTGACGAATCCACGAATACAAGCAATCCATAATTTAAGGAGTAAGAGGATGACTGAAATCCAAGACATCACAGAACCTATTCCGGTGACCATCATCAGCGGCTTTTTAGGCGCGGGCAAAACCTCCCTGCTCAACCACATTCTCAACGCCGACCACGGATTGCGTGTGGCGGTATTGGTCAACGATTTTGGAGAGGTTAACATTGACGCCGAGTTGATCTCTGGCGTCTCTGGGGAATCCACCATTAACCTTTCCAACGGGTGTATCTGCTGCTCAATTCGCGACGACCTGCTTGAGGCCACGGTACAATTGGTTCAACGTCCAGACCCGCCGGAGTATATCGTCGTTGAGACCAGCGGCGTATCTGACCCTACGGCGGTTTCATTGACCTTTATGTCGCCCGAATTGCGGTCGGGGGTACGAGTGGACAGTATGTTGACCGTGGTTGATTCCGAGCAGATTGATCAGGTAGCCAGAAAGCATCGGGAGCTCGCGTTAGACCAAATCGCTATGGCAGACATTGTGGTTCTGAACAAGGTTGACTTGGTCAATGATGAAAAACGGGGGAAATTGGGAGCCTTTGTCAAAGACCTTGTTCCGAGGGCGCGTATCCTCGAAACCACACACGGTAAGGTTCCGCTCGATTTGGTGCTCGGCATCGGGACATACGACCTCCGCCGCTTTTTGGGGAAATCGGGCTTGGATGTTCACGTCCATGCCGACGGCGAGGCGCATGACCACGACCATGCACATGGCAGCGAGGATGAACACCATCACGAACACAGCCACGAACACGACCATACGTTGGTCTTTAATACATGGAGTTATACGACCGACAAACCACTGTCACATCAGGCAGTGCGTCATGCAGTGAGAACCTTACCGGCAACAATCTACCGCGCCAAAGGGTTTGTTTACCTCCATGAGATTCCCAGCCGGAAGGGAATCGTCCACGTTGTCGGCCAACGGGCGCGTCTGATCATTGGTGAGTCATGGGGCGACGAGAAACCGGGCACGCAGTTGGTTTTTATTGGTGAGTATGGCGGAATCGACGATTGCGAGTTGCAGTCACGTTTTGATGCGTGCGAAACGGAAAATGACACGCACCAGGTTACAGCGTCTGATATCGTCGCCGATTTTGAATTGATTCGGGAGCTTTCGGTGACCTTGTGAAGAGGTAGAAGCGGCTTCTTATGGGGCAATAAATCATGTCTGGTAGAAC
>JAJECO010000027.1 GCA_022822005.1 Candidatus Poribacteria bacterium
ATCCCTGCCGATGGTGAGTACTGTATTGATGTTGTCGGTTTCATAGGTGGGGCGGTTGGTTCCACCTATTCCTATACGCTGACGTTGTCTGAGGGTGAACTGCCCGAAGATGATCATGAAGATCTACAAGGGAATCCAACTCCTTTAGCGGTGGATGTTCCTGTCCAGGGCGCGCTCAACTTTGCCGGAGATGCCGATGCGTTTCAGTTTACTGCTGCAGCGGGGCAAGTTATCACGCTAAAGGTGGACGGGCAATCCGCCATTCCATTCATTACCGTGGCTTTATCGCTGTATAATAGCGATCTACAACTTTTATCAGAAGTTCCGCTCTTTGTGCCGGGTAGTGATTCTATGATAGAAGGATTTGAAATTCCTGTGGATGGAACTTACTATGCCGAGATTAAGAATCGTTCCGGAGGCGGTGGAGGAGATTTGCCTTACACACTTACCCTGACAATCGAAGAGGGAGATGGTGCGCGTAAATTTCCCCCTTATGATGTGAACCAAGATGGGGTGGTAGATATTTTTGACCTCGTGCTTGTCGGTCAACATTTCGGCGAAAAATACATTAACGCCACACCATCCGCCGATTTTGGACAACCCCGTTCAGCATCGCCCGAAGGGGAGCTGCGCCTCGTGATGATCCCGAGTGCGACGGATACCCGCCAATTGACCATCTCAATCCAGAGCACGGCAATAGCCGATCTTTACGGTTACCATCTCTCAATCCAGTATGATCCAGCGGTACTGAAGCTTCTTTCTACCTCACCAGGTTCCGTGTTAGCGGCTGCGCTTCCCCAAAGTCACTGGCATGTTTCTCAACAAGGTCCACAACTGGAGTTGACACAAACGCGTCAAAGAACACCGCACGGTGTGACAGCAGAGGGGGAACTGGCGACGCTTGTTTTTGATGTTAAAAGGACAGCTCTTCCGGCATCCCAACTTCCCCTCCAACTTGTTGATCTGCAATTGGCGGATTCGTTGACAAGGGCAATTCCGGTGAACGTGATCGCTGAACGCATATCAATGACCGAGCTATTCCCTGAGAGGCCGATGCTGCTGCAAAACTATCCAAATCCGTTCAACCCAGAAACCTGGATTCCGTACCAACTCTCGGTCGATTCAGAAGTAACGATCTCAATTTATGATGCACAGGGCGGGGGCATCCGTCAATTAGACCTCGGTTATCAAGCCGTTGGGACATACATCACCCGCGATAGGGCGGCTTACTGGGATGGGGAAGACATGTATGGTGGGCCGGTTGCAAGCGGTGTATATTTCTATCAAATCCAGGCGGGGACGTTTTCTGCAAACCGTAAAATGGTCATTCTAAAATAAGATGCTCAGACAAGAATCTTCTACCACAATTAGTAAACGTGCTGTCCTGATTGGCGTAGTCCTGATTATCGCTAACAGCTACTGGATTGCCTACATCGAGATGTTGTGGCATACCGCGCATCTGACAATCGTTACGCTGTCGGTCAACGTCATGTTCGCGCTCTTGGTGATCACAGGGTTGAACATCCTCGTCCGTCAGATCGCCCCGAATGCCGCACTCAGTCGGCAAGACCTGCTTGTTATCTATGGTATGCTCGCTGTGGGGAGTGCCTTTGCTGGGCATGACTGTATGCCGCGCTTAATGGGACTTATCCCCTACGCCTTCCGTTTTGCGACCCCCGAAAACGATTGGGAGGCACTCCTTTTCCGCCACCTGCCACCGTGGCTGGTTGTCTCCGACCTGAGAGCGGTCACCGATTTCTTTGAGGGCGAGGTCGACTTCTTCAGAGATGGTTACTACCGATACTGGATCACGCCTATCCTGTCATGGTCGATTGTCATCTTCTCCTTGATGCTCATTTTTCTCTGTCTGACCTCTCTTATTAGACGGCAATGGGTGGTGCACGAAAAACTGGCGTACCCCGTGATCCAAATCCCGCTCGAAATCACGGCGGACAACGGTGCAATCTTCAGAAATCGGCTGCTCTGGCTCGGTTTCGGGATTGCCGCCGGAATCAATATACTCAACGGAATGCAGTATTTCTTCCCTGCATTGCCATCAATCCCTGTCAAGCAATACGATCTCAATATCTACTTCACACAGAAGCCGTGGAGCGCACTGGGAAGTATGCCGTTGCGGCTTCATCCCTATATGATCGGCCTCGGGTTCATTCTTCCCTTAGACCTCTCCTTCTCCTGTGCGTTCTTCTACCTCTTCGGCAAGATGCAACTGCTGTACGGTAGCATGATGGGGATCATGCAGCTGCCGGGGTATCCCTTCTTCGGCGAGCAAGGCACCGGTGCGCTGTTTGCCCTGCTGCTTATCACAATTTGGAGCGGTAGAAGGCATTTCTCAATGGTTATCTCTCGTGTTTTTCGCCCAGACCGCGAGGACGAAGCCGGGGAAGCGCTCTCTTACCGTGCGACAGTTATCACATTGGCGCTCTGCCTCTTGGTATTGATGGCGTTCTGCATCAAGGGCGGTATGTCGATCTGGGGCTGTATTATCTTCATCTCCATCTACCTGATAATTATCGTCGGCTTGACACGGATGCGAGCGGAGTTGGGACCACCGATCCAAGCGGTCGGCTATGTCACGCCCCAATACATGACAATCTCCATATTCGGTACGCGTCGGCTCCGTGCAGGGAATCTGACAATGCTTTCCCTCTTGAACTGGCTGAGCGGGGCGAGTTACGCTTCGTTTCGGACACACCCCATGCCCGATCAGATGGAAGCGTTCAAACTGGCGGAGCGGACCGGCATCCGAAATCGCACGATGCTCATCGTATTGGTCATCGCCAGCTTCGTAGGTATTGAATCTGCCCTTATCCTCTATCCCTACACAATTTACAAAGAAGGGGTCGCCGCCGGTTCAGAGCAGATTCACTCAGGCGGCGCTGAGGCGTACAATTTCCTGTCCTCTTGGTTAATCAATCCGAAACCTACTGATTGGTTGGCGATGATAGTTCTCGGATTCGGTTTCCTCATGAACTTGGGCATCATGTTCCTACGCGCCCGATTTGTCTGGTGCCCGCTCCACCCCGCTGGCTACGTGGTCGGCGTCGCCCCCGGCACAATGAACCTTGTCTGGTTCCCCCTGCTGATCGGGATGGCTGCAAAATGGCTGCTACTCAAACATGGCGGCATCAAGGCTTATCGTCGTGGGATGCCCTTCTTTGTCGGATTGGTACTCGGCGAGGCATTGATCGGGTGTTTTTGGCCCATCATGAGTCTTGTACTACGTTCAGCAGTATATAGCTGGATCTGACGGATTTCGACCGTTTTCCCACCTCCCCTCTCCCATTGCCTTTCCCGCCCCTATGCTCGCTTCATGCTCGTCATGAGTCGCAATCGTCAACCATATAAGATCACCCAAGTTACTCGGTTCTGCTGACACTTCAACGCAACCGGATGATCGAGGGCGGTGCCCCGACGCAGAATCTTCCGTAGGGGTTGGGAAACCAAACCCCTACGAATGTGGACTCAATTCGGCTTTGCTTTCCGCTCCGGAGGAGCGACATGTCTATAGCAGACCGATACATCTAATCCCTGTGCTCCAGCGGAGCGCAATGTGTATAGGGCATCAAACCAATGAACCTTCGTAGTATTACATATTTTGTATTATAATTTCCATTTGTTAAGTTAAATTGATAAATTATGTTATAAATATCAAAAATATATTGACATATAGATAATAGAGTGTTATATTGTTATTAGCGATGCAATAATCAAACTGTGAAGGAGCGAAATAACCTTGCGAAAGATATTAGAGGCGTGTCCAACGTGCGACGGCGAATTGACAGTAACAGGCTTACACTGCCGTTCCTGTCACACGCGAATAGAAAGTGAGTACTCGACCTGCCGCTTCTGTCGGTTGTCACAAGAAAGCCTCGATTTCATTGAGGTTTTCGTCAAGAATCGGGGCAATATCAAAGAAATGGAACGTGAGCTTGAAATCTCCTACCCAACCGTCCGTAGTCGGTTAAACGCTGTTATCAAAGAACTCGGCTATGAGATTGAGGCAGAATCGCCTGCTCCGGATGAGGTGGCAGAGGAACGTCGCGCCATCCTCAAGCGGCTCAATGAAGGGGAGATCACGGCATCAGAGGCAACTGAATTAATCAATCAATTAAGGGGGAAATAGCGATGAACGAGGAAAGAATGTTCATACTCAAAATGGTGGCTGAAGGTAAAGTCGCCATAGAGGAAGGAGAATCGCTCTTACAAACTCTTGACGCGCTTGATGAGTCTAAGCAAGATTCCGCGGAACAATCATTGTCCGAAGATAAGCGAGAGGGTTTTGTTGAGTTATTAAAGGCTGGTGCTGAATCGTTGGAAGATCGGGGTGGACTTTCGCGTGATTTTAGCCGGGGATTGAGAAATTCGGCTAAAGACATAAAACGTGAATCGCGTCATCATCGTGGCAGGAGCCACAGCGTCTGTCACGATGAGCCAAGAGCCCAGGTGCAGTTTGAAACGGGTGAAAAGTTTGATTTGGGAATTGATAGCCGACACGGCGATATTGAGGTGAAATCATGGGCGAAAAACAGCCTCCAAATTGACTATCAGATCACGACGTGGGCGGATGATGAGGAGACTGCGAAAGAGATCGTTTCAGACATTGAAATCCGAATTGAGCCTAACAAAGATGCCTCAGGCCGGGTAACGCAGGCTTCGATCACGACAAACTACCCGGAAGGATGGGGGTTGTGGCGGAACAGGCAACCGCGTGCACGCGTTGATTATTGGTTGATCGTCCCGCGGCAGACGGATTTGGAACTCCACAATCGGCACGGTAGTGTATCCGTAGACGATTTGCGAGGGACAACTACGGTCAGCAACCGACATGGTGATGTTGCTCTCGGTGCAATTGAGGGCAATCTGAACTTAGACACACGCCACGGAAACGTCGAAGCGGATTCGATTCAAGGGAATGTGTGCTTTGGAGGCGGGCACGGGAATGCCAGTTTTGGTAAAGTCGGTGGTAACTTTGAAGCTGACCATAGGCACGGCTACCTTGAACTTGATGAGGTCGGGGGAGATCTCGCACTAGCGCATCGTCATGGAAATGCCGTCGTCCACTCGGTGGGTGGCACCATTGAGGTTAATAAAGGTCACGGGCAAATTGAGCTCCGGGAGGTACGGAGTACATTCCACATTGATGCACATCATGCAGACACCCATCTCGATGTGGCAGCGCCTTTAAGCGGGGACTGCGTCATCAAAGGGCATCATACGAAGGTGGATCTCATCGCACCCGCAGATGCCTTTGCATCGATTCAAGTGTCAACCCGTCGTGGACGTATCTTCTCAGAATTTGAGGGGGATCTGACCAAGGAGAAACAAGATCAACAGTTTACCGCAACCCCTAACACAGATGGGGCGAACCTGCACATTGACAACCATCACGGACGGATTGACCTCCGTTGCCGTGAGACTTTAGTTCATTAGTTGATTGGTATATTAGTTCATTTCGGCTTGGATAGCCATAGCCAAGTCGCTTTGTGGGGGAAGTGTCTAAAGGAGGCTTTTGTACCACAATCTGTATGAAGTTTCAGAAAATAATTCGGTAATTCTATATTTCCCCCTAGCCCCGGTAGGTGCGGTTTGCAACCGCACCGAATGCAGTCCAACCCGGTAGGTGCGATTTCCAACCGGACCACATAGGCGCGTGGGTTGAAACGGCGCAGTTAGAAACAGCGCCTACCAAATCCCGATTTATCGGGATCCCGTGACTACGGGACGAGGAGAACGGTAGGTACGGTTTGCAACCGCACCGGGCATCGCTCGGAGATTACCCAATTATGGTAAAAATTATAATTACTGATACATTTGAATAATAACCACTAGTGTTAGTTTGCAGCTGTTGATAACGTCAAACTTGATGCCCCGATAAATCGGGACAGGCTGTGAAACATGAAAACTATTGGCTCTTGGGTGCCTTTAGCCCCGGAGGGGCGACATGTGCAGCCGAAGGGTAGACCCAATGAGTTACCCTAATGAATCAATGAACGTTTCAACAATGTGGGGAAGACCCTCTCACTAACTAGCACCAAAGGTTAATATGTATATTTATTTGTATTGTTCACCATAATCAACGATCAGTTAGTGAAAGGAAGATATAACAATGAGACAAGATAGACTTGAAGTGCTTAAAATGCTTGCTGAGGGGAAGATCAGCGCGGAGGAGGCAGAGATGCTGCTACGCGCCCTCGATGAGGCTACAGCACCAGATGAAGAGACGAATACTGAAGCCGAAAAGCCCAAGCAGGAGAAGGATTTCTTGCAAGAGATGGGCGAAATGTTTCAGGATATTGGACGAGATATTGAGATTGAGGTGGGCAAGGCAGTTAAAGCGGTGGAGCGGCCCGATGTCAAAAAAATTGTCAATGACGTAGTTGACGAGGTCAAGTCGTCCGTATCCGAAGTTATTGATACCGTGTCCGACATCACTGACATCGACATCAGCGATAAGGAAAGTCAAAAACAGCCAGTCAAACAGCAACTGGACGTGTTTAGCGGGACAGACATCACCAAAATTGATGCGCAAACCGCTAACGGAAAAATTACGCTCGAAGGTTCAGACCGAGATGAGGTGACTGTCCGTGCGTGGAAAGAGGTTCGAGGGAGAAGGGCTGCTGCAGCAGACTTTGCGGAAAAAGTCGGAATCTACGCGGAGCAGGTTGGGGATGAGCTTCGGATTTTCACGGATCATCCGCCGCCGCCCAAAGGTGTCAACCTCTCGGTGCGGTATGCGATTGAGGCGCCGCGGGAGGTTGATGTGAATCTTCGCACTGTTAATAGTAACATTGAAATTAGTGGAATCAGTGGGGCGATAGATGCGACCACTGTTAATGGTGCCATAGAATTAGAGGGAGAAACGGGACCGATTCGTGCTCGCACTACCAACAGCTCGATTAAAGCCGAAATCGGTCTGCTGACCGAAGAGGCTGAATTCTCGACGACCAATGGTTCGATAGCGGTGAAGGTGGACTATTGTATTGGCTCTGTGGCTGCGTTGACGACCAACGGTTCCATCGGTTTAATGCTTCCCGCGGATTTTGCCGGGCAGCTCGATGCTGAAGCGAGACGGGGGCGTGTGCATTCTGATTTTCCTCTCCCGGTTGTTGGGAAAATTAAGAGTCGGCTTAAAGGCGAAGTTGGCGGTGGTGGCGAGGCGGTTGTCAAACTGCGGAGCACGAATGGATCAATTCGTTTGAAACGGCAAGAACCTTGAAGCATGAAACCTCATAGGTTAGGGAACCCCGATGCGGGGACCCGATGCGCGAAACATAAATTAGGGACAATTTTAGGAGGTTATCATGGGGATGGGATTTGGTAAGTTTCAGATCATATCGGTTTTGCAAGGCTTACTATTTGCCGGGGCGGCTATTGCTGATGCTGCTGTTGAGAGTCGCGTCGAGAGGTCGTTTCAGGTGGCTCCCGGCGGACGCTTGGCAATCGATGCGGACAGAGGTTCGATTGAGGTTCGCGCGGTAGATCGCGGCCTTGTTGATGTAACGATTGAAAGGAAAGTCAAAAGAAACGGAAAATGGAGCGTTGAAGAAGTCCTGGAGGATTTCGCAATCACCTTTGATCATAGTGACGATGGGGTGACAATCAGAGCGAAATACGATCAGAACAATCTGCGGCGATGGAGTCGAGAAAGAAATCGGTTGCGGGTTAAATTCTTGATTACCGTGCCGCAACGGTACAACGTTGATCTGAAAACTTCGGGTGGCGGTATTTCCGTTGAAGATCTGGAAGGTGAAGTCCGCAGTCAGACAGCGGGCGGTGGGCTCCGGATCGGAAGGATCAAAGGTCCCGTTTGGGGACGGACTGCGGGCGGCAGCATCGAAGTGGAAGGAGCGGAAGGCAATACTGATGTCCAGACCTCCGGCGGCGGAATTACGATTGGAAGTGTGGACGGAGCGGTTGAAGCCAGAACCGCCGGTGGATCAATCCGTATCGATAAGGCAACGGGTAGCGTCAACGCCAAAACCTCTGGAGGCAGTATTACAGTTGAAGAGGTGATGGGAGCCATCAACGCGAAGACACTCGGCGGTTCTGTCAAAGCGTATATTTCCGGTCAACCTGAAGAGGATTGCTCGTTGGAGACATCGGGAGGGAACGTGATGGTCCACGTTGTTGAGGATATCGCTGTTAATGTAGAAGCTCGAACCACTGGCGGGCGTGTGTCTACCGATGTTCCCATCACAACTGTTGTGCAGGGCAAGTTAAAACAAAATAGACTTCAGGGGACAATTAACGGCGGCGGTCCCCTGCTTAAACTGCGTACCTTCGGCGGTAACGTCAATCTGCGCAAAAAGCCGATCGCCGAGTCTCAGCGGGAAAACGAGACGACGAGATAACGAGAAAACCAGATTTAGCTTACCGCTAGTTTTGTATTTTGGGCAGGCACAAGACCTGTCCCTACATTGGGGCTATTCCTGTAGGGGCAACCCCCCGATGAATCGGGATTAAGAAACTTGTGGTTGCCCTATTGTAGGTCGATTTTCCAAAATCGACTTTCGTAGCCATCCCGATACATTGGGATAATCATGGTATAGGAAGATGTCGAGATATGAATCTCGACCTACAGGCTAGCCCTACCCTGCTCGGCTTGGATAGACATATCCAAGCCATAAACGCCCGGACTATCGCGCAATGTGCTAGGTATCTTGTGCAGTGGGTTTGTCAATCCACCGCGAGCGGTGTTTATCTCACTTTCTCACTCTCACACTTTCTCACTTTCGACCTCATACCGTCCCATCCTCCGGTTCGTAACCCAGAATTTCGCAGGTGTGCGAGATGTCAAGGCGCGGGGTTTTATGCCGGCTTTGCCCGTGCACGATTGCGAAGTCCACCCCTTCAACATCAATACAGCACCCAATCAGTTGCGCCAGATCGCGTTGGCTGATCCAACCCTGTCCCATGTCGCCTTGATTTCGCGCCGGTTCGCCTTCACGCTTAATACCGCCGATTCGGATTGCGATTGAGGACAGTCCGTCGTGTGCGAAACACTGTCCCAACGCCTCGCCGAAGCATTTGGTCACGCCGTAGACGTTCGGTGGGTTGACAGGCATATCCCAAGTGACGGAGAGGTCCGGCGGATAGGCTAACATTGCGTTGATGCTGCTGGCAAAAACAACCCGTTCACAGCCTTGGTCTTTTGCTGCCCGAAAAACGTTATAGGTGCCGATGATGTTCAGCGATAGCAGGGTTTCGTAGAAGTCCGCCGCTGGGCTGCGATCTGCGGCAAGATGAACAACCGTGTCCATCCCCTCGCAGGCACGCTGCATCTGATCCAAGTCAGCGATGTCTGCCTGCATGACCTCATGTCCGCGTGGGTTTTCGATTTCCGCGATGTCTGCAAGTCGCATGGTGTATCGATCATCGAACGGTTCCCGAATATAACTGCCAATGAATCCTGCTGCACCAGTAATCAAAACGCGTTTACCTGCCATATTACAGTTTCTCCTGCTGTTTTGCTTCTTCCCAGATAAGATCTAAGCCTGCCAGATCGTAGTCTTTGAATGTTTTACCGCGTCCTTCAAGTGTTTCCTCCATCTTCTGGAAGCGGTAAATAAACTTGCGAACCGATTGTCGCAACGCCTCCTCCGCCTGTACGTCCAAGAAGCGGCATAGGTTCACCACCGAGAACAGCAGATCCCCAATCTCCATCTCGATCTCCGCCGTATCTCCCTTCTTCACGCTCGCCTTGATCTCCTCTATCTCTTCTTCTAACTTCGGAAGCACATCCGCGACGCTGTCCCAGTCGAACCCGACGCGAGCCGCTTTGTTCTGAATCTTCTGTGCGCGCAGCAGACCCGGGAGGGATTCTGGCACCCCATCCAAGACCGATTTCCGATCCTCATAGCCCGTCTCATTCCACTTGATCGCCTCCCAGTTCTGAAGCACTGTCTCCGTGTCTTTTGCATCGACATCCCCAAAGACGTGTGGGTGTCGCCGGATGAGTTTATCCGTCACGGTACGGACCACCTCGTTGATGCTAAAATCACCCTGGTCCTTTGCGATCTGCGCGTGGAGCATCACCACCATAAGGAGATCGCCAAGCTCTTCCTGTATCTTCTCCGGTGCTTTCGCGTCGATTGCCTCGATCACCTCGTACGTCTCTTCGATCAGGTCTGCCTTCAGCGTTTCGTGTGTCTGTGCTTTGTCCCATGGGCAGCCGTTTTCACCCCGCAGCGCGGCGACAACTTGAACGAGTTCATCAAATAATTCCTTGTGCATAGATAATAGCCTCCGGGCATTTGAGTATAGTGTATCTTGCTTTCTCCCGTCAAGTTGAAAAGCTATTGACGCGCCGATAGGTGCGTGTTATGATGACTAAGAGCTTGTTTGAAAAGTCATTTGGAGAAGCTATTTGCCCTGAAACCGAGTTTTTTATTCAAAACTCGGTTTCTTTTCTGGGGGTTCTACCTCGGTGAACTGATTTATGTCTCTCTATTATCTGGTTGCGATGAAATGTCAACAGAACCTAGCAATCCCCGCTCACAGTGGATTGGCAAATCCACTGCACACACGCAGATGATATATAGAGTAGTAGGCATACTCCGTA
>JAJECO010000063.1 GCA_022822005.1 Candidatus Poribacteria bacterium
GTTATAGGGACCGTTGCAAACCGGGGGGAGAATCCCTCCCCGCTCGCAGTGGATTGACAAATCCACTGCAAACCCTCGTCCCAAATGGCTTGGATATGTCTATCCAAGCCGAGCGGGTTTGGCAACTAGCAACTTAGGTTACTATGGTAAATCCTAAAAACAGATAGATGCTTTGGCTCCTCGTGTCCTGTCCCGCTTGTCCCGATACAATCGGGGACTCATCGGGATGCGGTGCGGTTAGAAACCGCCCCTACCGGACCTGGGGGCGATGTGGTGCGGTTTGGGAGAGAGGTGGAAGATTGTGAAAAACGCTGATCAGCCTATTTCAAAAGAACTACTGGAAACCTTAGATACAATTCAGCAGCGTGTATTATGGTTGGCGACGCTTATTATCCACTATGCGAACAACCTACGTCCCAGTCCAGATCAGGCGAAGGTTGGAGGGCACCAAGCGTCCTCCGCATCAATGGTCTCGATCATGACGGCGCTCTACTTCCATTTCCTTCAAGCTGGGGACCGTGTCTCGGTTAAACCGCACGCCTCGCCGGTTTTTCATGCAATCCAATACCTGCTGGGTCAACTGCCGAAAAAGTATCTGACCATGTTTCGATCGTTCGGGGGGCTGCAGGCGTATCCGAGCCGAACGAAGGATCCGGACGCAGTCGACTTTTCAACCGGCTCTGTAGGTCTGGGAGCGGTTGCGCCGGCTTTTGGGGCATTGGCACATCGCTATGCGTTGTCCCACTTCGGTCATGTGAGCTCACATCGTTTCGTAGGGGTGATTGGCGACGCTGAGTTGGATGAAGGCAATGTGTGGGAGGCGATTCTGGACCAAGCGCTCGCCGGTATAGACAACCTACTGTGGATCGTGGACCTCAACCGGCAAAGCTTGGACCGAGTGGTACCGGGCATCCGTGCGCGTCAGCTTCAACGTCTATTTGAGGAGAGTGGGTGGCAGGTGCTTGAAACCAAGTACGGTCGGCGGCTTCAGAGTCTCTTTGAACAACCGGGTGGTGCCGCCTTGCGCCGACGGATAGACGAAATGAGCAATGAGGAGTATCAGGCGCTGATTCGGCTGCCCGGTGAGGAACTCCGAACTCGGATCATTGATTGTGAAGGGATTGATAACGCTGAAGTTGCCTCGGCGATTCAAGACATCTCGGACGAGACGCTGCCGTCGGTGATAAGTAACTTGGGCGGGCACGACTTGGAGGAGCTCCTTGATGTGTTGTTGCAGGCTGAGGCGGAACCTGAACGACCGACAATTATCTTCGCTTATACGATTAAGGGTTGGGGGCTGCCTATCGCGGGACACCCACTCAACCATTCGATGCTCTTGAGTGAAGGGCAGATAGATAATTTACGGGAGCGTTTGGGCATTTCCGCAGCCGACGAGTGGGAACGGTTTGATCCCGGTTCGCCCCCCGGTCAACTGTGTCGGGAGGTTGCGGATCGGCTCTTTCCTCCCAATCCCATGCCACCGGAACTGATTTCCGCCGATGATGTGCCGACATCGCTCTCTCTCCCGACCCAGGGGGATTTGAGTACGCAGCAGTCTTTGGGGCGGTTGCTGATGCGGGTGGCGCGTGTGCCGAAATTGGCGGATCGGATTGTCACGACTTCGCCGGATGTCTCGGTGTCTACCAACCTGTCTGGGTGGATTATCAAGACAGGTGTGTTCACACCGCACGAGGTGCAGGATTATGAAAGCGAGGCGAATCAACTCCGAAGCTGGCAGCACGGACCCGATGGGCAGCACATTGAGTTGGGCATCTCGGAGATGAACCTCTTTACGTTATTGGGGATGCTCGGATTGTCGGCTGAACTGTGCGGGCAACATGTCATTCCGATTGGCACGGTCTACGACCCGTTTGTGTGCCGTGGTCTTGAAGCACTCATCTATGCCCAGTATTCGGGCGCGAAATTTATTTTCGCTGGGACACCGTCGGGTATCACGTTGTCACCGGAGGGCGGTGCGCACCAATCGACTGTCACGCCTTCACTCGGTGCGGAGATCCCCCGACTCAATGCTTACGAGCCATGTTTTGCACAGGAAGTAGAGTGGATATTACTGGAGGCGCTTCGTCAGTGTTGTGATCGGGAGGAAGGACGCTCGACCTATCTGCGGCTGTCCACCAAGCTGATTGATCAGGAGCTGCTCACGCCGGCTCTGGGGCGCTTGGGGGAGGAAGAATTGCAGCGTCAGGTGCTGGCTGGCGGATACCGGTTGGTAGATTGGCGCAACGCCGATCCGGTCGTGCCGAGAGAGCGGTTGGTTCATATTGCGACAACTGGCGTTATGATCCCAGAAGCGATTGAGGCTGCGGAAATCCTTCGCGAACAGCGGATAGCTGCGAATGTGCTGAATATGACGAGTCCGCGCCGACTGTTTGAGGCGTGGCAGACGATGCAGCAGTCCCCCGGATACAGTCGTGGCAGGGATGCCACTCCCACAGATGAGGGATCCGCTCCGTTCGATTGGCTGATCCCAACGAATGAGCGACACGCGCCGATTGTCACGGTCCACGATGGCGCCGCGCACGCCCTATCTTGGCTGGGGAGCGTCTATGGGGAGTTGGTCATCCCGCTCGGCGTGGATGAGTTTGGTCAATCGGGCGATCGTGCGGAGCTTTACCGACACTTCGGGATCGACGCCGACGGTATCGCTGCCGCAGCACTGTCCGCATTAAGTCGGTGTGGTATATCTGTTTAGCCCTATTGTATCGTCAGCGGAACGGTGTTGGATTCAAGGGTTGCCAAGCCCCGGTAGGAATTCATCAGGAGATAGATCCCGTCCAGTTGCGCCGCCTCATGGTGCCGAAGCCCTTCAAGCTCTTTCTCCAAATTGTGGATCATGCGCTCCTTCATGTCGTCGGGCATCTGATCGTTTGATTGCACTATCCGAATTTCGTTCTTTATCTCCAGCACCTCTGGCGGTTCAGGCGAAAAGATCTCCCGATAGACTTTCAGGTCCATAACTACCTGCAACGTATAATCGCCCGGACCGAGCCTATAGTAGGACTTCAGGTCTTTTAATCCCGCCTTTCTGGTCTCTCCCGCCTTCAGTTCCGTTCCGTGGATACAACTCACCACCCTGTCCTCCCACATCACTGTCCTCGTTTTCGCAGGGAAGGTTATCGGCGGTTTGGGCGAGATAACTTGCCCCAGCCGGTCTTTGACGACCAATTTTGAAAATGCCCCTCTGCCTGTGACCGCCGCATACGGCACAAGTAGGTCGAACTTTCCCGTCTGGAGCGTTATCTCAAGCGGTATCGGTTCCGTGAGGCTGTAGCTCGGTTGTGTCGATGATAGGTGAAGCTCCCCAAGGGATGCCGGTGTCGCTGGTTCCGCCGGTTCGGGCTTGGCTTCAATCTCTTGCGTCGTCCCGCTCAGGCAACCGGTGGTATAGAGACTCCATAGGGTCAGGCATATTAGAAGTCGGGTTCTCATAGTATCCTCCTGTTACTTCTTTGGATTGGAAGAAAAACATCCACGAATCTACGCAAATCTTCACCAATGGTATTTTCTTTTCGCATACCACAGAAATAAGAGGTATTGGTGCTGAAAACATCTACTAATTGCGTTGCTTTTTGTTCCCTCTGTACTGCCATCGGATAGCTCCTTTCAAGTAGATTGGCATTGTATCACAATCTGGGTTTAGAGAGTGGCCCAAATTTCCGATGGCAGGACATTTTATACAAAAAAAGAGGGGACAGGCTTTCACCTATCCCCTCTTTTAGACAGTCAGCTGACTATCCTTAATCGCCGTCACCTTCACCTTGACCGCCATGCTCACCGCCACCTTCACCTTGACCGCCTTGCTCGCCGCTGTCACCGCTACCGGAGCCAACCTCTGGGTGGGCGCCCCATGTATTAAAAACCTGACCGGCTGCGTCAAGCCTAACGTCCATCACTTCCGCCGGCGCTAAATCTTTCGGAGTGGTGGGGCCCAACTCAACCCCGTTAGAGAGATGCACCTCGACTCTGACTCGGGTTAGCGTTGCATTGGTGGTATTGGTGACTGTACCAATAAACGCCTCCTGTCCTGCGTCATAGTTAAGTATCAGCTGTGCACCGTTTCGTATTTCGTCATAAGTGTCCGATTTAAGATATTGGGTGCCGGACTCCTCCCCTTCTCCGTGCGAGGCTTCCCCGCCATTATCCATGACCTCATTCGTTGCTTCATCGCAGCCGATAAGACTTGCTATACATAATATAACAAACGTCGCTTTGAATACAACAAACATCACTTTCATTGTGAAACTCCTTTCGTTATTAAGTTGAACAGTAGAACGCCTATAATGTAATAAGGATTACATTCTCCTTCCCGTTGGCACAAAAAAAGGGATAGGCTTTCACCTATCCCTTGTACGGCGTCTTTATACTCATTTTACTTTTGTTGGGGACGCTGGTCCCGTGCCCACCCTTTTAACTCCTTTATCATCGCGGAATTGATTGTAGCAAAGTCCCCCTGACAAGTGGTACATCCCGATAAAATCGGGGGGGATTTAGGGGGTTGCCTTTCAATTCTGTGGGAGGGGCATCCCTGCCCCGATACTGGCGCGCCAAGAGCGACATTCCCGTAGGGGTGCCCCTTGTGTTTTCGGTTCGTAGGGGTTGGGTCGCCCAACCCCAGCGGGCGAGGTTTCCTCGCCCCTACGATTGCGGACTCGGGTGATTCTTTGCTGTTAGCCCCAGCGGGGCGACATATTTATAGCTGTGGGAGGGGCATCCTTGCCCCGATCTCCGGGCGCCCACCCCATAAGCCCCAGCGGGGCGACATGTGCCATCTGTCTGAATCGCAGATTGCACTCTCCCACACGAAAGCGATTTATGCACACTCCTCAAGTAAATGTAACCAAGCTGAAAAAAATCGAGGGCGGGGTGTCGTTTCGACTTTCAGTCCCCTATTCATCGGGGAAGTAAATGTAACATAAAGAATTGTGAGATGCCCTCATTCATCTGTGTCGAAATCCCAATAGATGGAAACGGAGTCGGCACCCCGACCGTGTAAAAAGTCGGGACCGCCAAGATATTCTTCGAAGTGTGAAAGACGGACTCTATATGTCCTTTGATCCGTTTTTATCTCATAGCTATAGGGGTTATCCAAAGACTGATCCGGTGTCCATTTAGCCGATAAAATCTGCTCCGGCGTAAACCCAAGACACAGCAGCGTCTCATAAGGTGTTTCGTACATCGGCATGCCAAGCCGAATGTGTTTCGCACGTGGATAATACTTGACATAACTGTTACGCGTATTGTATTGCGGACTGTCCACCCACACAGGTGGACCACGGCGGATGTCCGGATGTTCCCGCAGATCGGTGTTCGGGTCAAACTGGTTCATATCGAAGACCACCTCGACCTGCAAACTCGACAGAAACGCGATGAGGATGTACCATAGGTTTGATGTTAGCATAGGATTAGTTCTCGTCGCTTTGCGCTCTTAGCGTCATCTCCATCTCTGACTTGCTGAGATGGAAGTTTGGTGTGTAACCTTCAGCCTCCGCCACTTCTTCGATTTTGTCGATCAGTTCTCCGGGATTATAAGCAATGACGCTTTGGACATCATGGAAAAGCACAACCATCTGCCGCTTGTCTCCTCCGTCCAAATACTCCCCCATCTGACTCTCTATGTTTGCTTCAATCCTAGAAACTTTCAGTTCCCTATTCATCAGGGAAGTAGTTCAAATGGATCGGGGAGGTCCTTGCGGTTATGCCCGGTGTCACTTAGGTGGTTTCCACTCGGTTCCTTTGAGCACATCAAGTGCTGCCTTCAATCTAATTTTTGGGTCTGGGTTGTCGAGCAACTCTTCGACGGTCTTGAAAGCCTTATCCGCAATTTTTGATATGGTGGCGAGTTGTGCTTGCCGTAGACTTTCTTTTGCGTCTTCCAGTTCTCCCTGAAAGAGAAGGTCTTTGTTTCGCCAGTTGTGGACTGTCTGGCGCGACACCCCGACTTCGTCCGCTACCTCCTGGTCACTCTTTCCTGCGATAATTAGAGGGAGTGCCAGCGACTGTTTACTTTCGATCTCCGCCCGATCAGCTTTCTGTTTCTTCTCAAGTTTGGGGTCGTATTCTTCGATATACGTGCCTGCACAGTGGAAGATACGACCTTCCTCGCTGTCGGTATCGAGCCACTTGATGATGGTCCCAGAGAAGTATAATATCATCATGCCTCGAAGTTTCGCCTTGTTCTTTGTAACTTTCTATTAACCATTGATTGTAATTATCTGACATAATCCGCTCCTATCTAACCTCGCCCGTAACTCCTATCCCGCCTTGCTGATCTGCTGGCGCAACGCTTTCAATTTGAACTTTATATCCCGCCTGATGGCGGTGAGTGTCCGATAGTAGATAACCACGATGATAAGCAATGCTACGATGAGGCTGATGGGTATGGGGGCTATTTTGAGGATGCTTTCACTGGTTCAACCTCTTTAGTTCGCAAACGGCATATAAGGCGGTTAGCGGTCCTATTCCCTTTTGTTTGCTGATTTTTGGGTTAATATAACTCGGTTGAATATACAGAACTTTGTCGAAGTTGCATTTGTATTCATGTTCTTTGGCTGCGCCTTGTAGTGTGAAGAAGCCTATGGTTTCGTAGTTGGTGATTATCAGCCATGCTTGGTCGCAGTGATCCTTGTATTTCGGTATATCTTTGTTTTTCGTGTCTATGACGGCTTGCATCTCTTCGGCTTCGATTGTTTTGTAGGGTCTCGTTGATACAGGGCGTATGCCATCGTGGTATTTTTCATCTATATTTACCCCGTCTAGCGGGCCGCGGTATAAAATCTCTATGCTTGATATGTCGTGTTCTATGAATAATCCGTCATATTTTTCGGGATTTTTCCGTCTGTATATTTCGCTTCGTGTGATTGATTCGTTGTGCATTGTTGTGATTGCATTCACTATCTTTTCTGCCTTTTCTGCTCTTTTTGAAGTGTCTGTTGACGGTGTTACAAAAAAGTCCGCAGTCCAGATAAATGATGGCATGTCTGTTTCTTGTAAGATTTGTTTTACTTTTTCTCTTACTTCGCCTTTGACAGCTTCTTCATATTCTAAATTAAAGTCTTTTTCCTTTGCTGACTCGTCAATGAGGGTAAAGTTCCTGACTTCGCATCCTATTCTGTCGCATCCTATTTCAAAATAGAAGTCGGGCGGATCTTTTTTGGTGTGTCTAACCTTGTTTATTTGGATGTTCTTTTCTTCTTTTAGGTACTCGGTTATTATGCTAACTGCCAATTGTTCGTAGTGTTCTTTCTTTGTCATGATTGCCCTCATAGTGAGTTACAAAAATCGTGTTTGCCGATCCCCTACATGCCGCTCCGAATTTGCGATACCGCGTTAATTTGCGTTTCGTAGCCCGAAGCCAAAACGATTTAGATAGCAATATCCTATTTACCACCGCGTATAGAAGGTTCTTGGCTTAACTTTCTGCGGAGTAACTCAAGCGGTCCACCAGATGCGAGAATCGGCTCTGGCAATCTTAATACATCGCGTGCAAATGCTTCGTCTAATTCCTTCCGAATAGGATCGCTATCAATTTCATGTAGGGGCAAAAGTGGCTGTTCACTCATAGCATCAAACAGCTTCACGGCTTCAGCAAGCAACTTTGGTTCAAGAGCCGTTACGTCCAGAATGGGTAAAGTGTGCAACATTGATTTACCTATGCTTCCCCTTCCCGACTGTTGCTTATTAGCATGCCACCAATATAACAACAAACCCAGCGTCGTGTTTGCCCATAAAACGAGTGCCTTTTCCTGATCAACGGATGAAAGGCTAATCGACGGCCATGCACGACCACCGATGGTTTTCTGGGGCGTGAACTGCATCGCTGTTGACTGACTGTTGAACTGGAAATCGCAGTTGGAATGACAATGTGATGCGGTGTTCCAAACACTTTCCACTTTAAGATCCACTATCGCTTGTTCCCCTGATGTGGATCCTTGTCGTGGAAAACCCTCACTATCTCCCTCAAACGACATGGTTCGCTCACGTTCTGCATCATGAGCCCAAAGCACGGGGTAAGTTGGCACACGATTTGGCGTAATTGGAGAAATATCGAATGGCCCTCTGATGCCCCCTGTCGATGTATTACCCCTGATGTCCAGAGAGTAAGGACCAATTTCCCCGATTTTCGCCACCGTTGTCAGAGGTATATCAACAATCTCTGACTTATCCATGGTGGGCAACCAGATGCTTTTTTTATGTGCAAGTTGATACGCCGTTTGAGCCAGAGAGAGATCCGCAATACGCGATAAATTCCAACCGCCAGAAACGGGTAACGGAGCGTCCAACGCCTGACCAATCACCTCATCGCCAAAGCGAAGAGGGGTGCCGTTTACTGGACCATCTTCAAGGCGACGGAGATTCTTACTCTCTATCAACCGACGAATCTGTTCAGCTGCAATCACTCCAAGCAACGGAAATTGTGGTCGTTCGTTCAGTATGATAAACGTTGCTCTTGCACTTCCTGTCTCAGATTTACGTCCGATAATCAGGCATTCCCCCATATGTGTATCGGCTGAAAACGATAGGTCTGCACTAGCCGCCCCCGCTATAGAAATTATTACAAGATGACTGTAACGTTCAGCCAAAAGCGCGCGGGACTTCTCCCAAGCATCACCTGAAATGAGACTGAGCGGCATCACCAAAGCCAATACGCCACCTAACTTCAACTTGCGGTCAGCAAGTACCAAAAAAATTGATGCCTCCCCCGCATTACCATGAGCACTAGTATCCTTTGTTAAACTTTTCGTAGCTTTGCCCATCAACCGTTGTTCCTCATCACTTGAACTGAAGGCAGCAAACATCGGATTGGGAACACCAATCTTCTCGCCCTCATGTCCAGTGGAACGGGTAAAAGGCGGATTCATGATTGCTACGTCGAAAGACGCATGAGGAAGGGAACGCCAAGTGTTCTGCTCAGCCTCGCCCATACCCTCCATACTTGTCGCGGTGATGGAGAGGATTTCAAACCTTCCTTGAGAGTCCAACAGGTCCAACGAGCCAAGCGCAACCTCACCATTAGATTGCTTACCGTAAGCCACAGTTAGTATGGAGCTCTGCTTATACTTCACGCTGGGGTGTGCCCCCGCCAGCATTGATGCTGTGAGATGTGTTGCCGCCGGCAGAACATCACAACCAACAAGAGTAGTCGCCATCATGTCGGGGTGAAGTGCTTTGGCATCTCCACCGGCTAATTCGTGTAATTGACTTATGCGCTGATAGGCAGTCGAAAGCAGTGTTCCTGTTCCACATGCAAAGTCAGCGATCCGAAGCTCTGTCACATCAGCCGCGCTCGACCATGATCCACTTTTTGGTGGTGTGTCTGGGGTAATAGCCAACCCAACCAGTAACGCCGCTGCCCCCGGCGTAGTGTAGTAAGCCGCAAGGAATTTTCGATCAGCAATGAGACGTTGGAAAACAGCACCAGTCAAATCATGGGAACGCATCAATCGCGCCTGTAAGAGTTTGTCAGCCGTTCCAGCTAAACCCTCGATAAGCAGCTGACTCTCTGCTGTTGGAATCACTTCAAGTATACGACGGGCAATGTCAAAGATGGGCCAGTAATTGACTTTGAGTATCTTCCGCCATTCAGTCAGGACAGCAGACTTGGTTAGGCCACTGTCTGATCCTCGCAGTTGTTCGAGCGAATTAACGTTTGCTAATTCATCTGGTCCACCCGCTAAATTCTCCTGAAATACGAAGGCGTTAGCTAAAATTGTGGCGGCCATACGGCGTGTCTGGTCACTGTCTGTCTGCCGTAATTCTGCACCTATCTGGTGAATTGCTCCCGGATGTTCCTCAAGCATTTCCCTTAATAAGCCAGCCGCCTCACTAACGCCGGTAACTAATTGATCCGCAGCCTTTTCGATAACTTCGGGTGGAACTGACGCATACTGCACAAGAATTGAGAGATCAGAGACACCCCCAAGAATCCAACCAGAACGGGGCCAACGGGAAGGTGCAGATGGATCACTACCAGTATAAAGTGCCATTTCTATATCACCCGCATCTTCTAATTCGCTCTGTAAAAAGGATCCCTCCTTCGTTCTCAGTCTCTGAGGCAAGCGCACGGCAATAGATGATAAAATTGTCCTTCCTGTAGCACGTATCTGTTTCCCAAGACGTGCTATTGCGTCTGATTCAACAGTAGGTGCCGGTAATACCTCGGTTTCAATCACTACAGGAGAAACAGTGGATTCTATAACCAAGATATCAGGCCGTTCATTACTTTCTTTCAACATACCACTGTTTTCTGAACGAACAACATTAGATTGCTGCCAAGCGCGACGTGTCCCTCTCAATACTCCGGCAAGGGCATCATTAATTGTATGTTCAGTCGTTGCCATGGTTCTCCTTTCACCTTAAAACTACCCTTCATCTGGGCGGCACGTAAGGTTATCGGACATCTTTTTTGGGTTTTATTACATCTGTGATAGCCACATCTGTGATAGCCCTAAAACCCGCGCTGTTACTGGATCTTTACTTCCCGTTTTTCCTCAAATAACCCTCAGAATGTCCGATGAGGATATTTATCGGATATTTCCTTTTTTTCTTGGTGCCTGTAACATTATTACTGTTTTTTCTATAGTTTTGTGTTGCCTCTAGGGGGGTGTTTCATTCCTTCCCATTTTTTGTTTTTATCTAGGATTTTTCGCCTTATGTTATCTATGTCTGCTATTTCTTGGTACATTGGGGTGAATTTTCCATCTTTGTCGCTTTCTTGTGTCCGTTCTACTAGTGTTGTGATTCGTTCTGCCAATTTCAATTCTGGATTTTGTGGATCTTGCTCTGTTATAAGTGTTTGAACTATGGTGGCTAGTTGGCGGACTAGTATTAATAGTGCGCCTATGGCGTAACGTGTTTGGGTTGTAAGGTCAATGTATTCTGCTCTAACTCTTTTTTCTTTTGTTTTGCTCAATAGTGTTTTTGTTGTCCATTTGATGTGTCTAGGTGATAATTTGTATTTCTTCCCCCATATGTTTTTTGCCAGGGCTTTTATTTCTTCTCTCCATATTATCAGGATTGTTGTTGCGACTGTTCCAGATACAAGTATGCACGCTGCTATTACGTGTGATGCTCCGGGATTGTTGTTTAACCATTCTAACATTGTATTTCCTTCTTTATCTTTGGTTATAGGCTGCCATAACCTCTACCATTGTGCATGTCCTTTGACTAAGTTACATGCACCGCGTATTGGTCTAATAGGTTATCTCTAAACATCTTCAGCGCCTCAAATCCCCATCTTTTGAAGTTCCGCCACAAAGCAGGCATGGGGACGGGTGCCTCCCTTCCGGCTTTTATCCCTTCGCGATTCGTGGCGCGTCAGGTGGTCGATGTGGTTCTGGTTAAGTTGTCGTATCGAAGCGTCCATGTCGGACAACCGCTGATTCATTTCGCCTCGGAGGTCAGAAAAGCCCTGATTCATCTCTGATCTCACTTCCGAGATTTGTGTAGTCATCTCCAATTTCACGGTTTCGATTTGATTGTCGGTCTTGTTTTGGCGTTGTTCAAGCCGTTCGGTCCTAATTTCCGATGGCAGTACATATTTCCTCGTAGTGTGGTCTATCATTATCAGGACCCAAGCAAATTTTGAAATGTCCTTTTTCGTTTTCCACGATGTATATTTTTTAAATAGGACTTGCGCAGCTAAACGGTTAAAGCCCTGTAGTTCGGCGATTCATCGCCGCAGGACACCGGTCCCAACGCCCGATAAATCGGGCAACTACAATCGAAGTACGTCAGTCCTGTTAAAGAAAATGATAACACATCTGGTAGACAGCATCAACTGAGTCAGAAGCATTCATCCTTGATGGAATACACATGTCGCCCCGCCCCGATAAATCCCCGATAAATTGGGCAACTACAGCAAGGCCTGAGGTTTATAATAGGTCTCGGTGTCTCCCCGATAAAATCGGAACAGGCGGAACGGAGCCATTTTTGTCCGTATGCAGTGGATTTGACAATCCACTGCGAGCGGTAATTGATTCAATCTAGCTTTGATTCGATCGGTTTGCAGTGGTTTCTATAACTGGCAATTTAGGTTAATTCATGGTAAATGTGGGCTGTCCTCGGCATCAATTCTATGCCATTTATTGATTTCTAACACCCTATAGGGTAACATGTGTTAAGTAAATCGTCAAAATTTTTGTTAATTTTTTCTCTGTCTGATGCGCCGAAACCCAGTCAGGGAGCGGGTTTGACGGACGGGACAAATTTTGCAAATCACCCCGACAAATCGGCTGGAAAACGTTGAAATTTTTTCAAAAGTGTTAGATTTTGTTAGATTCTGTTAGGTGAACCTAAGCTGCTAATTGATAAATCGAGCAACAGAAACCGAGTTTTGAAGAAAAAACTCGGTTTCAGGGCAAATGACTTTTCAAATAGGTGTTAGGCGTTGCTCCAATCGTATTCGTGGACGACCTGTTCTCCTGTGCCGATTTCATTGAGTTCGAGCAGGTTGCCGTCTGGATCGTAAAAGAAGAGCACATGCCATTCACCTTCGCCCGCGAAGCGGACGGGTGGGGAGACAAATTCTACGCCCGCTGCCTTTAGCCGTTCGTAAGTAGCGGGGACATCTTCGACACCGAAACAGATGTGTGCACTCGGCACATGGTTGACCGGGTAGCGTTGGACGGGGCTGGTGGGATTGAGCCATTGGATGAGATCCAGTGTGAAGCCCGGTCCGTCGTTTCGGGTGTGGCCATGGATGCCATCGGGTGCTCGTAGCCGATATTCGCGCATGTGCACCTTGGGGATCGCAACCATTTCGGAGATTGGACCGTCGTTGTGTTCTTCGGGGGAGACGACCTCCAGTCCAAGTAGGTCGCGATAGAAGTGCAGCGACTTTTCCAGATCGCTGACCATGACGGCGACATGATCGATTTTGATTGAGGTGCTCATAGGGGTTGTTCCTTTCTAATCTGTGTTTGGATTCCTTATTTCTAGGCCTTACGCATTTCAGGGCGGGACAAGATGCCCCGCCTACGGCTAGCTGTGCAAGTCCTGATTTCTGGTAGGTATGCAGAAGTGAGTCTGAGTCTACAGGTTCAACTGACTGATTAACACCTCCGTGAAATCTGACAGAATTTTTGTAAAAGTGTTAGATGAGGCGAGTATGTCCTCACTCCCACGCTTCCTCACATACTCGCTCCCTCCGTCTTCTTTCGTTTCACGCTTCAACAATGCGTTATTTTTATTATCAGAATTGGTATTACTTCGTGGTGTATCCGCCGTCGACCGTCATTACGGAGCCTGTGGTATACGACGACTCGTCGCTTGCCAAGAATAACGCAGCATAGGCAACCTCCATCGGTTCCGCGAAACGCTCGAAAAGGTTCGCCTTACGGTACGGTGCGAGATGTTCCTCTGGGATGTTTGCCGCCATGGGTGTGTTCATGGATCCGGGACAGATTGCGTTGACCCGGATACCCTCTCCCGCGTGGTCGCACGCCATCGCTCTGACCAGTCCGATGACGCCGTGCTTGGAGGCGTTGTAGGACGCTTGGTTCGGCTGACCGACGAGCCCTGAAATGGACGAGATACAGATAATGCTCCCGCCACCCTGACGCCGCATCTGTGGGATAGCAGCCCTTGAGCACAGAAAGGTGCCTTTGAGGTTCACACCCAAGACGTAGTCCCACTCCTCCTCGGTGGTGTCGGGGACGTTTTTCTCGACCTGTACCCCCGCATTATTGACCAAGACATCGGCGTGGCCATAGGAATCAACGGCTGCAGCAATCATCCGTTCAGCGTCCTCGCTCTTAGAGACATCCGCCCGAACAAAAATCGCATCGCCACCTTCCGCGCGGATAGCGCTCACTGTTTCCGCTCCAGCCTCTATATTGATATCGGGAACGACGACCTTGGCACCTTCGCGGCTGAATAGCAGCGCCATCGCCTGACCTAATCCCATGCCTGAGCCGGTGATAACGGCAACCTTATCTTTCAATCGTGACATCGGCTTTTACCTCCTCTCTGTTCAACGATGATTTATAGTGAATTCTAAAAATAAATGAAGGGTGCTCATAAATCTAGTGACTGCAATTCGATTCTGTAGCTCAGTTGAGGGGGGATTGGGGGAAACGGTTAAAACCCAATCGGTATCCACATAAACCATTTGAGGTTGTTCAGGCTACAGGCATCAAGACCTACTTATGAGCACCCCTCAAATACATAGACACTTTCGCCCGCCGGTAGGTGCGGTTTTCAACCCTGGTCTCGACTTATCGGACCGCACTGTATAGGCGCAGTCCCCGATAAATCGGGATCCCGACCTGTCGGGAGAAACAGCGCCCACCAAAGGTTAGAACGGTGGTTTCATTTAGAAGTTTGGGAATCTCAAGGGTTGGTCGGTGAACACCTTTTCATCGATTACCGAAACGTCCTCGACAATTGGTTTGAAGCCCATCCCGTTCAGTACATCGCGTTGGATGTCAATTCCCGGTGCGACCTCCTTTAGTTCAACACCACGATCCGTCAGTTGGAAGGTCGCACGCTCGGTGACATACAACACCTCCTGTCCGGTCTCGCGGGCGTATCTGCCGCTGAAGGTGATTTGCTCGACATGATCGACAAACTTGGGGACTACCCCTTCCTTAACGACGCTGACGCTGCCCTCCTGAATTTCAACCTCTGACTTCACGGCGAGTGTGCCGCAGAATACCACCTTCTTTGCGTTCTGGGAGATGTCGATGAAACCGCCGCAGCCGGGGATGCGGTTACCAAACTTGCTGACGTTCACGTTGCCGTGTCCATCCACTTGGGCGTGCGAAAGGAATGCGATGTCGATGCCGCCGCCCTGATACGAATCGAACTGGTACGGCTGATCCAGGATTACCATCGGATAGTACATCGCACCGGAATCGAGTCCGCCAGCGGGAATGCCGCCCAAGCTGCCCTGCTCGATGCTGAGGGTAATCTGATCTTCAATCCCGCTCTCCTCGGCGATCATCCCGACACCAAAGGGCATACCAAATCCGAGATTCACCACAGCGTTCGGACGCAGTTCCAACGCCGCCCGTTTGACGATGACTTTGCGTTCATCGAGCGAGAGTCGCCCCATGCTCAGGTCGCCTTCACGCGCCTCACCACACAACGCCGGATCGTAGTTGATCTGGTAGGTCTGTTTCTGGTCCGGGGCAAGGACGAGCGCATCGACAAGCGTACCGGGGATCTTGACCATGCGGGGATCGATGCCACGTTTCCCGACCATCCGCTTAACCTGTGCGATGACCTTTCCCCCGGAGTTCCGCGCCGCCTGTGCGTCCGATAGCATCTCGAAATAGGCAGCCTCATCCTCCATCGAGATATTGCCATCGGGATCGGCGGTGGTGCCGCGGATGAAGGCGACATTCACGGGGAAGCTGTGGTACATCAGATACTCCTTGCCCCGCAGTGTCACCACTTCCACCAGGTCTTCCGTCGCCCGTTCGTTCAGTTTACCGCCCTCGATTCGTGGGTCCGCGAATGTGTGCAAGCCGACGTGGGTGATGTAACCCGGCGCACCGGCGGCGATGCTCCGCATCAGGCAGGATAACGCGCCCTGTGGAAGGTTGTACGCCTCCGTTTTGTTTTCGATCGCGAGTTGTGCCATGGGTGGGGACATCCCCCAATGTCCGCCGATGTCTCGTTTAATCAGGCGCGGATCGGCGAGGTGTCCCAAGCCGAGTTCGCCCTGATCGCCCATGCCGCTGATGTGGACGACGGTTAGATCGCGCGGTTGAAGCGTTGACCGGAATCGCTGCCCTAACGCCTCAATGAGTTTTTCGGGGATGGCGTGGCCCGCGCCGCTACCGCCAATAACGAGGGTATCCCCGCTTTGTACCATTTGGGCAGCTTCTTCTGCGGTGATAATCGGTTTTATCATTTAATGACTCCTGATAATCGGATTTGATCGAGAATTTTTATCGCTTGGTTATTATTAATCTAAGTTGCTAGTTGTCAGACTCGCTCGGCTTTGATAGGCATATCCAAGCCATCTTTGTACCTGTGCAGTGGATTTGTCAATCCACTGCGAGCGGTTAATGGGCTTTATTCAGTTCCCATTCTCCCGTTTTACAACATTTTCCATAACTAGCAACTTAGGTTATCATAATTTACTTCCTGCTCGACTTGGATAGCCATATCCAAGTCCGACTTGCGGGGGTGTTGTGGATTTGTCAATCCACAACGAGCAGGACCATTAGCATTTATCTAACAGTGTACTAGTACCATTGGTTATTACACTTCTGCACAATGTATAATCGCGACCTCCCAAGGTTCGATGGTCAGTTGGAACGCACCATATGTAATCGGTATGTCGCGTTGAGCCAATAGGTCATGGACGTGGTTTGTATGCCACTTGGGACGTAAGGTGACGCGTGCCTGCTGCGGTTCGAGGTTAAAGGCGAACAGCAGCCATCCGCCTCGCCGCGATTTGCGGACAATGGGCACCACCCTATCACCTTCGACCGACACTGTGGGACGTACGCCAAATTCATCTGCTAATCCAAGAACTAAGTCGGGCTGCCCTACATCCCCGAATCCCGCTGACAGCGTAAAACCGAACCATGTAAGTCGCTGATCGCTTGTCTGAACGGCTACGGTCTCACCATTCAGAGATGCGATTGACCGGGTGTCGTTACGCGCTTCTAAAATGGCATACCCGCACGGTGTCTGAATCGTCGCATCCCCGTAGGGGGTGTCGATGATGTTCCGTCCACATTCGATGTCGTATGGTGTTACCGCTGAGAAGTCGGCTACCCGTACACCGAACCGATCGGCGAACCCTTCCGGTGGACGGTAGCTGGACTGTCCGTCGGCGGAATACATGCCGAAACTCCCCTCCGCCACGAAATGCGTCTCTGGGCTCTCCTGCAACGTCCGTTCAATCCGTGCCTGTGTCTCGGCGTCCATCAGTGTGACGTTGGGCAGGAATAGGAGCCGGTATCCCGACCAGTCCATCCGCGGTGTAATCACCTCCGCGGAGATGCCGTGCGTCCAGAGTGTCCGGTACACGCCCCGCAGATCCGCCAAGAAACGGTCGGATTCGTTGTTGTAGCTGAAAAGTTCCTGCGATTCGGGGTGGTACACGATACCTACCTCGGCACGTGGACATTCCAGAGGCAG
This sequence comes from Candidatus Poribacteria bacterium, assembly GCA_022822005.1. Lineage (GTDB taxonomy): Bacteria > Poribacteria > WGA-4E > WGA-4E > PCPOR2b > PCPOR2b. Next base: position 17,119 of record JAJECO010000063.1, read on the forward strand.
GTGTTCCGCGAATTTCTCAATCTGTGCAATCGCACGCGCTGCTGCATCGAAACGGGAGGTTGGCTCGCCGTCCAGTGCGACCAGGTTATAGCCGGGCGACTCGAAACTGAGATACTCCGGTCGATATTGCCAGAACATTGTCCCCGCCGCACCGCACGCTAAGGTCATCCAGAGCAGCGTGGTCAGTTCTCGTGGGTCGGATTGTTTTTTCCATGTTACCCCGCCCCTCGACATGCCTGCGTAGATCTCTTCGTTCCACCAACGCCCGTTGCGCCCGGCGCTCCGCGACCAGTCGAAGCTGAACGCTCGATCCGCAATCTGGTAGGGGTCATCCGATGTGAGCAGATTGTTGGACGACATCGACATCCCCCAGCTATCCACAATCCGCGCACACCGCTCATCCCAAGGACGTGGGGACCAGCCGCCGTGTGACCGCACCTCATGCTGGGGATCAATCGCCTCGACTTCGTCCACCATCCAACCCAGATGGTCCGCTAAGTTCTCGTAGTGAAATTCGCGGTAGAGCAGCATCTCGACCACGTTTTGATCGGATCGGGGCGGTTCCACATCTTCCCAGCGGCGGTAACGGCGCGAGAAACGGGTGTTGAGCGAGTCCAGCGTGAACCGTTCGCGCAGCCACCCTTTGTACTTGGCGATTGTGTTTTCGCAGTAGCACGGGTAGCCATCGCCGTCCCGGTGCCAGACCGATGCGAGGTTCGCTCCATCCCAGAGTCCCCAGATTAGCAGGCTGGGACGGTCCTTATACCGGTTGACGACATGGCGCAAGAGTCCGCCGCCGTATTCGCGCCAAGCGGGATGGTCGTAGCAGTGGATCATCGCGCCTTGGGGATACGCGGGACCCGCATCGGGTTCCGCGCGTTGACCTCGATGATTGACGACCCGCATATCGGGATGCTCGCGGGTCAGCCACTCCGGACATGCGCCGTGCGTTCCCAGCACGATGTCGAGCCAGACGGACAGTCCATGTTTTTCTGCCAAATCGAACATATAGTCGAAATCGTCCAGTTCGTAGATGCCGGGACGTGGCTCCATCCAGTTCCAGTAGGTAAAACTACGCACAACCCGGAAACCCGCCTCACTTAACCGGGCAAAGTCTGCGTCCCAACAGTCGAGCTTGGGCGTGGGTGCGCGGTAGTACTCTACCCCGACGGGAAATGGAGTCTTTGGATGTGCAAGATGTTTTGTGGTGGGCATTTGGTAGCTCCTGTATGTAACCAATGGTGCTAGTTTGCAGCTGTTGATAACGTGATGGGTGAAACGTGGAAACTATTGGCTCTTCGGTGCCTTTAGCCCCGGAGGGGCGACATGTTTATAGGACACGGATAAACAAATACCCCAAAGCCCCGGAGGGGCGACATGTGCAGCCGAAGGGTACAACCTAAGAAGAATCAATCAGCTACCCCACTAATGAATCAATGAACGCTTCAATAATGTGGGAAAGATCCTCTCACTACCTAGCACCAAAGGTTATGTAGTTAACGAAGAATCTGCTGGATTTGCCAATCCAGCAGGAGCAGTCTGCTGTTTTTTGAGAATCTAAGTTGATACTTGCGCTGTTGACGGGGTTGTGGACCTCTGCTATACTGAACCGGATCAACGGTTATGAACCAACGCGGACCACTGTTCCATCGGGGTGTTCGGACAGATGGATCTGGCATCGCTTTTGTAGGGGCAGGTCTTGTACCTGCCCAAAGCGGGCAACCACAAGGGTTGCCCCTACTTTTCAGGAGGAGAAATTATGAAACTGATCCTCGTCGGCTGTGAGTACGCCGGTAAGACAACGTTAGCCAATGAAATTGTAAAATGGATTGATGACACACTGGGTGGTGCTCGCGGCTTCCATGACCATTTTACCATCCCTGCTTCCGAATTAACAGAAGAAGATCAGAAACAATTTATGGCGCTGAGTCCACGGCTCAAGGAGATGTTTCAGCGTTATATCATTGAATATCACCTTCAGCCTGCGTTCTACAACGATCCGGACCACAACATGACCGGCTTTCATATTGAGGAGGCGGTCTATGCGCCGTTGTATTACGGCTATGGGGGCAAAGGTGAATATGCCGAGCGTACAACGATGGCACGGGCGGTGGAGAAAACGATTATGGAGGTAGCTCCCGACACGGTGCTTATCCTGCTGAACGCTTCAGCCGAAGTTATTGCACAACGGATGCGCGAGAATCCCAATCCACTCGGTGTCTTACAGGAGAAGGATATTGAATATGTGCTGCAACGGTTTGAGGAAGAGTATGCAGCCTCGCTGATCCGCAGAAAATTTATCCTTGATACCACGACTGCTACCGTGGAGGAGACGCTTGCCGAATTTGCGGAGCAGATTAAACATTACCTGACGGATACGGATCGCCTGCGGATGCTCGCCCATCAGGCGTTACAGGCGAAATGAGCCGAAAGGGGAAATCTATCCATGAAACGTGCGCCTTATGTAACCGTTGCGGCTGTGTCTGTCCTTTTGTGCATCGCGGCTTGGGCGCAAAGGGATTACTCAAGGATTAAGATTAAAACCACTCATGTTGCCGGGAATATCTATATGTTGGAGGGGGCTGGCGGGAATATCGGTGTATCGGCGGGACCGGACGGAATTCTGATCGTTGATGATCAATTCGCGCCATTGGCGGAAAAGATTCGGAACGCGCTCAAGGAACTGGATGAGGGACCGTTAGAATTTCTGCTTAATACCCACTTTCACGGGGATCACACCGGCGGCAACGCTGTCTTTGGAAATGAGGCGCATATCGTCGCTCACACCAATGTCCGGAAACGGCTACAGATAGAAGATGCTCCCCAAGAAGCCCTACCGGTTGTCACATTTGAGGATTCGTTGTCTATCCACTTCAACGGAGAAGAGATCCGTGTTATCCACTTTCCCAATAGTCATACGGATGGGGACAGCGTCATTTTCTTCACCGAGTCGAACGTTGTGCATATGGGGGATCTCTTTTTCTCTGGTCGCTTTCCCTATGTTGATTTAAGCAGCGGTGGGGATGTGGAGGGACTAATAAAGCATATTGAAAAACTCTTAACTGAACTCCCGCCTGACGTGAAGCTAATCCCAGGACACGGTCCGCTTTCGAATCTTGATGACCTCAAGACTTATCATCAGACGCTTGTCGCTACAACGGAGGTGGTTCGAGATCAGATAGAGGCAGGAAAGAGTTTGGAAGAAATTAAAGCGGCGGGACTTCCCAAAAAGTGGCGTTCTTGGGGAGCGGGTTTCATTTCGACGAGCCGATGGATTGAAATCGTCCACCAGAGTCTGGCGAAAGTAGGTGACCTTTAATAAAAAAACGCAGATTTCATAGAACCTCGTGGGTGATGCCCCATCGGCGTAGTTCTATAAAATCTGCGTTTCTTTGTATTTCTACAGGTTGTAGCCTCGCTCGTTGTGCAGAGCAAGGTCTAAGCCTTCCTGCTCATCGTTGTACTTGACACGTAAACCAACGGCCCTGTCAACAACTTTGAGAATGATGAAGGAACCGATACCGCTCCAAAGTATGGTCACAACAAGACTGATAAACTGACTGCCAAGTTGTGCGCCGATACTCTTATCCATCCCCATCCCACCTAATCCTTCCGCAGCGAATATACCGGTTAGCAAACAACCAACAATGCCGCCGATGCCGTGTACGCCGAAAGCATCAAGCGAATCGTCGTATCCCAGGCTATGCTTGAGGCTGGTTGCTCCCCAGAAGCAGATCGCGCCTGAGGCGAATCCGATAACCAACGCACCACCGGGTCCAACGCTACCGGAAGCTGGGGTAATTGCTACAAGCCCAGCAACTGCGCCGGTGACAATACCGAGGACACTCGGTTTCTTGTACTTAATCCACTCAATAAACATCCAAACCACGGCGGCGGTGCCGGTGGAGATTTGTGTGACTAACATCGCCATCCCTGCTGCGCCGTCGGCAGCCAACGCGCTACCAGCATTGAAACCGAACCAGCCGACCCAGAGCATGGAGGCACCAATGACTGTCAGCGTCAGGTTGTGAGGCGGCATCGGGATCTCAGGATAGCCGAGGCGTTTGCCAACCATTAGTGCGGCAACAAGCGCTGCAATGCCTGCGTTGACGTGCACCACAGTTCCGCCCGCAAAATCGAGCGCGCCCAAGATATCGCCAAAGTATGAGCCATCGCCTGCCCACGCCATGTGACAGATTGGGGCGTACACAATTATAGACCAGATTCCCATGAACCAGAGCATGGCAGAGAATTTCATTCGTTCGGCGAAGGCGCCTGCGATAAGTGCCGGTGTGATGATCGCGAAGGTCATCTGGAAGCAGATAAACACTGTTTCCGGGATAGTGCCGGATAAGCTATCCGCATTCACACCTTTGAGGAAAACCTTGCCAAGCCCACCGAAAAATGAGTGGGCATTGGTCACTTTCATACTCATGCCGGTGGTATCGAAGGCGATACTGTAACCTATCACAATCCATATAATGGTAATCAGTCCGGTCAGCGAAAAACACTGCATCAATAGCGACAGGACATTCTTGACACGCACCAGTCCGCCATAGAACAGGGCAAGACCGGGAATGGTCATGAACAGAACCAGCGCTGTTGCTGTGAGCAGCCAAGCGGTGTCGCCCGAATCGAGCGCGTCTTCAGCGAGAGCAAGGTTCGGGAGTGCTAAGAACATCAGTACCAGCAGCATTCCCAAAGCACTGCTGGCCCTACTGCGGCTTAGAAGCCTGCTAGGCTTTTTTCTATGCTTCTGAAACCTAAACACATTCTGTGGTTGTTGGTGCATTTTGACCTCCATCTAAGTTTAGATGATCGTTACCTACCCCAATAAGATCTCCGATAAGTCGTCCAATAAATCGAGACTCGGGGCGAGACCAGGGTTCGTTCCCCCGTACCGAGGGCGGGCGAGACCAGGGGGGCAGGTGGGATTACGTTACGCGTGACTTGGAAACTGTTTCAAACTCCTCGTTAGGCAGTATAACACCATCGGTTTCAAAAGTAAATAGAAATTTTTCGTTTTATGTGATTTGAGGATAGGTTCTTTTTCTACGGGACGGGTAGGGCACCCACCAAAACGTAGAAGTCTATCCTCTCAACGAAAGGTAGCCCGATCCCTTTACACCAACTTGCCCCAATTGGAGATGTAGATTCATCAGTGTGACATCTATTCCTACGGTATGTGTATTCTGCCCATGCTCTGGGTAGTAGAAACTGAATAAGTGTCCCGGCATCGTCAAAAATTCGACCACTTCGTCGATACGCGCCGGATGAAGTTGGTAGGTAGAGATCAGGGTTTGCTCATCAAGTGTCTCCAAGTATTTACGATATGTGTTGAATCCTTGAGAGTTCCGTTTGACGGACCGCCTATCAATGCGTCCCATAGCACATAGGCGTTTGGCTACAAGCTGTAGGAAAGCCGCTTCACCACCGGAGATGAGAGGGACATGCACATCCGCATATTGGGTTGTTCGTGTATGACGCGAATCAACGACAATGATCCGCGTACTTCGCTCTTCTGACCGGCGGCGCTGGATCATGTGAAAAAGGATAGGATGATTCTCCGCCATGTCTGCACCAATAATGAGCAGAATGTTTGCATGTTGGATATCTTCGGAAGCGGTCATGGGTTCATCTGTTCCAAAGGGGTTAATGTGATCCCGGATTGACCTCGATCGCTCAATTTTTACAGCGCATGCCTTGTAGGAAGGCTGCCGGGAGTAGGGGTCAAATTGGGATAAGGTCAGCTTATTGGTCTCCTCATAGTGCATTGGGATAAAAATCTGTCCGCCCTGAACTTGGTAAGTGATATACGCGCGTGCCTGAATCTCTCCCCTCCGAGAAATAAGGCTGACCAATTCATTGGGACCAATCCCTAATTTTCGTGCGTCATCCCCGTTGATTTCGACATAAATCTCCTCCGGGTAGAGTTTGCGAAGGACGGAAGATTTGCATGTCCGTGTCTGTGTATGCCATTGGGCTGTAGTGCCCCGACCGGTTAGCAACCAAAACGGATATTCGGCATCGGGCGCCTCAAGGGACTGGCGTGGCTCTTCAAAGAGGAATTTTGCTTTGCCATCAGGATGGTAGTAGTGACCGTCAGAAAACAATCGGCGTTCATTTCCGTTTAACGATGTTCCTTCCTTAAAGGGCCATTGAATACCACCCAAATTGTCCAACATTTGATAGTCTCTGATACCGGTGATATCACAAGGTTGACCTTTGGAAACTTTTTTGAGGATACCGAAGACCTCCTCCGGCGTTTCCCAATCTCTGAATAGTTCGGTGCAGCCCCAGTAATGGGCGATTAACTTAAAGATGTTAAAATCGGAGAGTGCAATGCCGGGGGCTTGAGTAACTTTTTTGATTAAACCGATGCGGCGTTCCGAGTTGATGAAAGTCCCTTCTTTTTCGCCCCATGCCGCAGCGGGCAATACCAGATCCGCCCTTTGAGCGGACTCTGTCGTGTGATACATATCCTGAACGACGAGAAAATCGAGTTGCTGAATGATTTTGTTAAAACGACCCTGATTAATCCAAGAGTGGGAGGAATTGGTGGCAATAATCCATAACCCCTTAATCTGGCTACTAGTAATGCCATCGATAATCTGGTCGTAAGCCCAACTATTTTCCTGTGGTATTTGGGACACATCAATACCGAGAATATCGGAAACCTTCTGGCGGTGCTGTGGATTGGTAAAGTCGTGACCGCCGAGGAGATTGGTTGTGTTACTGAAAAGCCTTGACCCCATCGCGTTGCATTGGCCTGTGATCGAGTTTGCGCCGGTGCCGGGTCGTCCGATGTTGCCAGTCATCAGGGCGAGATTGATAATCGACTGAGCGACACGAACGCCTTCATAACTCTGATTCACACCCATTGTCCACCAGAAGGAAACGCGCTCCCCTTGGGCAATCGTGTCCGCCAGATGATAGAGCCGAGTGACCTCAATCCCTGTTTTCGAACTGACGAACTCCGGCGTATAGGATTTGACATGTTCGGCAAAGTCGTTGAAGTCGGTAGTGTGTCTCTCAATATATGTTTTGTCGATGTTGCCACCTTCGATGAGAATGTGAGCGAGCCCGTAGAAAAGATGGAGGTCTGACTTCGGACGGATCGGATAGTGCTGGGTAGCAGCCATCGCCGTCTCTGTGGCGCGTGGATCGATCACAGCGATCTCTGGGTCGTTTTTGTTCATCATGACACGTTCCCACATGATCGGGTGCGCCACGCAGAGGTTTGAGCCAATAAGAACAATTACATCGGACTCTTCAAAATCCTTATAGGTATAGGGTGGTGCGTCAAAGCCAAAGGATTGTTTGTACGAAACAACAGAGGTTGCCATACATTGCCGTGTATTGCCATCCCCGTGTAGGATACCCATGCCGAATTTGGCCAGCGCGCCAAGGTAAGCCATCTCCTCCATCGGTATCTGACCGGTACTCAGAAAAGCGACGGAAGATCTCCCGTATTTCTCTTGGATGGCTTTGAAACGTGTTGTGAAGGTGGATAGTGCGGTGTGCCAATCCACAGGTTCCAGTTTATCGTGGGAGCTGCGTAACAGTGGCGTGGTTGCGCGATCTGGAGATTTCAACGGAGTCAGTGCTTCCCAGCCCTTGGGACATGCCATGCCTAAGTTCACCGGGTATTCTGTGGTGGGGGTGATATTGACCGCCTGACCATCTTTCAGATGGATGTCCAAGCAGCAACCCGTCGAGCAGAAACCACAGATTGATCGCGTTGTGGCATCCGGTTTCAGCTGTTGGGGGACTTTGCCAAGACCGTATTTTCCAGTCTCTAAGCGCCGGTCATGAGTCAGCTTTCCGTCCGACTGATGAAAGATCGAACTGATTTTTTCTTTGAGGATCTGCGATTGTTTATCTTTCATAACGCAAGTTGCTAGTGTTGAAAATCCATCGGTTTTCTGTTAAAACTGAAACTCTACCTTTCGCTCCAGAGGAGCGATATGTCTATAGAACCACGATAGAGTGAATCCCTGCGCTCCAGCGGAGCGCAATGTGTATAGCAAAAGCGGTTATGGCTTGGATATGTCTATCCAAGCCGAGCAGGTTTTACAACTAGCAACTTAGGTTTTCAAACCTAAAAATCCCCCGGCATCTTAAGGCTAACAGCGGTGGTAAAGAAGAGATACCGCTCGCAAAACTCTCCGATGAGTGTTAACGAGAAGGTCACAATGCTTAACCCGATGAGTAGAACCGTATCGGAGGAGTTGGGGTCTATGTTGTGTGAGGCGTAATAGACAAGCAGGGGTAGAAGTAAGCCGCCTAACCCGCCGGTGAGAAAGCGAAGCAGCGTTACCCGATTAAGTTTTCCGACCATTAACAGTGCGGCACGCTTAAATATGGAGTAGGAATGGTCTTTCAGATAGCGAAAGATTGACGCTTCCCAAAGCATTTTCAGTGCGGATATGACTGTTAATCCGAGGCACAGCGGACCGATGGAAAACAGAAATATTTCCTTTCGTCCAGCTGAATCGATGAACAGAACGCTTACGGTTGAGGTGATCAGCGTGGTTGAGAGTCCAAGGATAGCAACCGTTGTGAAGAACTTGAACCCGCTTATGAATTCTCTCCACAATTCCTTTCGGCAGTCTGCATAGACCAAAACGGAAAATACGACACCTAACATCCCACTCATTATCACCCCAAGACCGAGCATGAAGTGGGTATCTTCCATGCCTCCCATCCAGAATGAGGCGGCGTAAAGCACTGCGAGGATGGCGAAAAGACCAAAGACAAGGACTTCCCGGCTCAACCACGATTTTTTCAAACCGACAACGACACGAAAGGCGTACAGCGGTCGCCCCAAATGAAACACGCTCGCTCCGAGTGCCAACAGTCCGGAACATAGCGCGACGACGGAACGTATTGGGTTCAAATAAGGTGCTACAGAGTTATTTAGAAATGTATTCAGCAACATATCCACGCAAAACGCCCCGACGGATAACTGAGTGAGCACTAGCATAATAATGAGCGGTGGATGGGCGTGTTGAGGATTAAGGTGATGGTAGTCGCTCGGTAACATGTTTCTGGGAGCGACTTGGCGTGACTTATAGGTTGTCGTTGGCAGTGTATAGTCAGAAGCCGGTGCCCCCGGAACCAGTGCCGTCGCTTGACTCTCTTCGAGGATCTTTTCTTTCTCTACCACCTTAATAGCGAGTGCTTGGGTTGGACATGCCTGTACGCACGCCGGAGCTTCGCCTTCGCTCAGCCGGTCGGCGCACATATCGCATTTTCGGACAATTCCGTGTGCCTTGTCGTACTGGGGAACTTCGTAGGGGCATTTTAGGGTGCAATAGACGCAACCGATACACTGGTCGTCAAGATGTTTGACTATGCCTGTGATCTCATCTTTTTCATAGGCGTTGACGGGGCAGCCGTGCATGCACGCAGGCTCCACACAATGATGGCAGGCGGTCGTTACATGTTGCTGAATCGGTTTTTCTTCGGTGCCACCAAGAAGTTGTCCTACGGAACGCCATGTCTCGTTTTCGTCCAGACCGTTGAGACTGTGACATGCTGTTACGCAAGCCTTGCAGCCGCTACACCGATCTAAATCTACTTCAAAGGCGTACTGCTGACCTTGTTTCGGCTGAGACAGCGGCATTAAATCCCTATAGTATTTTTGCTGGAGAGGGAGTTGGTGATTTTCGTGCTGCTGGGCGTATTTTTCGACCGCAGTAATTTCCCGTTGTTCCGCCAATGCACTAACGACAAGTTGTTGTAGTTCAAACTCGGATATTTTTTTCGGAGTTTTCACTGGATGTCTCCTATAAACTCAGATGGATACTGTTTACTGCGGTAGCGCACAAGCGGCTTTCCTGTAGCAGCATCCACAAGTTGCAGCTTGTACTCCATTGAGATCTTCAAACTACAGCTTCTTCCTTTAGCCTTGCCCGGTCGGCGAGCGCGGCTTCAAATGCCTTTTTCTCAGCTTCTTGAACTGCGGGCGAGAATCGGACGAACACGCTGCAGAATGCTGCAAGCGTAACCATAACCCCAAGGTATAGCAATCCCTGTTGCGTTGTGATGTTGTCCGCACGGAAAAGGAAACCTGCGGCGACCGCTCCTGCGTTTCCTCCTGCGCCAACGAGTCCGGCTACTGCGCCTAAAGCCTTTTTGTTGATGAAAGGCACAATACCGTAGGTCGCGCCTTCCGACATCTGCACGAAGAAGCTGAAGACAATCATTGTGGCAACAGCGGCAGTCAAAACTCCCATCTGGGAGAAGAGTATAAGTGCGAGACCCTCGCCGAGGAGGGCGACGAATAGGAATAGAACACGCCCTCTCAACCCCATCTTTTTCGCGAACCGATCGGAAAACATACCACCCATGGTACGCGCGAAGATGTTCATCAAGCCGAACAGTCCGGCAATCAGTCCCGCTGTCTTTACGTCTAAGCCAAATCGGTCGTGATAGTAAAGCGCAGCGATATTGTTAATCGTCAATTCAACGCCGAAGCAGACTGCATAGATAATAAACAACGCCCAGACGCGGTAATCTTTAATTATGAGTATGAACGACTCGATGCCTTTTCTTTCAGTGGCAGGGAGTTCGCCCCGAGCGCGTAGCTCCTTGTAATCGCCGTCTGGCGCATCGCGTGTGACGACATAGTAAGCGATGCCGGTGAGAAACAGTGCTGCACCGGGGACAATCATTGCCAAACGCCAACCGAGAAATGTATCGACGCCCAAAGTGAGGAACGCGGTAAAAATCAGCGGCATAACCATCTGCGTCACACCACCACCTAAATTCCCCCAACCGGCTGTTGTGGCATTTGCTGTGCCGATGACATTGGGGGCGAACATCACGGAGGTATGATACTGCGTAATGACGAATGACGCACCAATCGCACCAATCGCTAATCTGAAAAGCAGGAAACTTTCGTAACTCTTGGCGAGCCCAATCCCCATCACAGGGAGTGAGCCGATAAGCAACAGCCATGTGTACACCCGCCTTGAACCGATCCGGTCGCAGAGCGGACCAATAAGAATCCGCACGAGCACGGTAATTGCAACTGAAGCGATGATGGTATTACCGATTTGGGCTTTGGTCAGCATCAGGTCTTCTCGGACGATTGCCATTAGGGGGGCGATTCCGAACCAGCCGAAAAAAGCTAAGAAGAATGCACCCCATGTCATGTGAAAGGCACGCATCTGTACCGTTTTCAAACTGAATAGATTAATTCGTGTTGCCTTGTTATTGATGTCCATTAGGTATATTCCTTCCAATTTGAGCTTTTGTAGTCGAAGCAGTGCTAAGAATTCGATATATCGGATTCAGAAACATTTACACCCACTCGCTCCCTGATATAATCCAGCTGTCCATCAGGACGTTCCATCCGCAGGTAAGGCGTGGTTGGGGCTTTCGCTGCCCCTTTCTCAGGCCCTCTGGGCAACGCGCCGATATTGCAGAAGTTTTCGGTTGACAAAGTCGCATCGAGTTCATTTTGGGGTGGAAGCTCAAGGTAGACATCGTTGTCTTTGACTTTTACCGGGAAGGTGAGAACTTCGTAGTCCTCGCCGCTCAGACATGATCCCGATTTGAGGCAGAACGTCTTTTTGTGCAGTGGACAGGCGATTTTCGGCGTACCCTGTGCATCACCGATGATGCCGCGAGAGAGAACAAACGCCTTCTTGTGCGGACACATATTTTGCGTTGCGTACCACTCGCCACGAGAGGAGAAATTGAACACGGCAATCTGTGTGTTTCCATATTTAATTGCTGCGCCGCCGTCGTGGGGGAAGTCAGAAACGCTCCCGACTTTGACCCACTGTTTGTCTGGAGATTCGCGCAATGCTTTCAACTTTGCGCTTGAGGGTAAGGTTACATCTTCGATTGGAATGAGGTCCTTCTCCCAATACTTTGGGCGTTGCTGTCCACGCTCCGAGACAAACTCGATGCCGGTTTCGGTCTCATCGGTGTTGATGAATTGTCGGAACTTATTCCGAATGTCCGGATTCATGACCACCTCTCTCCACTCACATTTGTAGGTGTCAACGAGATGCGCCATCTGTCTCTCCAATTCATCGCAGATACCAAGTTTGTCGTGGACAATTACGTTGCGAAGGTAATCAATGCCTCCCTCCATCTTTTCTAGCCAGACGGAGGTTCGCGTGAGCTTGTCAGCGGTCATGATGTAGAACATGATAAAGCAGTCGAGGTACTTAATGGCTGTCTCCTCATCAATGTCGCTTGCGAGTAGATCGGCGTGTCGCGGATTGGAACCACCGTTCCCGCAGACATAGAGGTTATAGCCCTGTTCGGTCGCGATCAATCCGAAATCCTTGCCCTGTGCCTCGGCGCATTCTCGGATGCAACCGGAAACAGCGGCTTTCATCTTATGTGGTGAACGAATGCCGCGGTAGCGTTCTTCGACCTGAATGGCGAACTTTACTGAGTCTTGGACAGCGTAGCGACACCATGTTGTACCGACACAACTCTTGACGGTCCGCAACGCCTTTCCGTAGGCATGACCGCTCTCGAAGCCCGCGTTGACCAGTTCTTCCCAAATGTCGGGCAGTTGGTGCAGCTGTGCGCCGAACATGTCGATGCGTTGTCCACCGGTAATCTTCGTGTAAAGCTCATATTTCTTAGCGATGGAACCGAGTGCGATGAGTTTATCGGGTGTAATTTCGCCGCCGGGGACACGTGGAATGATAGAATAAAGACCACCACGCTGCATGTTCGCCAAGAAACGGTCATTGGTGTCCTGCAATGTTTGATGTTTGTCAAACATGATGTTCTCGTTCCACAGGCTCGCTAACATCGATGTGACGGCCGGTTTGCAAATTTCACAGCCGTTGCCATGTCCATACTCGGTGATGAGGCTGTCGAAAGTTTTGATCTGCTTAACTTTGATAATATCGAATAGTTCCTGACGGGTGTAAGGGAAGTGTTCGCACAGATCCGTATTGATTTCTAATCCCGCTGCCTCCAATTCCTGTTTGAGTAGGTCAGTCACGAGCGGTACGCAGCCACCGCAGCCCGTGCCCGCTTTCGTGAAGCTCTTTACTTCCCCGACAGTTGTCAATTCGTTGTCACGAATTGCACAGCAGATATCGCCCTTGCTGACGCTATTACACTGACAGACTTGTGCTTGATCGGGCATCTCCGTGGCGGATACGACGACACCGTCGCCGCTTGAACCGAGCACCAACGCCCCCGGTTCTGCTGTCAATTCGGTTTCATTCTGTGAGAGCATCATGAGGCTCCCGTAATCGGAAGCGTCACCGACCAAAATGCCGCCGACCAACTTTTTCCCGTCTGGGGTAAAGAGAAGTTTTTTGTAGATACCGCCGAAGGGATCTTCATAGGTGAGTGGTTTGGCGGTGGATTCATCCGCGGTATAGTCCCCGAAACTGGCCACATCAACGCCCATCAGCTTGAGTTTTGTCGACAGATCGGCGCCGGTAAAGGTTCGTGCCCCATCGCCGGTCAGGCGTGCGGCGAGGATTTCTGCCATTTCATACCCCGGTGCGACGAGACCGTAAATCATCCCGCCGTGCAAGGCGACTTCACCGATAGCGTAGATGTCCGAGTCGTCGGTCTGCAAACAATCATTTATGACGACGCCACCCCGTTCGTGGACTTCGATCCCGCACTCGCGCGCAAGTTCATCGCGGGGGCGGATGCCGGCAGAGACAATGACCATTCCAACATCAATCGCTTCACCGCTGTTGAATACCATACCCTCAACTTTACTGTTACCGATAATCTCTTTGGTCGCTGTCTCGACATGGACATGAACGCCGAGCTCCTCAATTTTCTTGATGAGAAGATTGGAACCAGCTTCATCCACCTGTCGAGGCATCAAACCGGGCATGAATTCGACAACATGTGTTTTGAGACCAAGGTCGTAGGCAGCTTTTGCCGCTTCCAAGCCGAGCAATCCTCCACCAATAACGGCTGCCGCTTCGACCCTCTGTGCATAGTCGAGAATTCCTTGAAGATCCTCAATGGTCCTGTAGACGAAGACACCGTCTTTATCGACACCCGGAATTGGCGGCACAAAAGGATAGGAGCCGGTCGCAAGTACGACGATGTCGTAGGGGATTTCCTTCCCGTTTTCTGATCGGACGACTCGCAGCTCGCGGTCGATGGCAGTTGCTTTATCACCCACATGGAGCGAAATACCTTGCGCTTCGTACCACTGGGTGTTTGTGAGCATCAGTTGTTCAGGGTCACGATTCGTAAAGAATTGGGTGAGACCGACGCGGTCGTAAGCTGCACGAGGTTCTTCACAGAACGTCACAATCTGAAACTTGCGATCAACATCAAACTCGACTAACTTTTCGCAGAACCGATGTCCGACCATGCCGTTTCCGATAACAACAACTGTGTTCAGGGCGCTCGTTTTTCTGGTAAAATTTGAATCGTTCATGTTCTGTAGGATCCTTCTCCAAAAAAAAGCGTCCATTCGTGATCGGTTTTGGTCACAAATGGACGCCTTTGTCCGTTATCCCGCCATCTTTGGCTTGGAATCTTTAGTTTTTATCTTTACTTCATCGCGGCGGATTAGTTCGCCATTGAACGATTACGCCTATCTGTTTTTCAATACTTCTGTGATTGAAAGTACATCCTGGGCAACTTCTGCCATACGTTTCTTCCTGTCCATTGCCATTTTCTGTAACAACCGATACGCTTCCGCTTCCGTGCAGCCTCGCTGTTCCATAACGACTCCCTTAGCACGTTCAATAACCTTGCGTTCGGCGAGGCTCGTTTTGGTTTTTTCTAACTCTTGTGCCAACGCTTGAAACTCACGAAAACGGGCGATGGCAGCTTCGATGATTGGCTGAATGCGTTCGGGACTGAGGCCATTGACCACATAGGCGGAAACGCCTGCCTGAGTCGCTGCATGAATGCTTTCTGAGCGATTGTCTCGTGTAAACATGACGATTGGCACCGACTGCTTTTGGCTAATTGTTGCAACATCAGTCAGCATATGCTGACTTGGAACATCTGCGCCAATAAGAATGACATCGGGTTTCACCGTTTCCGCCCGTGGAAGCAAATCTGTGACTGATGCAGTGTGCGCTGCTACGGTGTACTCGCTTGCTTCCAGCGCCTGAACTAGCATGTTCGCTCGCTCTGTATCGTCATCAAAAATTAGGATACGTGATAGAGAAGTCGTGTTGCTCATCCTCGAACCTTTTATCTTGTCCATTTAAAGCAACATCTCAGGTAAAAAAAAGCGCCCATCTGTAGGAGCACGCCCCTATCAAATGGACGCCTTTGTCCACAAGGAGGAACTAATGAATTATTGTATCTCTGTAGGCGTTCAGATGTAGAGCTTTTACCTGAACGCCTATCCATGTTCTAGTTAATAGAAGATATTGTAAAATCTGGATACGCACTGGAACCGTGCTCGGCGTAATCCAATCCTTCCAGCTCTTCTTCTTCGCTAGCACGCAACCCAACAATCGTTTTGATACCGTAAAACAGAATAAAACCTGCTACCATACACCATGCAAAAACGGCAACAACACCAATGAACTGAGCACCGAGGAACTTGAACGCTGCGCCTTTATCCGCTGCGTAGAAGATGCCTTGTTCGGTATGGAAGACCCCAAGCAAGAGCGTCCCCAAAGCGCCGCAAACGCCGTGTACAGAGATCGCGCCGACCGGATCGTCAATTCTGAGTTTTTCAATTATCAGGACCGAAAAGACGACCACAACCCCTGCGATTGCACCAATAATTACTGCAGCCACCGGTGTAACAAATGCACACGGTGCAGTGATTGCAACGAGTCCGGCAAGCGCGCCGTTGAGTGCCATGCCGGCATCGGGTTTCTTGAGTTTGAACCAGGCAGTTATCATGGCTAAAATTGCGCCCGCTGCGGCAGCGAGGTTTGTCGTTACAGCGATTAATGCAATGGGTTTTGCATCTGCTGCCATCTGGCTGCCCGGATTAAATCCGAACCACCCAAGCCATAGGATAAAGACACCGAGTGCTGCCAGCGGCAGATTATGTCCGGGAATCGGACGAGGGTTCCCATTTGCGTCATATTTGCCGGTACGAGCACCGAGTACGATTGCGCCTGTTAAGGCGAGCCAGCCACCCGTTGAGTGGACAACCGTTGAGCCTGCAAAATCCAACATTCCCAGACTCGACAACCAACCGCCTCCCCAGATCCAGTGTCCGACGATTGGATAGATTAAACCGGTAATGAAAACACTATAAATCAGATAGCTTCTAAACTTTGTGCGTTCAGCCATCGCACCGGAAACAATTGTCGCTGCGGTGGCAGCGAAGACCAGTTGGAACAACCATGCAGCGAGTGTTGGGACGGAACTCCACTCCAGTGAGCTGAACCCTTTCGTCTCCCCTGAGACGAACCACCCACTCAATCCCATGAAGCCGTTACCATCACCAAACATAATTGCGAATCCAATCGCCCAGTAAGCGATAGCTCCCATCGAGAAATCCATTAGGTTTTTCATCAGGATATTGACGGCATTTTTCGCACGGGTAAATCCCGCTTCGACCATGGAGAAACCTGCCTGCATAAAGAAAACCAGAAAGGCGGCAATCAATACCCAGAGGGTGTCAGCGATATATTTTGAAGTTTCGATTTTTTCACCTTCGACGAAGCCATCTAAGGCGAATACGTTTGTACCGAGACATAGCGTCAAGATCAGAACAATTCCTGCAATCCCGTAATTGCTCAGAAAGCTTTTTTTCATTTTTGTCTCCTTAGTAAGTGGGGACCTTCGTGGGCAAATTGTGAGCTACCCGTAAAGCGGAAGAAAGATTGACGACAGGTTGTAGTTGCTTAGATTGTTTATCTTTCCGATGCCAAGAACCAAATTCTTTTGCTAATGTAGGCAAAAAAGATGCCAGCAGTTAATGGGAGTGTCTTTTGCGGCTGGAGAAACGACTGAAAGACAGCAGCAGTGGGATGATAGCTGAATCTTTTAAGATTATTGGCTGCGCTATATTCATCGCAGAAAGGTGATATAATTTTCGGCAATTTGCTGAAATTTTAGGCAGCGAATCACCTAAATTTCAGGCAAGCAGGATCCACTGTATCCTGATTTACCTCCGCTCTGTCTTGGCTTTACATTTTACAAAGGGTTTAGGTATAATCTTACAAAGGTTTTGTATTTGGCATAATAATCGGGGGAAGGATTTTCTATTCCAACTGAGGAGGGATTATGAGTCAGCCGGTAAAAGTTGGTTTTGTTGGAACAGGTGGCATCGCAAATGGCCATCTCCGTAACCTTGCAGAGATGAAAAATGTGCACATCGCAGCCCTTTGTGATGTTGATGAAGCACGCGTGAACGCAGCAGTCGAAACCTACGGTGGACAGCCATACACGGATTATCGGGAGATGTTTGATGGGGCGGATCTGGATGCTGTCTATTTCTGCCTACCTCCCTTTGCTCACTCCGACGCGGAGATAGTTGCAGCGGAGAGGGGGTTACACCTGTTTGTGCAGAAACCGGTTGTGCTGGAACTTGAGACCGGGATCCGCATTTTGGAAGCAGTTAAACAGTCGGGCGTGATCTCCTGTGTCGGCTATCAGGGGCGGTATATGAATGTTGCGAACGCTGTGCGCGAGTTCCTCGCAGATAAGGCAATCGGCATGATTGCGTCTCATCGCTGGGGAGGCGTCCCTGGGGGACCGAGCCATTGGTGGTGTGTGATGGAGAAGTCGGGCGGGATGCTACACGAACAGGCGACCCACCAACTCGATATGATTCGGTACATCGCTGGTGAGATCGTCGAGGTCTATAAGATTGATGCGATGAAGGTTAATGTCGATCAGGAAAACCATACGATTCCCGATGCGGAGGTGGTCACGCTTCAGTTTGAGAGTGGGACCGTTGGCTATATTTCGACCAGTTCTGCGTTGGTTAATGGTGGCGGGGGGACGCGCACCGATTTTATCGTTGAGGGGCACTATACGCTTCAGCTCGCTTGGGGTGATGTGCGGATTCTTCCCGAAGACGCAGCGACGATTGAGATACCCGATGGAGAACCCCTTTCGATTGATGAGGCGTTTATCGGTGCAATTCAGACCGGGGATCGATCGCTGATCCGATCGTCCTATGCGGATGGGCTGAAATCCGCAGCGGTATCAATTGCTGCGAACCAATCGTCCCGTGAACATCGACCGGTACGCGTACCGTTGATCTCGTAGAGGAGGAAGGCTCACGTAGAAAGAAAGCGCGAGGCACGAGGAGAAACCGAGTTTTTTCTTGAAAACTCGGTTTCTGTCCCACGATTTCTTAATATGAACGGAGAAAATCTCATAACAGAAATATAACAGAGGCGGAAGTAGTATCTAAATAAACGGAGGTAACGGATGATTATCGACACACATACACATTTCTACGATCCAACCCGGTCCGAGGGGGTTCCTTGGCCCGACCCTAACGATGATGTGCTTTATCGACCTGTGTACCCGGAACATCACAAAGCGCTTGCCGTCCCCGAAGGTGTGACCGGAACCGTCGTTGTCGAGGCGAGCACATGGGTTGAAGATAACCAGTGGATACTTGACCTCGCGGAAGATGAACCGTTTATCGTTGGGTTTGTTGGGAATTTAGATATCGAGTCGGCGGATTTTGAGAGTAATCTTGAGCGCTATGCCGCGAATCCACTTTTCCGGGGTGTACGGCTTCGCGGGGTAGATATCGGGAAGGTTGTGAACGATGGAAATCTCGCGAACATTAAGAGGTTGGCTGCGAAGGATCTGTCGGTAGACCTTTTATCATCACCGGATAGCTTGCCGGATGTCGCCGCACTGGCATCAAACGTCCCCGAACTGCGCATTGTCATTAACCATGTCGCCGGTGTGCCTATTGATGGCGGCGCACCAGATGCAGCGTGGGTCGAGGGGATGCAGCGCGCGGCGGCAAATGACCATGTCTTTTGTAAGGTGTCGGGGTTGGTGGAAAACACAAAGGACAAGCCCTCACCGACCGATGTGGCGTATTATGCACCGACGGTTGATGTGTTGTGGGAGGCATTTGGCGCAGATCGGTTGGTCTACGGCAGCAATTGGCCCGTATCCGAACGCTTTGCGGACTATGGGACGGTGCAGCGCATTGTGTCCCAATACTTCAACGCCAAGGGGGTTGTGGCTGCTGAGAAGTATTTTTGGAGGAATGCTACGGCAGCATACAAGTGGCTAAATCGAGGATAACTTAAAGCGACATTTTGATACTGCGCTATCGGTAAAAGATTGGTTCATATCAAAGAAAGTGCAAAACGCAAAGAGAAACCGAGTTTTTTCTTCAAAACTCGGTTTCTGTCCCACGATTTCTGAATATGATTCAAGACATTTATCCAGCATCAAGAACTTCCCTGATGCCTGCAACGATATTGTCCCGGTCCGGGAAGACATGGTCCTCAAGTCCGGGGCTATACGGTATCGGTACGTGCAATGCACAGACGCGCTTGGGCGGCGTTTTCAGCTTTGCAAAGGTCTCCCTATCTTCGGTGACCACGGTTATGATCTCTGCCGATGCCCCGGCGGTGGGGCCCGCCTCGTCCGCGATGACCAGTCGTCCCGTTTTCTGCACAGAGGCGTGGATTGCTGCTTCGTCCATAGGCACAAGGCTGCGCGGATCGATGACCTCGACGGAAACACCCTCTTTCTCAAGGGTATCGGCTGCGGCAAGCCCTTCATGTACGAGCCATGCGAGTGCCACCAACGTCACATCGCTACCCTCCCGTTTGATGTCAGCGACCCCCAACGGCACAGTGTAGTCGCCCTCGGGCACGTCGCCTTCAACCCCCATGAGCCGGTTGGATTCAAACGAGATAACAGGGTTGTCGTCGCGGATGGCAGATTTGAGCAACCCCTTCATATCGTAAGGTGTCGAAGGTAAAATCATCTTCAATCCCGCAAGATTCATAAACATCGAGTAAGGACTCTGCGAGTGCTGGGCGGCGACCCGTCTGCCGCCTCCGACTGAGGCACGAAATGTGATAGGGAACTTCGCTTGGCCCCCGAACATATAGTGGATTTTCGCCGCCTGATTCACGATCTGGTCCATAGCGACGAAGGAAAAGGTTATCATGCCCCAGTTGATGATCGGTCGATAGCCGGACCCCGCTGCGCCGATGGCAATGCCCGTAAAAGCCCCCTCGGCGATAGGCGTGGCGCGTACCCGATCGGCACCAAATTCCTTGACCAATTCGTCCTGCGCGCTGGTCGCGAGATGAAATGTGGTTGGGTCGCGCTGCATCTCCTCAATGAGCGCGTCCGTTCCGGCTTGTGCATAAGAGATTTTTGGCATAGTAGGTTGCCCCCATAATTTTCAATCAGGAACGAAAAGATTTCATGGAAGAAAGCGGCACTGTTCTTCGGGACTCGGAATCCGACACGCATCTCTCTGCCCGAACCATCGGTATCGATTTCGGGCGACAGTTCGATAAACAAAATCGCGAATGCCTCGTGGAACAAGGCGTAGCAGGCTCAAAACTCCCCACGCCCCTCCCAAACGTCGATATACCTCTAAAAATGCATCCGATTCCTCGCGAATTCCCCGTTCGTCTAAATAAAACATAGACCACTCTTGCGGTGCTTCGGAGAGTGGTGGTAGCAGTTGTTCGGCGGTTTCGCCTTGAATTGGCGCGAACCTGAAGACCCCTCTGCTGTCAATCTTCAAAATCAGATCCACGAATCGGTTACACATACCGCACACACCGTCAAAGAAGATAATGGGTGTATCCTGCGTCTTTGTTGTTTTATCTATCTCTGAAGTCATATCAAGGTGCATGTATCTAAAAAGGTGGCTTATTAGTCGGCGAAGATATCTTCGACCGCTGCTTCCGGGTCCGGGAATGGGCTGGCCTCAGAAAATTTGACCGCGTCCTCAATTGCTGCAAGGATTTCATCGTCCATTTGTTGCCACGCCTCCTCGGTCAGAAGCCCTTGATCCGTTAGGTTTGTGGCAAAGCGGTTAATCGGGTCTCGCTGCCGCCACTCTTCGATCTCTTCCTTTGGACGTGGGTCCTCTTGCCCCGGTCTTTCAGTATGGCCGCGCCAACGATAGGTTTTGCATTCGATGAGGCTGGGACCTTGACCCGCACGCGCACGGCTGACCGCGGCTTCGGCGGCTTCATAGACCGCCATCACATCGTTGCCATCGACAACCACCCCCGGAATACCATAGCCGGCGGCGCGGGCTGCCACATCGCTGAGAGCTAAGGTGTCTGCTGCGATGGTGCCAGCAGAATAGAGGTTGTTCTCACACACGTAGAGCATCGGCAGCTTCCACGTTGCGGCGATGTTGATCGATTCGTGGAAAGGGCCCGCATTTGAAGCGCCATCCCCGAAAAAGGATACGGCGACCCGTCCCTTGCCTTCAAGTTGGGCAGCCAGACCGGCGCCGGTTACGATCGGAATACCGCCAGCGACAATACCGTTGGCTCCCAACATACCGATACTGAAATCAGCGATGTGCATAGAGCCGCCTTTGCCTTTGCAGTAGCCGGTTTGTCTGCCGTAAAGTTCAGCCATCATCCGATTCAAATCGGCACCTTTGGCGAGACAATGCCCGTGACCGCGGTGGGTGCTGATGATCTGATCGTCTCTGTTCAACGCCGCGCACACCCCCACGGCGACAGCTTCCTCACCGATGTAGCAGTGCACAACGCCGTAGATGGCACCTGCCTGATAGTCGTCTGATGCACGCTCCTCGAAGCGCCGGATAGTCTGCATCGAGCGGAGCATCTCAATCTGTTTTTCCCTTGTGAGCGTCATGTTTGTTCCCTCCCAAAAATCTCACCTCTCGCTTCAAGCTTCAGTCTGTGCTCGTCGAAATAGCACCGTGCGCGCTAGCACAATAACAGCAACCACGAGCGCAACGACAGGACCGAACCAGGCACCTTCTTTTGGTACGGTCAATATAAAAATATAGATAAATCCGAGCAGATACCACAACCTATCCAACCGTCCTCGCACTAACCGAGCTGCAAGATACGCACAGATAAGCGTGGTAAACGCAATCCATATCCATGAAAATAGGGGCGGTGTCCATCCATAGAAAGGGATGCTAATGAGCGCGTAACCTGCCCACCCTGTTGGAAAGAGGTCAAAGGCGTGGTGGACGGCGAACCCGATGCTGACGCCTATCGCAAAGGCGTGTAATCCAAAGCCGATCCTTAATGCGAGTAACAGCAGTATAAGCGGGATGAGCGGGCTGTGCGTGATGATGGAACGGTGGAGTAGCAAATCCGTGCGTTGATCTATGTCTGGCATGCCGATTCCGCAATGTAAGCCCACTACAATGAACACGGGGGTTACTAGAGTAAGCAGTAACTTGCCCATTGTTTGCATGTCAACTCTCCTACTATGCGGGTCTATCGCCCTGCTTTACGGGCGCTGTCCGGCTATCGACACCGGGCAGCATTTTTGCCGGATCACGGGTCACGATTACATCAATGATGGTGGGTATATGCCGTGCAGCGATGCCTTCAGCGAATGCTGCCCCCAGCTTGGAGGGCTCCGATACACGAATACCGTGGCAGCCAAGTTCGCGGGCAACGTTCGCATAATGGGTTTCGCTCAGGTCGCTCGATTGGTAGCGTCCCCCGTACAGGCTGTGCTGGAGGGCTTTGACGTAACCGGACGCCGCGTTGTTCACAATGGCAAGGGTGAAGCCGAGTCCCAGACGTCGCGCAGTCTCAAGTTCCCCCAGCACCATATTGAATCCGGCATCGCCGGTGAGTCCTACCACCGGTGAATCTGGTGCCGCGAGTTGCGCGCCCATGGTCCCCGGCAGACCGTACCCGATGGAGGCGAAGCCCCGATTTGCGATGTAGGAGCGTCCCGCGCGGTTTGAGTCGTAGAGCAGCCCGGTCCAATGGGCGGCAAATCCACCGTCAACAACAAGAATCCCATCGTTGGGCATGACACCTTGTAGCTCCCGAACCAATCGTGCCATGTGGATGGGACGCTCCTCGGAGGCGTAGCGGGGTTCCGCTTCTACTCGCCAAGCGGCCATCCGTTCTGCCACTTCTGCTAAGTAGGCTGCGTGTTGTGTTTGTAGGCTTTTTGTATCGTCAGATAGACTGGCGTGGAGATCGAGCAGCCCCTCAACAGCATCGCCCCAGAGTGCGACTTTCGTGGGTGTCGTGCGTCCAATCTCTTCCGCTACGATATCGAGATGGATTAACGGAACCCCTTTCGGCATCAGCGCGTAGCGTTTGGTAGCAATCTCGCCCATCTTGCAGCCGACTGCGAGGATGCAATCTGAGGTTTCGATGAGGTCGTTGGCAACCCGTGACCACCGACCGAATAAACCCACGCTCAGTGGATGTGTGCACGGGATGGCACCCTTCCCGCTCAATGTCTGCGCAACAGGGACACTGAAATCTTCGGCGAACTTGAGTAACGCTTCGTAGGCACCTGAAAGATGGATGCCGCCACCCGCGAGTATAATTGGTCGCTCAGAGCGGCGGAACAGCGTTGCGGCTCGTTCAACAGCTTCACGCCCCGGACGAGGACGCAGGGCTGGGATGCAGAGGGTGTCGGGGTCGGCGTAGAATTCGTCGCTTGGGTAGTCACATTCTCCGTGTGCTATATCTTCGGGGACATCCAGAACGACGGGACCCGGTCGCCCGGAGGTGGCGATGGCGTAGGCGCGTCGTACCAGTTCGGGGATGCGTAGCCCGTCTTCGATTCGAATTAACGCCTTGACCGATGGGGCGAGGATTTCCGATTGACGTGCCTCCTGTGTCATGTTTTTCCAAGAGTGTGCACGATTGCTATTACCAACGATGACAACGAGGGGCACGCCTGCGTTCAACGATTCGACAAGCCCTGTGACTAAATTTGTCGCTCCGGGACCGAGTGTGGCGTCGCAGATGCCGGGGCGTCCGGTCACCCGCGCCCAAGCGTCAGCAGCGAACACACCGCACCGCTCATCGTTGATAAGTGTATGGTTAAGCCCTAACTCACGGACCGCGTCGTAGAAGGGCAATAGCTGAAATCCAGCCATACCGAACATCGGCGCGGGGTCGTGGCACTTGAGCATTTCGGCGAGTGCTTGACCGCCGTTCATCTGTCGAAATGAAGACATAGATTCCTCCACCCCCTCAGTTACAAAGAGAGTAATTCTGCAAAGGTGGGCACCGTCATGCCTACCATCACACCGCGTTTGGCAGCGTGTGCGTTGATGTGTGAGATGATCCCACTCTCCCATGCGGAACGCGCATCGCCGATGCGAGCGGTCATGGCGTCAACTGTGACCGCTGGGACCGCAGCCTTGTCAAGGATTTCGAGGCGCTGAATCCCAGCCATATCTATCCCCCCACCGGCATCGTTGAATACCCCACCTCGTGCCTGCACAGCGAGTCCGTAGTCGGGGCGTCCCGCAAGCCTCCCACCGTGTGAACCCGTGATGATAATCGCGTCCTCATCGTCAGGTTGAACAAGCGATGCGGAATCACAGGCGATTACCCGCACCGGCGCCTCACGCAGTAGCTTGCGCGTTTCTTCGTAGGTCGGCGCGTCACCTTCAAACACCTTGCCACGCTGCATGATTTCTGCCGTTTCTTGACAGGTCTGACCTATCGCACATCCGAGGGCACTGGCGGTTGCGTTACAGTGGCGGATCTGCCCACGCGCAAGCATGTCAGCACCGTCGCCAATGCGTGCAGATGTATGGGCAACCGCTGCGGCTGCTATCCCTAACCGTTGTAAGTA
Organism: Candidatus Poribacteria bacterium; assembly: GCA_022822005.1. Lineage (GTDB taxonomy): Bacteria > Poribacteria > WGA-4E > WGA-4E > PCPOR2b > PCPOR2b. The sequence continues at coordinate 41,809 of JAJECO010000063.1, forward strand.
TTCGAGTGCTCCGATACCCGCGCCATCCAGTCCAACTCCCGCATCATTGAAAATTACACCACGCAAACCTGCGAGTGCTGCGAGATATCCGCAATAGCTGCCTCCGTGGGAGCCAGTCACGAGTACGGTCCCCCGGGACTCGGGTCCGAGTTTGGTAATGCTGTCAGCGACTTGAACGGGTTGCATTAGATCTTTCTGGTCAGTTGAGATTCATATCTCAATGCTGGACTTAGATGCTTATTGAGATCGGGACAGATGTGCCATTATACCACAACCCCAAAACGGAAACAAAGAAATCCGCTTATCGCTAGGGCTGTTCAGTTTTAGGCTTATTACGCATTTTGTTTGAAAAGTCGGAGTCGGGAAGTCGCTCATAGAGCGACGTGTCGGGATTGGGAAATCCCTCCCCGATAAATCCCCGATGAATCGGGACTCCGACAAGCCGAGAGCAGGCAGGCGGGATGCAAGCACCTACAGAAAAACTAAATGACCCTAGCTTATCGCTGACTTGGCGATTGCTCGGGTGGTCAAATTGTGGTATGCTTTTTACACATCCCGCGGGGCATTTTTTCTTTTCGATTAATCTGCCCCAGTCGTTCTGGCGGAGGTCATGCTACATGGAGGAGATATGATAGGCGCAGTAATCGGTGATATTGTCGGTTCTATCTACGAATGGGACCGAATCAAAACCAAGGATTTTCCGTTCTTTAGCTATCATTGTGATTTCACAGATGATTCGGTTTGTACTGTGGCTGTCGCTGATATTCTGTTACACGACCTTCCGCCCGCAGAGACGATGCAGGAGTGGTGTCGGCGTTATCCGAGACGCGGCTACGGTGGAATGTTTGGAGATTGGATCTATTTCGATGAGCCTGAACCCTACGGAAGTTACGGAAACGGTGCGGCGATGCGGGTTTCACCGGCGGCATTCCTATACCGTGGAGACTTGGCTGCAGCGCTTGTTGCCTCCGATAGAGTGACCGATATCACCCACAATCACCCCGAAGGTATCAAAGGTGCAAGAGCAACAACGCACGCTATCTGGCTCGCATATCGAGGCGAGAATGTAGCCAACATCCGTGAGGTTATCGCGGCTGAATACAACTACGACTTGACCCGGACGGTGGACGATATACGGCCCGATTACTTTTTCAATGAGACCTGCCAAGATACGGTGCCACAGGCGATCACATGTGCGCTGGAATCGGATAGTTTTGAAGATGCGGTGCGCAACGCCATCTCTCTGGGGGGCGATGCCGATACCCTTGCAGCCATTGCTGGTCCTATTGCCGAAGCACTATACGGTATCCCCCAAGACATCAGAGAGCGGGCGGAAAATCGCTATCTCGCTGATGCACCGGACATTCGCGAAGTGATACAGGAGATGTATCGGGTTGCTGGCGAATAATACCAACGGCGTACTACCGTCGTTGTAGGCGGAGATGGATTAAGAAGCTGAGTGTGCCGACGACGGTTAGGCTTGCGCCGGTCAAGAAAAAACTGCGATAGCCGAATGCCGCAATGATGTAACCGCCGCCCAACGCCATGGCTGAAAAACTCAATCCCGAAGCCATCTCGCCGGCACCGGACATCGTCCCCCGCCAGCCCGGTGATACCCTTTCCATGGTGTAGACCAAAAACGCCGGATACCGGATTGAAGTCAGTGCAATTGTGCCAATATAACCGAGTCCGGCGGCGCCCCAGTGAGAGATGAGGGCCAGCGGCAACATACTGAAGGCTGTTCCCAACGATGCCCACGCAGCGGTGCGACCGCTGCCCCAGCGTACAGTCAGTAGGGGGACAATCAACGCTGTCGGTATGGAGAGCAGCCTGCCGACAGCGGATAACACGCCGATGTGGACCGTGGAGATCTGCAAACCGGCATCCATGTAGACGTTGAAGAAGGTGAAGAGTGTGCCCACACCTGTTACCACAAGGAGTCGGACCAGCGTCAGGAATGCAATTAACCGTAAGGGCGATGTTTCCCCTTTAGCTTGGCGTTCTTTGATCGGTTGGGGGTGACCTTCGTGGGTCCCTACAATTGCCAGGACCGAGGGAATCAGTAGCAGACTCGCAACTAACAGCGAGTATCGGTAAGGTGCGGCTTGGTCGAGCGAAGCACCGAGATATGTGGCAAAGAATCCCGGCAGGAAACCACCGATCAGGCTCCCGGCAAATCCAGCCAGCGACCAGACTGCTGCTTGCACGGAAAAGACGTGATTGCGTTCGCTTTGGTGGGTGACCGTCATTACAAACGGTGCGGTGTTGACAAAATACATAGCGAAACCGATGAAAGCGAAACACCAAGTTATAAACAACCACCCAGCCTGCCAGTTCCCTGTGTGTAGTTCCGTGAAGGGCAGTAGTCCGCAGCCGATCGTGAGGAGGGTCAACCCGAGGATCATCATGCGGCGATTGCCGAAACGTCCGCTGAGCGTTCCGGCGGGCAGGCAACAGAGGGCAAAGACCAGCATCCCAGACCCGTTGACCAACCCGACAAATTCAGGTCCATATCCCAAGCGGAGCAGGTACAGGTTGAATAAAACGGTATAGACACCGCCATCGACAGTGAGCCCAATTAGCATCGTGGTGACGAGGTAAAGGCGCACATCGCGATTGAAATCGCGCAGCACATGGAGATAGGTGGAGGTCGCTCTGTTCATGCTGTTGGCGGTCGGCTATCCCCTCTCGACCAACTGGCGTGTGGCATTTACCACATACGCCGCATCTTCGTGTGTGATATGCCGATGGGCAACCAGACGCGCGCCGGCAGGGGGACGCGGGTTCGCAAGGATGCCGCAAGTCTTCCACTTCTCAACGAGCGATTCAGAATCCCAACCCAATTCCTCGACGTTCACCATGGCGAAGTTGGTAGGGGTGGGAGGCCGTTGAATCTTTACTCCTTCGATTGCTTCCAATCCCGCACAGAGCAGACGGGCAATTTCGTGGTCTTCCGCCAACCGATCCACCATCTGCTCCAACGCAACGATACCCGCAGCCGCAATGACGCCGGCTTGCCGCATACCGCCGCCTATGCGTTTCCGCACGGCATCGGCTTCATCAATAAATGGGCGGGTGCCGCACAGTAACGATCCCACCGGTGCACTCAGCCCTTTTGACACGCAGAACATCACAGAGTCAATGTGCCGGGTATAATCCTTCACATCCACCCCGTGTGCCACGACCGCATTAAAGATCCGGGCGCCGTCCATGTGGATTCTTAATCCGTGTGTCTTGGCTGATTTGGAAACCGATTCTACCTCTGTGGGTGTCCACGCCGATCCACCGCTCCCGTTGTGGGAATTCTCAATACACAGCAGGCTCGGTTGGGAAACATCCGCCGAATTGATTGCCTCCTCCAACCCTTCAGGTTGAACCACCCCGAACTCCGCCTGCATCGGGTGTGGTCTGACCCCGTTAAGGATGGCAAATTCGCCTCGCGCCCCGGCGAACAGATGGGCGCGTTCCTCAAAAAAGACATCGTCCCCTGAATGGGTATGCACGAATAACGCGCAGGCGTTACCCATGGTCCCGCTGGGGACATAAAGCCCCGCTTCCATGCCGAGTTTCTCTGCAGCCAATTCTTGGAGTCTATTGACGGTGGCATCCTCTCCGTAACCGTCATCTCCGAGGGTTGCGTCCATCATGGCTTCTTTCATCTCTTGCGTCGGCAGGGTGACGGTATCGCTTCTCAGATCTACTCTTCTCTCTGGCATTATTTTTCTCTGTGTCCGTCAAATGGTCTAATGCGGTGCAACTCTGAAATGTTTCACCACGTCTTCATTCAATTCAAATCCCAATCCCGGACGGTTAGGCACTTCGATGAATCCGTCTGGATCGACCTCTACCGTTGGTGTCAAGAGTTCGGAGATGATTGGCGAATCGGGGAATGCGATGGGCGTCTCGAAATACGGCATGTTCGGCAATACCGCAGCGAGATGAATTTCTGCTGCCACTCCGACGACGTGACACCACGCATGTGGAACGCAGATTAGCCCCCTACGATAGGCGGCTTCAGCAATCCGCGCGATCTCTCGAATCCCGCCCGAACGGACTGAACTGGGCTGGACCACATCCACGCGTCCCTTCTCCATAATATCCTCAAACTCGAACCGGGTGGTGAAACCCCAATCACCTACCGCAATGCGGGTGTCTACCGCATCCGCCAACCGGGCGTAACCGGGGAGATTGTCCGCCGGTAGGGGCGCTTCGATAAAATACGGACGGTACTCCTCGATTGCACGGATCGAGGCGATGGCTTGGCCTACCTCGTACCAGCAGTTCTGGACATCGATCAGGATTTCTCTGTCCTCACCGATTGTCTCGCGCACGGCTCCTACGATCTCAGCATCGCGCTGTATGCTGACGTGCCCGAAACCGCCGGGCCACTCCTCCAGTTTCATTGCGCGGAAGTTCCGATCCTTTGCCAGCGTAAAACGCTCAATAATCTCTGCTACATCCTCACCCGGCGGATAGACGGTCGCATAAGGCATCACCTTCTTTTTAATTTCACCGGCTTCCCGCACAGTACAGCAGGCGTGCCAGATCAGTTCGCAGACCGGCTTACCGAGTGCCTTGCCTGCAATATCCCAGAGTGCGGTCTCCACCGCGCCGATGGCTGCGATGGTAACGCCACGTCGTCCAAATAAACCGGTGGCGGAGTACATCTTCTGCCAGAGCCGTTCAACCTGCAGTGGGTCTTCGCCGCCCAGAAGCCCTTGTAAGCCACCATCGGTGCGGATAATGGCGTCGATCACCAGCGACGGCGATTCCGCCTGCCCAATCCCGGTGATGCCCTCATCGGTATGTACGCGCACTAAGGTTTCGTCCGCTTTGCCCGGATCTGACAACGCAATGGTTTCTATTTCTGTAATTTTCATTATATTTTCGTTCCTCGTTTCTGATACATTGGGATTTCCTTCAATGGCGGATTATAGCACGCGTTCCGAAGTCGAATCAAGTGGATTGCGGTTGGCTAGCGGTTCTCCATAAGATGGTGAAGATCGAGTCATTTACGGGCAAGGAAACCTCACCCCTCCTACGATTGAGATAGATCCTTCCCTCGACCCTGTTGAGGCATACATAGGGCTCCATAGGGGTTGGGTTTCCCAACCCGTTGGGCGCTGTGCTTTAATTTGTATAACGGTTACGGCATACGGCGTATTGCTCTGTCAAGTAAATTATGACAAGTCACTCCCTGCTCGGCTTGGATAGCCATATCCAAGCCCGATTTGCGGCGGTGTTGTGGATTTGTCAATCCACAACGAGCAGGACCATTAGCATTTATCTGACAGTGTAGTATGCCTGCTACTATCTTAGGAGAAAAACCGGGGAAGCAGTTCTTTTGACGCGAGGAGCAATTCATCAAGCATCGCTTCCGCTTTGTCGGGTAGGATTGCCATCTCATCAATCAGCAACGCCTGAAGCGCGAGGTCCCGGTCTCCCTTGACTGCGGCATCGGCGACCAATTCGTGCCACACGAACCGTTTCTCCAGAATGCCTTTAAGCACCGGCGGTGCTTCCCCCATCTGTATTGCCCGTACGCCCCCTGAGTCCGTTACGCCCTCCAACTCAACTTCAGCCGTCGCCGGGAGGTTGGTGATTGCGCCCTGATTGGCGACGTTGACAATAAAAACCTCGCGACGCCCATTGGCAATGGCACCGATGAGGCTCGCAATGCCCTCGCCGGTGATCGAGTTGTCCTGCGCGTCGGGAAGTTCGATCTCGTCCAGAAGTGCCTGATACTCCTTAAAGAAGTCGGCGCGGATCTCAGGTTCGGCGGGCGCTGCGGTCGGTTTCCCGGTTTCGTATCCGTGTCCCAAAAGGCTCTCGTACATGCCATAAGGTAAGTTCTTCGGTCCGCCCTGCACCTGTGTCAGAAACGGGTAAAATTCTATGATGTGATCGTCGGACGGATAAACGATGTGGTATCCGTAAATCTGCGACAACCTCGCACTGAGCACTCGTCCTTTCGGCGCTTGGCGTTCAGCGACACGTCGCATCAATTCTGGATACATGTCTTCTCCCTTGTGGAGGACGCGGGTGAACCAGAAGTAATGATTTGTTCCGACCCACCTGCAATCCAACTCTGTCGGCGGAACACCGAGGATTTCTGCCGCATACGCGATTCCCGCTTGCACGCCGTGGCAGATGCCGATGACGTTCACATCGGTATGCTTGTGCATAGCGCGTAACAACGTTGCCATCGGATTTGAGTGGTTAAACATGATAGCGTTGGGACAACGCTTCTCCATGTCCTGACAGATGTTGATGTAAGCGGGAATTGACCGTAGTGCCATCATCATCCCTGCGGGTCCACAGGTGTCACCGATCACTTGAGAGATACCGTATTTCTCTGGAATGCGGATATCGGCGTTGTGGAAGTACGAATTATAGACATTCCGCGTGATCTCTGCACCGCTTCCGCCAATCGAGGAGATTGCGAAATCTGCACCGTCAACGGCGTCTGCAAGGTCGATTGTCGAACGAATTTTGAATCTCGTTCCTGCAACCTCTGCTAAACGCCTCCCCATCCCCGCCATTCTTTCAACTTTTTCGCTGTCGATGTCATAGAGAGCAAGCTCCGAATCGTTCAGATCTTGACTCAAGAGCAGATCTGGTATTGCGCGACGGAAATAGAGGCTTCCACCGCCGAGACATACAATCTTTTTCGCTGGCATAATAGTACCTCCGTGATGAAATGAATTAGGGTTTGGGGATGGTTCTTTTCGTGTGAATTCAGTTTGAACGAACAGGAAATCGCCAACAGGGTTTGAACCAGCCCGGAATTTGTACGCATTGTATGACAGGTCTCAAAGGTTGTCAACAGGAAGGATTCGGTTTTGATGTTGAGTTTTGTCGGCTCCGATTGTATAATTTGCACAGAGTTCAACGACAATTTAGCCGAGCGCGTTTTCAAGGAGGGGACACACCGATGAATAGTCGAATAAGCGCATTTTTGGCGGATCGATTGCCTCTTAAGAATGTGGAGAACCACATTAAAAAGCCGCTGCCGAAACATATCAACTGGCTGTTTTCGCTTGGTAGCATGGCAGCCTTTCTGCTAATCCTTCAAGCTGTTACCGGCGCGTTTTTAGCGTTCTATTATTCTCCTTCGCCGGACCACGCGTATGACGCCGTGAACTATATTAGCAAGGAGGTGCTGTTCGGCGGCTTTGTGCGCGGCTTGCACCATTGGGGTGCCAGTGTGCTGGTGATTGTCGTGTTCCTGCATCTGCTGCGCGTCGTGGCCTACGCGTCCTATAAACCGCCAAGAGAGATGACGTGGGTGACCGGAGTGTTGATGCTCCTGATTGTGTTGGGCTTCGGCTTCACAGGCTACCTCCTGCCGTGGGATCAAAAAGCGTACTGGGCAACCGTGGTCGGCGTTAAAATTGCCGGTACTGCCCCTGTCATAGGGGACTTTGTGGCGAAGGTTCTCCGTGGTGGGGAGGAGGTCGGTGCGGTTACGCTTACCCGATTTTATGCGCTGCACACAATCTGGCTGCCGTGGCTCGCTTTTGGACTGATCGCCGTGCATCTGTTTTTCGTGCGCTATTACGGTTCGGCGGGAACCCCGAAAAACACCCCCGAAGATATGCGGTCAGGCAAACCGTTTTATCCAGATCAGCTCTTTGAGGATGCGGTCGCGATCCTCATCCTGTTTATCGTCCTTGCCTCAATGGCAATCTTTGTTCCCGTGCCGCTCGAAGAGCTTGCCGATCCAACCGATGCCAGTTACGATCCGCGTCCGGAGTGGTATTTCCTGTTTTTGTTCCAACTTCTCAAGTATTTCGAGGGACCGCTTGAGGTGGTTGGTACTTTTGTGATTCCTACCGTTGGGTTTGTTCTACTTCTGTTCCTTCCCTTTTTGGACAGGAAAGAAGAACGGACTTCCTTGCTGAAACGCCCGGTTGCGCTTACGGTCACCTGTCTGTCCGTTGTGCTGATTATGTTGCTCACTATTCTTGGGGCGATTGCGCCGAGACTGGAGCCTGTCCCTGAACAACCTCCCGCGGCTGAACAAACAGCGCCGAGTCAAGAGACTCCGGAGAAAGCGGAAGAAGAGGCGGTTTTTGATTTTGGATTGGATTAGAAGTTTGGTTAGATTGAAGGATATATTGAGAAAGCTACTGGACATTGTTTGAATCCCGGATTAAACAGTGTCCGCGTAATCCTTTAATCCGTGATAATCCACGATTCAGACAATCTTTCCATTCATTGTTTCGCTCCGTCAATCCTACCCAATCTTTTTTCCTTTGCATACCCCACCTTTAGTCCAACTCCATCGGTAAATCTTGATGCGTCTGTGTCCCAATAGTCCCCGCTTAATCCTTGACACGCCTCCTTCTAATATTCTATACTGTCTGACTGCAAAAGGAGGCTGTAACGTGGTACGACAGACAGCGCCAACAGTGCCATTCACCGAAACGTCCCGGACCGAGATTCGACTCCTTCACGTTTTAGCGATCTCCCTGATAGCGTGGGCGTGTCTGTTGCAACCTGTATCTGCCCAACATACAGATCCGTTGGGGAACCCTGTCTTCGATAAGAGCGGGAAGGAGCTGTATACGATCCAAGCGCGCTTTGGTGTGTTGGGAGGGGACTCGCTCCTGCGCCGTGACTCGGAATTTAGGAGTAAAACGAGCAACCGGAACTTTTTCACCTTCAATATTCCGGGCGAAAATGTGCTCCACCAGTTGACGGTCGGTAACTTCCCGACCAAATTTTCGAGTTTCACACTCAACAAGGAACTGTTTGATGCAGCCCGTTGGAATATAACAGTCCCGAAAGCGGGTGGCAGGGTCTCCGCGTTTGTGGGGCGGGTAACGAACAACACCTTCGCGCTATCCGGAGATCGGGTCAGGCCGATTGAAAACAGGGATATTGTGAGTAGTTCCGACTGGTTCATGGCGGGGTTGCGGGCGGAAGCAAATCTTGGTGCCCACGGCGTCCGATTGGGTTCGTTGCCGGAGTTCACCATGCCGTTGCCCAGGGTCGGATTTAACTATGTGAACCGTTTTTTTACCAACTACGATCTCACCCGCACGACCAACCCGTTTCGGGGGGTTACCATTGCCAATCCGCCGCCGGAGTTGTACCTGCGTTTCAGCGACGCCTCGCCAGAAAACCCCGGCGGTGCACGGGTTTATCGTGTCCGCGTGTTTATCGATGATGTCTTGGAGTACGACATTGTCGGGGGCAGGGAACTGCCCGGTGTGCTGCTGTTCCCGAATGACAGTATGCGAGGCGGAGATTCACGCTGGGTGGATGGCGAAGGGACGTTTACCTATCGATTTTTTCTGTTCAGTCCGCAGGCGATCGAGAGTGTGCGGTTTGAGGTTGATATCGCCAACGATTACCAAGTTGAACTGTCAACAAACAATCAGGATTTTCACGTTGAACTGAGTGCGGCGGGCAACGTTAAGGACGAATCGAATCGCAGGATACATCGGTTCGAGTATGGCGAATTGACCGATGAGGCGACGATGGGGTTCGATCTTCAGACGACGCTGCTCGGATTTTCGATTGAAGCAGAACGTGCTTGGTATGTGCAAACGAAACAGTATCCACTCCTCAGCGGTAAGCGGGACCACCGCACAACCGGTGCTTGGTTCATCGATGTAAATCGGAACTTCGGTCCCGTTACGTGGCGCAGCGAGGTTACACGGATTGCCCCTTTCTATACCGCAAGGAATTTCATAGATGATAACGACGACGACGATCCCTATGCGGATTCCCGCGAGCCGGAGATTCTGATTTCCGGGAACACAAAGGACGATCTGGATGGCGATCGGGTCAAGGATTGGGATGACGATTTTCTGCTGTTCTTCGCCGATCCGCCGAGGTTTCGGTTAGGTCTCAACCGTGAGTCAATTGATTTCAACAACAATGGTCAGCCGGACAACTTGGAGGACGACGATAAGCCGAACTACCGTTACGATTACGACGAGGGCTCTTCTGGGCATCACACCTACTTCAAGATTGAGCTACCGTTTATCGATGGGCTTTCGGTGCTGCCCGGATATTATGCGAAACATCTCATTCTTCAACACAAGAGCGCGAGAGGATGGTATAATGTTCTATCTTACGCGCCGAAGTCGATTCCCCATTTTGGGACGATTCTCTTTCGTTATACCTTTCGCCGATCTCGCGATATTATCCCGGATGATGTTGTGATTCGTAGTACAGGCGAAATAATTGAGGATGATCTGGCGCTCCAAAGATATCTTGGTAATATCTTCACGATGGTTGTTGATTACCAAGATATCAAGAATCTCACAATCCGCAGCAAGTTCAAATATCAGCGGGATACTTTATTCCACAGCGGTCAGCGGGTTATTGATACTGCCTTGATTAACCAGATCCGCTACGACTATAAAGTTCGTGAAGACCTGACCATTTCTCCAGCATTTCGGAGCGATCGGAACATCGGTTATACGTTTCCTTTTGATAAACGGTCTGCTTTTGATACCATCCGAAACGCTTATATCTTGACCTTGACCCATCAAGTTGCGGCGCAGTTACAATTGAGTGCGGGCGCACAATTTTTGACTTGGCGTGATTTCAACGATGCACAACGCAATTTTAACCGGACTGTTAGCTTTTTGGAGCTTGTGCTTCAGGGTGATGCCTTCGGGCAGCGAATGGGGCTGCTGATAACTGCTGATTACATTATCCAGAATTTCCTTGAACCAATTGGGGGCGGAGAAAGACACACGAACATTGGGATCTCACTGTTCTTACTGTAGTGCGCTGCCTTAATCAGAAACCAATAAATCCAAATAGAACAATTAAAAGGAGTAACAACCATGCAAGGACAACCGTGGGATGAAATGCAGCCGTACATTCGACTCATTACCCCCAAGCGTATTATTATAGTTGTTGTTATTTTGCTTGCTATCATTGTATCCCTGACCAGTATGTACACCGTGGAAGCGGATGAGCTGGCTGTGGTGCTACGGTTTGGCAAGTACATCGAGACGACGCAGCCCGGCTTGCGTTTTAAGCTGCCATTTGGCATTGACCAAGTCATAGGCGTTCCTGTGGAAAGGGTGTTCAAGGAGGAATTTGGGTTTCGGACGCTCCGTGCCGGGGTTCGTACCCAATATGATCCCAGAGACTATTCTGACGAATCGCTGCTATTGACCGGCGACCTCAATATCGCTGATGTTGAGTGGGTGGTGCAATATCAGATCAGCGAACCGCAAAAGTTTCTGTTTGCCATCCGTGATGCGACGCGTTCTCTGCGTGATCTCTCTGAAGCCGTCATGCGAACTGTCGTCGGTGACCGCACTGTTACAGAAGTGTTGACGGTCGGGCGTATCGAGATCGCCGCTGAGGTGAAACAGCGCCTCCAAGAATTACTGGATCGGTACAACACCGGTTTGCGCCTTGTGAACGTTACCTTGCAAGATGTGAATCCCCCGGAAACAGTGAAGCCCTCTTTTAATGCTGTTAATGAGGCAAAACAGGAGAAGGAGAAACTAATCAATGAAGCGCGGAAGGATTATAACGAATCTGTCCCCAAAGCCAAGGGTGTCGCGAAACAGCAGATTTTAGAGGCAGAGGGGTACGCGCTCAAGCGTGTCAATGAGGCGAGAGGGGATGCCGACCGATTCAACGCGATTCGACGAGAATATCAGAATGCCAAGCCGGTGACCCGTCGTAGGCTCTATCTGGAGACTATGAAAATGGTGCTGCCCAAGGTCAAGGAAATCTATGTCATCGATGGTAAGGCGAATAGTCCACTCCCAATTTTACAACTCGATAAATAACAATTTTCATCTCCCGAAAGGACGTCTACGATGAACCCTAAACCACTGATATCGATAATAGTCATTCTCATCATCGCTATTCCCTTAGCTTCAAATATATTCTATACAGTTCGTGAAGATGAACAGGTGGTGATAACCCAATTTGGTGAAGCCATCAAAACAACCAATGAAGCGGGACTGAAGGTAAAAACACCATTCATCCAGAAAGTCCAACGTCTGGAGAAACGGATTCTTGAATGGGACGGTTCCCCCAACGAGATAACGACGAAGGATAAGCGGTTTATCTGGTTAGACACCACTGCACGCTGGCGCATTACAAATGCCCTTGCATTCTACGAGAAATTCCGAGGCGGGAGTCCAGAAGGGCTTGCCCAATCTCGGTTAGATGACATCATTGATTCGGCTGCCCGTGATTTGGTGACGGGCCAACTGCTGGTCGAAGTTGTGCGTAACTCAGACCGTATTCTGGATCTCAACCTGGAGGAGTTGGACCAAGATGAAGGAAGCGGTGATAGCGAACCGCTGGAAAGTATTTCGGTAGGACGGGATAAAATTGCGAAAATGATCCTTGAAAAGGCACAACAGAGCACCCCTCAAGACTGGGGCATAGAATTAATCGATGTGCGGATTAAGCGGATCAACTATGTAGAAACGGTCCGTCGAGAGGTTTTCGCCCGAATGATTTCCGAACGGGATCGGATCGCCGCCAAGTACCGGTCAGAGGGTCAAGGCGAAGCTGCAGATATCATGGGGCAGAAGCAGAAGGAGTTGGAGCGCATTCAGTCTGAAGCGTACAAAACGGCGGAGCAGCTGAAAGGTGACGCTGACGCGCAAGCGATTAAGATTTATGCGGAATCGCACGGCAGAGATCCGGAGTTTTACGCGTTCCTTCAAACGCTGGAAACTTATCGCAGCACAATCGATGCCAATACCAAGCTGATTTTGTCGACGGATAGCGACCTCTACAACTATCTCAAGGATGCCGGACTGACAGGCAGGCGTTAGGGTTGGAAAGGGATAGACGCGGATGATCAAATCACTCCAATTATATCAAGAAAATAGCGGTGGCAGTGGGTGTTCGACCGGTAAAGAGCCGGTGCAATACTCCCCGACCCGTCGCCATCCACCGTGGATCCGGGCACGGGTTCCATCGGGACCGAACTATACCGAACTCAAGCGGCTGATGCGCGATCTTGAGCTGCACACCGTTTGTGAGGAGGCGCAGTGCCCAAATATCGGTGAGTGTTGGGAGAGCCGATCCGCCACCTTCATGATCTTGGGCGATGTCTGTACCCGCCGGTGCATGTTTTGTGCGGTCACCAAAGGCAATCCAGAGGGTGTTGATTTCGATGAACCCCGTCGGCTCGGTGAGGCTGTCGGTCATCTGAAGCTAAAGCATGTGGTGATTACTTCCGTCAACCGTGATGAACTTCCCGATGGCGGTGCCAGCATCTTTGCAGCGTGTATCCATGAATCTCGTCAGCATAGCCCCGGTTGCACCGTTGAGGTGCTGATCCCAGATCTTGAAGGGAATTGGGACGCGCTTGGTGTCATTGTCGAAGCCAAACCCGACGTTCTCAATCATAACACGGAGACAGTGCCACGCCTCTATCGCAGGACACGTCCGCAAGCCAAATATCAGCGCACCTTAGATCTATTGCGCGTCGGCAAGGAGATGGATGGAACAATGCTAACCAAGTCGGGCTTGATGGTGGGCTTAGGGGAGAGCATCGAAGAATTGCTGGAGACAATGCAGGATATCCGCGATACGAATTGCGACCTTTTGACAGTCGGACAGTACCTTTCGCCGACATCGAGGCACCTGCCGATCCAGCGTTATTATACCCCAGAAGAATTTGAAGAGTTGAAAATAGCTGGCATGGAGATGGGGTTTCGGCATGTGGAATCGGGACCGCTCGTCCGAAGTTCGTATCATGCGCGAGAGCAGGCGCAGTTGTAATTCATATTAGAAGTTATACGGAAAGGAAGTCCAGGATGTCCTCGCAGTACAAAATTTTGATAGCCGATGCCCCATGGTCGGTAGAGCCGGAACGGGAGGTTTTCGGAGAGATAGGTGCGGAGATTATCGTTGCCGAAACGAAAACGGAGGAGGAGCTGCTCACCTTAGCCCCTCAGGTCGATGGGATACTCACTGACAGGCAGTCGATAACCAGCGATATCATAGCGGTTGCACAACGGTGTAAAGCGATCGCTCGATACGGGGTTGGGTTTGATAATGTGGCACTGAAAGAGGCGACAGCTTCAGGGATCGTTGTTACCAACGTTCCGGCTTACTGTATCGATGAGGTCACCGACCACGCTATGGCATTGCTGTTAGCTTGTGCTCGCAAGATTCCGCTCTTCCATAAGCACATCAATAGTTGGAATCGGGATGTGGGTCCCCCGATGCGTCGTATCCGTGGACAGACGTTAGGGGTCATCGGTTTTGGTAGGATTGGACGGGCAATCGCACCGAAAGCGCAAGCCTTTGGGTTGGAGGTTATCGTCTTTGATCAGTACATCACATCAGAGGCTGTTCAAGCGGAGGGTGCGATGAAGGTGGAACTCCCGGAACTTCTCGCAAAATCTGATTACATCTCGATTCACACGCCGTTGACGCCTGAAACGCAGAACTTAATCGGTGAAGCCGAACTCCGCCAGATGAAGCCCAATGCCTACCTCATCAACACTGCACGAGGGGGTATCATTGATATAGTTGCACTCCACAAGGCGTTGAGTGAAGGTTGGATTGCTGGGGCGGGCCAAGATGTGCTGCCGCAGGAACCCGCACCTCCCGATGAGCCGCTACTCTCGCTGGAAAACGTCATTTTAACGCCGCACGTTGCGTTCCTATCTGAAGAGTCAACATACGATGCCCAGAAAACCGCAGCGTCGGAGGTTGCACGGGTGTTGACGGGACAGATGCCCGAATCTGTGGTGAATCCAGGAGTTCTGGACAGTCCCGCACTTCGCGCCAAAGCACTCGCGGGAAGATGAGCAGACGAGAAATAGGGCAGCTTAAGCTTATCACTAAAACACAGGTGTCCAAACCGTGCCGACTGGCTTTCCCATTGGGGGTGGGTAGAGATTGCTTCCTGATATGATGGACAGGATTTGGGAACTGCCTCACAACCACAATCGACGTTGAAGTCAGCAATTTACATTGTTCTCACTCTTTTACTGAAGAGAGCGCGTTTTTCAACTGCGAGAGTTGTGCTTCTGGGAGATTTGTGATTTCAGCGATGAAAGTCATCTCCATTCCCTTGGCAAGCATTGCCTTTGCAGTTTCAATTCTGCCTTTCTGCTCACCTTCAAGTAGTCCTTCCTGCTTGCCCTCAAGTAGTCCTTCCTGCTTGCCCTCACGCAGCCCATTTTGAAAAATCTGCTCTCTTTCTCTCTCTAACGCTGTGACTAACATTGTCTTCACCTCTTTGAGAATAGTTTCTTATATCGGCTGTCGTGAATATTCATCCCTAACGCCTTTTGAGCCAAGCAGCAATTCAGCTTATACTGCTTCTGCTACGCTGGACGCCGCGGAACGATAGGCTGCGTCAAGTAATTCCACCCCCCGCATCGCCGCTTCTCCCGGCGACCAATTCACATCTGTTGTTCCAAGAATCAGGTCCACGAAGTTGTTAGGGGGACCGTTGCACTCGTAAGCACCCCCATCTGGGGCGACATCGGCAACCTCGTCAACCCCGTTGTGCCGGCGCAATTCCATGCGAGCGCGTTCAGCGTCGAGGAGGAGCATTCCCTCAGTGCCAAAGATGCGGATATCAACCTGAAATGGTTGATGCGTGGGTACTGTGCCTGTGCCGCTGACCGTGCCAACCGCACCGCTTGTGAAGCGCGTCGTAATTGCGTCATACAGATCCACCTGCGCTCCGGGTGCGGTCATCATACTGAAGACGGTCTCCGAGCGTAGACCCGACAGCCAGAACATCAATCCCGCTGAATGCGAAATTTGCCCATGCCCGTAACCACCTCCCGCGACTTGGGGATCCGCCCATGTTGCGGGATCCGGACTGAACATCGTTCCCTCGGACTGCCCACTGACTTCAGCGACATTCATTCCTTCACCGCTGAGTAGTCCGCGAATCGGTGAAGCCATGTGGCACAGCACATACTCGATTGTACCGACCCCGCCATCGTCCATGAGTTGCTTGGCGTGTTGGATGAACGGTTTGTGATGCCAGCCGTAGGGCACCAGTAGTTCGACACCGTTCTCGTCCGCCAATCGCACCAATTCTCGCGCATGTGCGGCACGAGTGGTAAGGGGTTTCTCACACATGACATGTAGCCCCTTTTCCAAGGCAGCGCGGGCGTGATCGTAGTGGAGTGTGTGCGGTGAGGCTACCACTACACCGTCCAACTCGCAATTATCGAGCAGATCGTGATAATCTTCGGTTGCATACGCAAAGCCGAACGCCTGTTGCACCTGTTGTAATTCTTCTTTTCCTAAACGACAGACAGCCGTCAATTCCACATCGTCGCGCTCCGCAAAAACAGGCATGTGATTGCTGGTTGCCCACCATCCCGCACCGATGAATCCGAGACGCGCTTTTTTCTGTGCGCTCATAACGCCTTCTCCATTCTCTGGGTAAAGATATCCATGCTAACGCCTAACGAGCCAGAATTCGCCTTCGCTGCGCGTTGCCAACATGCCGAGCAATACAGCGCCGGGAAAATCTTCCGCCATATCAATCGCCATTGTGAAAATTCGGATATCGGACGCCGCGCGTTCCTCAATAGCTTTTAGGTCGGGAATGCCCGAAGTCAGAATGCCATCGCTGAATAACACCACGATTGTGGGTCCTCTGTTGTGCGTCTCTTGCAACGCTTCAAGCATATCCCTATCTGAATAGCGCTCGCTTTTCACAGGCTTGGCACCCTCAAGGTAGGCGGTGGTATCTGCGATGTTTGCCTCGCTGACAGGGAGGAAGTCGGGTTGATAAAATTGGACCTCTTCGCTGAAGGTGCAGACGTTGAACTGATCGTGTGGTTCGAGAAATTCCAGTGAATTGCTCATGATGCGGAGGATTCGCTGAAGTTTTCGCGGCTTCAAGCCGACCATGCTTGATGAGAGATCGACACAGTAGATGATCTGCTGCGGTCCCTCCTGTCTTTCAATGAATTTGACCAGTCGGCTTTTGCGGCGTTCCTCTGGATCCACTTTCTTAATCGGGTTGGTTATCACCCGTTCCATCTGTGGCATCGCTTGCGGTGTGACGCTGCCCGTTGATAAGCCCACATTGTCGTTCAGATTCATTGGTCCGAGGCTAAACTGTGTCGGTTCCGCTGCGGAAACAACACCCCGATCTGTGGCGGGTGCGTTGCTTGTCAAAATCTTCAGTGCCGGTTGGTTGGTCTGTACGTTTGCCTTTTGCCGCCGTACTTGCGGCCGTTTTCGGCGATTCATCCGTTTCCTCTTGGGTTCTTCGACCTTCATCAGCACTGCGTTGATAGAGTCTTGATGCGCGACAAACTGCTCGCTGGTCCAGAAGAAAAAACCGATGACACCAACAATGGCGTGTAAGGTGAAAGAAACAACGAGGGCTTTGCTTGATCTATACCTTGATAGCATTCTGAAAAACTCTCAAATAGTGTGGTTCATTAGTACTTCGTCAAATAAATTGTGATAAGTCATCCACCGCTCGGCTTGGATAGACATATCCAAGCCATATTCGTATACATGCAGTGGATTTGTCAATCCACTGCGAGCAGGACCATTAGCATTTATCTGACAGTGTATTAGTTTAGTTTGGTTTATTGGTTCACTAGTTCATCGCTGTAAATGCAGTATGTCCGATTTACGCGTCGAGTTACCGCATGGACATCTGCTCAGAATCGCTCTTGCGCCGGAGGACAACGCCCCACTGACCGACTACCCACAGCGTATCGTCTGGGGCATGGATAATAGTATACAGGTTATTGGAAATATCCGTGTGTTCGCGCTCCCATGTGGTGCCG
This sequence comes from Candidatus Poribacteria bacterium, assembly GCA_022822005.1. Classification (GTDB taxonomy): domain Bacteria; phylum Poribacteria; class WGA-4E; order WGA-4E; family PCPOR2b; genus PCPOR2b. The sequence goes on from JAJECO010000063.1 coordinate 59,556, forward strand.
CCATCCGTTGAACGAAGGATTGTGCCGGACGCACCGACGGCGTAGACCTCCTGATCTGATAGCGCAAGGATGCCGTGGAGCGTTTCAGTGACACCGCTTGACAAGGCTTCCCACTTAAATCCACCGCCCGTTGTGCGGAGGATGATGCCGTAATCGCCTGCCGCCCAGCCCTTCCGTTTTGTGATGAATGATACCCCATATAGGTCATAACCGGTGCTGGTTTCGTGGTGTTTCCAATATCCACCGCCGTTGATTGTTCGTTGGACAATGCCGCTATGTCCAACCGCCCAACCGAGCGGCGCGAAATCCATTTCGACCCTTTCGAGATCTTTTCCTGTGGAGGTGCGTTGGGGTGTCCAGATGGGACCGCCGTCTTGGTTATGGATAATCTGTCCATCCCTGCCGACCGCCCAACCTTCGGAGAAGTTACCAAACGCTACATCGTTTATCTCAAAGGGTAACGGCGGATCTTCCTCAAATATCCCTGGCCGCGTCGGGGTCTCTCCCGCCGACCATTTTGCGCCGTCCGTTGTGTAAAGCACGGTGCCGTCACGTCGCATTGACCAACCCCATCGTTCTGCGCCTTCGGAGTTTAAGCCCGATACATCGGCAAAATGAACGCCGACAAGGGTCTGTTCAGTGCCGCTTTGCAGGTGGGTCCAGGTTTTTCCACCATCCCGCGTTTCAAGTAGGATACCGTTATCTCCGGTAATCCAACCGTGTGTGCTGTCCAAGAAGAGGATCTGGCGGAAATCATCAAGTTGCTCGCCGAGTTGGCGTTCCCACGTTTGTCCGCCATTCTCGGTGTGATAGATATGTCCCGCATCGCCGACCGCCCACGCGTGCTGGTCACCGATGAAATGGACATTTGTGATTGGCAGCCCAGATTGACGACGAACCCGACGCTGGCGGTCCCTCGGTCTTTCTCGGTTTTCTGTTCCTGCCTGCGCGACCGCTGTGTCCTCGGTCTCGCTTTCAATCTCTCCCTCAGGCGTGAAACGTCCGGCACGGGATCGCTGTTCGGTCAGGTCCCTCTGGAAGATATCGGTGAAATTGTCGTCCAGCGGGTTGGTGATCGTCGGCTCTGGTTCTTCAGCGGCGTCTGCTTTTGCTTCCGCGTCCGCCTGTTTGCTCTGTGCGATGAGCTCTGCCGGCGTCTCAAGTCCCACATAGTCCGACTCCCAACTCTCGCCTTGGTCGTCCGTCACGAGGATAGCCCCATTACGGTCGATTCCCCAAGCGCGCTGGTGGCTGTCGAACTTAATTCGACGGAGCCCTTCCGCCGGGATTTCCGGGAAGAGTTGTTTCCACGTCACGCCGCCGTCCTCTGTAGTGAAGGATCTACCATCTCTGCCCACAATCCAACCGGACTTCGCATCGGCGAAATGGACTGCGGCAGCAGGCTGATGGGTTTTGTCCTGAATCTCCCAGTAGTCCCCGCTGTTGACCGTATGCAGAATCAACCCGCCTTCGACCCGTTGCGGGGTAATCGCCCATCCTTCGGTGCTATTAACGAAATGCAGTGCTGTGATTGGTTTGTCCGTCGTCCCGGTTTTCTGGCGTTTCCAGGTTACGCCGCCGTCCGTCGTGTGGAGCGTTTGTCCCTGATCCGCACCGAGCCAGCCTTCTTTTGTGTTTATAAACTGCATGGCGCTGATTCTGCTGAAGTTTCGCACCACCTTTTTGATGACCTGCCACGTTTGTCCACCGTTTTCTGTCCGAAGCAGCACACCGCGTCCAGCGACCCACCCGTGGTTTTCATCGACGAAGGTGATTAGCCGCAAATCTTCCTGCACGCTGCTATGTTGGGGCGTCCATGTTTTGCCGCCGTCTGTTGTGTGTGCAATCACGCCGCCGGATCCGACCGCCCACCCACGTAAAGTGGCGGATTCATCCCCTGTGCGATGAAAATAGGTGTCGGTGAAATCGGTCTGCCACGTTGCCTGACGGACGATCTCCCAATGATAGGTGACCTCCTCGATGGTCGGTGACTCCTCAACAACTTCGGTGGCGTCCCTGCGTTCTGCCAATGGGGGTAGTTCGGCTGGTAGTTCCTCTGCATCAACAGAGTAGCGCATCGCAATCCCGCCTTTGCCGACAGCGACCATCCCTTCTGGTGAAAGCGCGAATCCGTATAGGTCATTCTCCGTATCGCTCTCCTGCTTCTCCCATTTCTTCCCACCGTTGGTGGTCGTCAGTATCACGCCGCCATCGCCCACGATGAGCCCGTGCTTTTCATCGGCAAAGTAGACCTTGTTCAGGTTTGTCTCCACGCCGCTGGGCTGGAATCTCCAGGTTTTCCCGCCATCTTTGGTGTGTATGATTTCCCCAAACTGACCCGTCACCCAGCCGGTTTTATTGTCGATAAAGTAGATTGCGTACAGTTCGTTGTAGGTAGGTGTCTTCTGTAGCGTCCATGTCAGTCCGCCGTTGGCTGTGTGGATGACAATGCCGGGCCAACCGACCGACCAACCCTCCTTATCGTTGAGGAAGAACACCTCTTTTAGCATGTGAAATTCGCCCGGCGTCTGCTGTACCCACGATTCGCCGCCATCAGCGGTATGCAGGACTGTCCCCAGATCGCCAACGACCCAGCCCTTTTTCGGGCTGACGAAGTAGGTGCCCCGGAGCGAGTACCACCATCCACTTTTTTGGGTTTCCCAACTCTGTCCGCCATCGGCGGTGTGGACAATCATGCCACGATCGCCGACCGCCCAACCCTCAAGGTCTGAAACAAAATAGAGGCTTCGGATGTGGTCCCAGATATCGGTTTGAACCTCAGTCCATGTTTCTCCGCCATCTTGGGTTACGGCGATGGTGCCTTTTTCGCCGACTGCGACCGCCCGGTTCCCGTCAGCGAACTGTATCTCCTCAAGATTGTTGGCAGTTGTGCCGCTGACTATCGCCCACGTTTCCCCGCCATCTTCCGAGTGCATAATTGTGCCCTGCCAACCGACCGCCCACGCCTCGTCTGACGTGGTGAACTGAACCCCGGTCAGATTATTTTCGGTGCCGCTCTCCAGCAATCGCCAGTTGTCTCCACCGTCCTCTGTGAATGTGATGAAACCGATATCAGCGACCGCCACGCCGCGTTTGTTGTCTACGAAATGGATGCTGTTGACAGTATCCCGAACATGCCCGTTGATCAATGGGATGCGGCTGTCCTGACGCGTCCATTCGGCACCCCCGTTTGTCGTGTGGAAGATCGAGCCGTCAGTCCCGACAAGCCAGCCCTCAGTTTTGCTGATGAAGAAGACCCGCTTGTTATCGTTGATCATCCGATCCCGTTCACCCGCGTAGCGGTTACTCTGCTGCCGCCATGTTTTTCCACCGTCCTCTGTGAAGAAAATCCGATCATTCGCGCCGACAGTCCAGCCACGGCGTTTGCTCACGAACCAGACGCCGCTGAGCGGAAACTCGCTGATGTATTCATACCGTTCCCACGTTTTTCCGCCATTCTTCGTGTACAGAACATCGGCATCCTCTCCGACGATCCACCCCTCATCGGAGTTCGCAAAGTGGACATCCCTGAGCATTGCTAAGGTGCCGCTGTCTTGGAGCTGCCAGCGGCGTCCGTCATCGGTGGTCGCGATCAAACCCTTATCACCGACCGCCCAACCGTAGCGGTGGTTGGTGAAATAGACCGCCTTGAAATCACCTTCCGTTCCAACTTCTTGACGTTCCCACGTTTTTCCGCCATCGTTTGTATGAACGATCGTCCCCTTTTCGCCGACGAGCCATCCGCGTTCAGCATCTGCGAAGTGCAGATCTGTGAAGTCAACTTCCCAATCGGCTTTGCGGGTCACGTCCTGCCTACAGCCGATGAATAATAGTATGAATGCAAGCGCAAGTGTTGTCCCTCGGAATATATGTTGATATGTTTGTCTCATTCGACTTTTTTCTCCTTAAAATGTCGTGGTGTCCCAATAAACTCAGAAAGTCCGAATCCCGGTGGCGTGTCAGATCGGCTTTGGACCTGTCTCAACTCGATGCGCGAACGGAGAACAGTAGCGAAAACGCCTCCGAAATTCTTGATCCTTTGGACGTAAAAGCGTCCTAAATGTTGAAGGGCTAATCCGTTTCTATCTTACAAAGTATAACATAATCCTGTCCTAAACCCTATACCAAAATTTACCGAAGCAGGATGCGTGTCTGGACATTCTATTCGGCGGGGGTTTGGGCATCTGTTGCGCTCTGGCTTTTTGCTTGCGTTTCAAATGATGGGTATGCTAAGATGAACGCATTATTCACGGCGAAGAATTCATACAGATAAAGTTGCACACATCGCATTGGGAGGCGTTCTCGGACGGGGTTTGCTGGACTCAAAACTGGAACATGGAACGGTTGATAAGTTTTCTTATCGAACTTTTCTGATAGGAAGATAATCCAATGAAAATAGTGAACCGCTTACCTTTATCTAAATTAGAAAAGGGGTTTATAGCAACTTATATTCGAGTAACTGTTCTGGTGGTGCCTTCGGCTGCGATAGCGTTTGTATCGGTTGCTGCCCTGTTTGAACACTTTACAATGGCACATGCTGTTTGGGGGATAATAATAAGTGCCTTTATGTGGAGGGCACTTATTGGATTGAGCGTATTGCTCATGTTACTGCTACCCCTAGTAGGCAAACTCAATCGATGGATAGCAGGAAACGATGATGAGTTTGATGATACTGAGTGAAAGACACCGTTTTTACCACAGAAACGAGATTGAAATGGACTTTTCAGCATGGTCGCCAAGCCACACGATATTGTTTCTTTTCGAAGTTGCGGTATTTATTTATGGACCCTCGCGAGTAGACTTTCGTCGTATGTTTGCTTCCTCAAAACAAAAGGATGCCGATTGAGAGCTAGAGGGAATTTCATTTTCAGTCTAAATGGAGGAAGGTTATGAATCATAAGCAAAAGTTGGGATATATGGCGTTAGGTGCAGGCATTCTGGCACTCGGTATCGCTATCGGGCAGTTTATCACACCAAGCATCGAGGCACAAAGCAATGGGGTGTTTGATGCGATCGTCTGTCGAAGCTTGGAAGTTGTTGATGAAAAGGGCAACAAGGCGATTGTCTTAGGCGTTACTAATGATAATGAGAGGATTATGGGTATCTTAAATGAGGCGGGGGAATCTGCAATAACCATAGCCGCCGACGAAAAGGGAAGTGGTATAACTCTTAATGATAATACGGGGCAACCTGCTATTGCTTTATTTGCTGTGAAACTCTTCAATACTGTAGAAATCAGGGATAAACGAGGCGGTAATGGTATTAGATTGCACGCGAGTAATGGATTGGGTAACAGAGCACAAGTCTATGATAGAGGTGGCAACGTTAGGTGGGAAGCCCCCTAACCGTTGGAAGAAGATTCCGATGAACGAACTGGTTACAACGCAGCAACAGGAAACGAGACTGGCTATCAACAAAGATACGAAGGAGCTGATTCGGTCCAGCGTCGCCCCAAACACGATTGAAGCGTATCGGAAGGCGACAGAACGGTTGGAATCATGGTTGCTAGTAAGTTGTTGACAGATGGCTTGCTCGCGGCGTATATCACGGAATTACATCAGCAAGACAAGTCTCCCTCGACGATTGCCCAGATGGTTGCCGTGGTCAAGTGGCGGGTGGGTCAATCTCACACTGGGGTCGTCGGTGAAATCACGTAACGGACACTCGCGGGTATCCGCCGCGAAAGTAAGGGTCGTGGTCGTGGATAGGTGGAAGGATTGACGTGGCAGACGGTAGAACGGGTCTGTGCATTTGCTGAGACAGAGAAGACACTTGTGGGGCTTAGGGATTCCGCGCTGATTCGGCTGATGAGCGATTGTCTGCTCCAAGTATCTGAGGCGGTCGCGGTCGATGTGGGAGATCTGAAGAAAAACACGCTACTGGTTAGGTCGAGTAAGACTGACCGGGAGGGTTGTGGCGAAATGCTGTATGTTGGCGATGCTACGCTTCGGGTAATAAAGCGGTATAGGACACGCGCTGGCATCAAACGCGGTGCACTCTTTCGTCGGCTTCGGCGGGGCGGTCATGCCACATCGGAACGGCTTACCCAGCAGTCTGCTCGGATCGCAATCAAACGTCGTGGTCGTGCTGCGGGTATTGAGGGATTTATCTCTGGTCATTCGCTTCGTGTTGGCTCTGCTGTCTCTTTGGCGCAAGCAGGGGTTTCGGTTGTGGATATGCAAACGGATGACGGGTGGAAGTCCTCGGACATGCTGGCGCACTATGCGAAAGCGGAGCTCGCAGAGCGGGGGCGATTACCCAGTTCAAGTATGGAAAAGGGAAGTAGCACATGAGAACCGCGTATTTCGCAAGCGCGACAGTACGGATTTAGTATAGCACGGGGCGGAAAGGCTTAACAAAGGAGGTATAATATGATACGCAAGATGGAAGTAAAAGGACTGAATAAACGCGTTGACCACGCTTGGGAGTTTAATGAAGACTTGAACATTATCACGGGGAGAAATGGTTCCGGCAAAACAACGTTATTGAAACTGATGTGGTACTTAATCAGTGGAAATCTCGAGAGAATCATTCCCGAAATTCTGTTTCAGTCTGTCGCAGTTGAAACCGACTCGTTTTCTGTATCTATTCAAATTGAATCTGACAAGGGTAAACTTCTATACCGATTTGCTGATGAGGATGAAGTAGATTTGGCTTTTCAGATACCATGGCGAAGGGCAGATGATGAACGAATCTATCGCCTCAATCAACGAATAGCGGGCACGATGAACAATAGTTTATTCTTTCCAACCTTTAGAAGGATTGAAGGAGGTTTTGCCGAGTTCTCCAGATATTTTATTGATAGTGATCTAGCCACGTATCCACCAGATCGATTCAGGCGCCGACGTGCCGATAGAGTGACAGAGATGCTTCAAGAGGGGATGTCACGACTTTCAGACGAGGTATCTACTTCTGATGACCATAAGTTTATAGCTTCAATTTCAACGCATGATATAGGCGAATTGCTCAGAGAGAAATACGCCGATGTGTCTTCAAAGACGATCGACCTTCATGTGGCATTATCGGAAGATATTACGCAGAAGATTTCTAAAAGAAAGGCAAGTGACGATGCGAGACCCGTATTGGAGGACATTCAAAAGCGGGTTGAGCAGGTTACTGAACAGCGAGAGTCATTGCTTAGACCATTCTCAGTGTTAAGTGAACGGATTCGTGAGATCTTCCATAATAAAGGAATTCATGTCACGTCGGGGATCACCCTCGGAGAGGCAGAGGAGGCTATCGAATCTGACAAACTTTCCGGTGGAGAGAAACAGATGCTCAGTTTCTTGTGCTACAATACATTTAGCGAAAAGACATCTATTTTTATTGATGAGCCGGAGTTAAGTCTTCACATCGACTGGCAAAGGCGCTTACTACCCACCTTACTTGAACAAGGGACAGGAAACCAGTTTTTCGTCGCCACGCACTCGCCGTTCATTTTTGCGACATATCCTAACAAAGAGTTTCTTTTAGGAGAAGACCGTGGAGGTGACGCATGACAACGCCGTATTTCACCGTGAATGAGTGGGTGACAGCCCTTAGTCGCATGCGGGACCCGATAGTCATTGTTGAAGGCAAAGACGATGTGCGGATCTGTCGATGGGCGGCAGAGCGCCTTGGCATCGGGCGGATGGACATCTATCCCGCAGGAGGAAGGCAAATGCTACTGGATGTTTATGGAAGGCGGAGTGAATACGCGCATCTGGCAGTAGCGTTCGTAGCGGATAGAGACCTATCGTTGTTCTGCTGTGTTCCGCAAGGCTACAATGATGTAATTTGGACTGAGGGATATAGCATTGAGAACGACATTTACGCAGATGTGAATCTGGAAGACCTGCTAAACGCAGACGAAGTCGTCCCACACCGCGAAACGCTGGCGTCCCTTGTCGAATGGTTTGCCTTTGAAGTAGAACAGCATTTAGATGGATGCGACGCACACATCAACAAACACTTAGATCAGATTGTGCCGCTCGGTGAGACTAGTGTAGATCCAAACCTCCTCACTAGTCGCCAGTTCCGATCGCCTAACGCAGTGCTCCATCAGCAGATCAAGGATGACTACCAGCTCCAACTCAGGGGCAAGTTCCTTTTCCAACTGCTGTACCGGTTTCTAAATGCCCCTGGTCGCGGTACCAGATATAACATACCAACACTCCATGAAAACGCTGTCAAGCGCGGCCCTTCTGATGAGCGGATAAACCGCATAATACGCGAGGCAGAGCAAAAGATTGCGGGACATACTCCGCCAAACTAGCGCGACCAACTTTGAAGGATAGAGAATCACTTTTAGGGGAATGGCGTTCATGATGGCAGTCTTGAACAAGATACGCATTGAGGCCGAGGGTGAAAAGCCACTGATTGTTTATCGTCGAATCTACGATGTGCGGGCGGTAGGTATACCGAACGCGCTTAGAACCAGGAGGCGTAAAGCGTTCCGCCGGTACAACAAGCAGAAGATTGTCGTTTACTTGGAATCAGAGCAATGGGTATCTTATGGCGAAGTCGCTGATTCACGATTTAGCGGAAAACAGGCAAGCGTAAGAACTTTATAAATGGCTAATCACTATCGGCAACAATTTAGCTGGGATCCGATAAAAAATCAAATCAATATCACAAAACATGGCATCAGTTTTTTTATGGCAGCAAAAATCTTTGATGGACCCTCCTTAGAAAAAGAAGATACCCGTCAAGACTACGGTGAAACCCGAATCATTGCTTTAGGTTGAAGTGAAGGGAGAATCCTTTACGTTGTTTATACACGGTGCAATTCGGTCCTCCGAATCATTTCAGCAAAAAAGGCAAACAGAGATGAAAGAGCAGAATACATCTGTCAAATACACCCGTTCTGAAATAGACACCCTCCCTGATGAAACTGATTGGGAGCGCGTGGATGCACTAACTGATGAAGACGTAGAAAAAGCAGCCTTATCTGATCCGGACGATCCGCCTACGGATGCAGACTTTTGGAAGGATGCAACAGTGGTCATGCCAGAAAACATGGTCATCATTGATGCAGATTTGTTGGAATGGTTCAAAGCCCATACTCCAGATTACGAAGCGCAGATCAACGCAGTGCTCCGATCACATGTCGAGAGGAATGGCATCTAGTGTAGCACAGTCACCTCCAGGTGCAGTATCAAAAGGAGGCAACACATGATTACAGGACTTGGCACAAAGAATTTCAAGTCGTGGAGGAAATCAGAGACGATGAAGCTTGCGCCGTTGACCGGGTTCTTCGGCGCGAATAACTCCGGCAAGACCAGTCTATTGCAGATATTGCTGCTGCTGAAGCAGACTGCAGAGCACCCGCCGCCGACCAACCGGAGTGAGCCCCTATTCTACGGGGACGATAGTTCACTAGTCAAACTTGGCGATTTCGAGTCGGTTATCCACCGCCACAATACGACGTTCACTCTAAGTATTTCTGTCTCGTTGCAACTATCTCCACAAATAAAACTTAAAGGACGCTTAACAGATTCGGTTGACTTTTCTGCGTCCATCGCCAACCATAACCGCACCGTGCAGCTCGACACGTTGTCGTATATGTTTGGCGACGATAAGTGTGGTATAGCGTGGACACCGCAGGGATACAAAGACATAGCAAGCAACCGATCAAGGAGCCCGCACCGCTGCTATGGAACTGTTAACGTATTGTCAGGCCAAGACAGCCTTGCGCTGCTTCATAAAGCGTTTGAAAGACAATTCGCTCGTATCCATCACCTTGGCCCGTATCGCATCCCTCCTCAGCACACTTACGAGTGGGGAGGTGATTATCCCGAAAACGTCGGTCAGCATGGGGAACACACCATCCGTATATTGCTTTCGGGTCGTATAGAACTTCGATCCATTGAACAGGAGATATTAAAACGGTTACAGGAGTTGAAACTCATCCACTCCTATAATATCCGTTCTATCTCTAAACAAGGAGGGATATACGAAATCCTTGTCACCCAATATGATGGCGGGACCACTGTCCCATTGACCGACGTGGGCTTCGGTGTGTCTCAAGTGTTGCCGGTGCTAACGGCTTGCTACTCTACTCCTGAAGGTTCAACCCTCATCCTCGAACAACCAGAAGCGCACCTGCACCCGCAAGTGCAATCAGAGTTAGCAGACGTTCTGATTGATGTCGTGAAAAATCGGGGCATACAAATCATCCTTGAAAGCCACAGCGAACATCTGCTGCTGCGCTTGATGCGCCGGATTGCCGAATACGGGATTCGCGATGAAGGGATTTCAGCGGATCAGACAGCATTCTATTTTTGCGAAATCAACGACGGTAACTCCAAAGCTGAACAGCTCAAGGTTGATGAATACGGCAACATCAGCAATTGGCCTAAGGATTTCTTTGGCGACGAGATGGGCGACTTGGCAGCAAAAACAAGAGCCGAAATGCAGCGGCGGAAAGCGAACAAGAAATGACCGTAATTGTAGATACGAATGTCCCGCTAGTAGCCAACCGTTCTTCCCACGCATCTGAGGATTGTGTTGAAATCTGTGTTGACAGACTCGTGCAAATAACCAACGGCGAAATGAAGTTAGCGGTAGATTACCAAGTGTTGGAGGACCGACGGGGTATCATTAACGAATACCGAAATAAATTGAATCCGTCTGGTCAGCCCGGTGTCGGTGATGCGTTTCTGAAGTGGGTAGAGACAAATTGGACAAATCCTGACCTGTGTGATTTAGTTGAGATCACACCGATCATTGGTCAAAAAATAAACTTTGCCGAATTCCCAAACGATCCAGCATTATCTAATTTCGATGACGATGACAGGAAATTTGTCGCGGTTGCATGTGCTCACTCAGGGAAGCCGCCTATCCTACAGGCGGTCGATAGCAAGTGGCACAACTTCCTCGGTGCACTCACTCAAAATGGTGTGACGGTTGACTATCTCTGTCTAGGGAATACGCAAAACCCCGACGAGGCATAATTTGTAAAATCTCCGATACATAACATTATCAGGCATTTTAAGCCATTTTTTGGAAAATCCCAAAACAAGATCCAGTCATAGGGCGTATCCCACTAGTCTCAATAAGCAAAAAATATGTCCGATAACTTGTATCGGAGCCCAGAAAGGAGGGGATCAACATGAAAGCTGCTCAACTGTATGCGTACGACAAAGAGATGAACGTCGATCTGAAAATTGAGACCGTACCCGATCCGGTCATCAGCGATCCCGGGGACGTGATTGTTCGCGTTGGTGCTGCAGGCTTGTGCCGGACCGATCTACATATCATCGAAGGGGTGTGGCGGGACGTGATGGATGTGGACGGCGCGTTGTTGCCCTACACCATGGGGCATGAAAACGCCGGTTGGGTTGAGGAGGTCGGCACTGGCGTGAAATCGGTCAAGCCGGGTGATGCCGTCATCTGCCATCCCTTGCGCTCATGCGGAATCTGCGCCGGTTGCCGCCGCGGCGAAGATATGTACTGCGAGGACAGCATATTTCCGGGACTGAGCACAGACGGTGGTTTTGCCGAGTATTTCCTGACCAACGAGCGAGCGTTAATCAAACTTAACGAGAATGTGTTACCGGTGAATGTGGCTCCCATGGCGGACGCCGGCATCACTGCCTACCGGGTAGCCAAACGAGCCGCCAAGATATTGAGCCCGGGCAGTTATTGTGTCGTCCTCGGTGTGGGTGGATTGGGACACATTGCCCTCCAGTGTTTGCACGAGTTGTGCGGCACCCGTACCGTTGCGGTTGACCAGAGTGAAGCCGCGCGGAAGCTGGCTAAAGATTTGGGGGCACACCATGTGCTTGACGGCGGTCCCGATGTCGTTGAAGAGTTGAAAGAACTGACCGGAGGCGGCGCCCACGCTGTCATCGATTTTGTGGGAGAACTCGGCGCAGAGCAGCTCTGTTGGCAGATGCTGCGTCAAGGCGGAACCCACTTCGTTGTCGGTTACGGCGGCACAATTGAAGTTCCCACCGTTCACATGATTATCAATGAAATCGCAATCGTCGGCAGTCTCGTTGGCAATTACACGGAATTGGTCGAATTGATGGAGCTTAACGCCGAAGGTCGCGTCAATATGCGTGCACAAGAGTACTCACTGGACGACATTAACGCTGCCATCACCGACTTCAAAAATCGTCAGATCGTGGGTCGGGGAGTTATTGTTCCCTAACCCCCTGTCACACACAAATTGATGGGAATCCAGCACGGCGTAAGTGGAGGGAAAAATGTACGATGATGTGCGGTTGTCGCTTCCTGATACCTTAGACCGAGAGGTCATCTTCAAACGGCTAGAGAGGGTACTCGATCCCGAACTTGATGAGCCCATCCTCAAACTCGGTTTCGTCAAGTCGATTGAAGCCGAAAGCGATCATCTGACAATCGAGCTACATCTTCCAACCTACTGGTGTGCGCCCAACTTCTCCTACATGATGGCTGAGGATACGCGCCGGGAACTACTGATGGTTGAAGGGCTTCACGATGTCACGGTTCGTTTGAAAGACCATTTCGCCGCGGGAACAATCGAGGCGAGTGTGAACGCCGGCAAATCGTTCTCGGAGGCTTTTCCGGATGAGGCATCTGAAGACCTGTGTCAACTCAGCGATCTTTTTCTTCGCAAAGGGTATATAAGGCGCCAAGAGCGCCTGCTGCGAAATTTAAAAAATGCGGGGTTATCGTTTGAGGAGATCGCCCTCCGACGCATGGGCGACCTCTATTTTGAGGGCGAATCTTGTCTGCTCCGGTGTAGCGACGGTCGGATTTGCGATCTCGGAACGGCTGAGGTCGCTCATCAATACCTCCAACGTCGATCGGAACTGGACCTTGATTGCTCGCCTACCGCGCCTTTGATAATAGATTTGCGTGGTAGGGAGGTAACTGCTGAGGGGTTAGAGGAGTACCTGATACGTGCGCGCACCGTGCGCGTTTCCCTACAAGCCAACGGGTCATTCTGTACCGCTGTGTTGGCAGCACGGAAAGGCAAAAACTGAGCCAATCTTTCACAGGTGTCGCGAGTCATAGATGCCGTTAAATAGACAAGGAGCCTCACAATGTACAAAGAAAATGGGCAAGAGATTTTTGTTGTTGACGGACATATGCACTTTTGGGATGCCAACCCGGAAAACTGGCGCAATGAGTATGGCGAAGGTTGGATCCGATGTTTCTACGATTTTCATACCGCCCTCAGTCCTGAGGAATATGTCTGGCCCTTTGAAAAGTATTGCAAATACGGTGAAGAGACGCTGATCAAAGATCTCTTCGCGGAGGGATACGTCGACGTTGCCATCCTCAACTCCACCTATCTTTATGAGTTTTACAAAAAAGGATTTAACACCCACCAGCAGAACAACGCGATTAAAGCAAAATATCCTGACCGTTTTATTCTTTGCGGTTCTTTCGATCCCAGAGCGGAGGAGGCAGGACTGGATGCGTTTCGGCAGATGGTGGAGGATTACCCGGTTCAGGGACTCAAGCTCTATACCGCCGAATGGCGAAACGGCTCGAAAGGTTGGCGGTTAAACGATCCGTGGGCTTACAAGTACTTTGAGCTCGCCGACGAACTTGGGGTTAAAAATATCCACGTCCACAAGGGACCAACGGTTTATCCCCTCAATCGTGATGCCTTTGATGTCGCTGATGTGGATTATGCGGCGACCGACTTCCCCAATCTCAACTTTATCATTGAGCATATTGGACTGCCACGATTAGACGACTTCTGCTGGATTGCCACACAGGAAAAGAACGTCTATGCCGGTATGTCGGTGGCGATGGCGTTTATCCACTCACGTCCGAAATATTTTGCTGAGATCGTTGCCAACCTCCTGTTTTGGTTAGGTGAGGATAAGATGATTTTCGGTAGCGACTATGCAATCTGGACGCCCAAGTGGTTGATCGAGAAATTTATGGCGCTTGAGTTGCCGGACGATATTAAAGAGGAGTATGGGGTTGACATTACGCCAGAAGCGAAGCGCAAGATCTTAGGCGAAAACGTCGCCGGTCTGTATGGGATTGACGTCTCTGTGCACCGGGAAAAACTGAGTCAGGATGAGATTGGTGTCAAACTTGCCGCAGGCGCGTAAAACCGCGCTAGCCTTGGAAACCCTGCGACATCATCCCAACCACTGTTACGAGGGCTGCCCATGATCGCGGTACATACTGACGTCGTTGGAAGTCTGCTTCGTCCGCCTGAACTCCTCAAAGCGAGGAGCGAGGTCGCTGCGGGCAGAATGACGCAAGCGGCGTTCAAAACCGTCGAGGACCGGGCGGTTGACAACGCAATTGCACTGCAAGAAGCGGTGGGCTTGGATGTTATCACCGATGGTGAGATGCGCAGGTTATCCTTCCAGAGTCAGATGACGGAAGCGGTCGCCGGTTTCGGTGAATACGATCTCAATGCCTTCCTCTGGGGCGATTGGCGTGGCGATGAACGTGCAAAGGACTTGAGCATAGAACGCCCTAAGGGTTTAGGGGTTGTGGGCAAACTCGGTCGCAAACGCCATCTCTCGGTGGAGGAGTTCACCTACCTGCGATCGCGGACGCGTCGCATACCGAAGATGGCGTTACCCAGCCCCAGCTTATGGACAAACTTCTGGTCATCGGAACACTCAGTGTCTGCATATCCCACACTCGACAGCTTTCTCGCGGATGTTGTCGATATTATGCGGGACGAGGTCGCCGAATTGGTCCGACTGGGCGCGATCTACATTCAGCTTGATGCCCCTCATTATCCGTTGTTGCTTGATCCTAAGACCAGAACCTTCTACGAAGGGCAAGGCTGGGATCTTGATCGATGGCTGGCTCGCGGCATTGAGATGGACAACGCTGTGATTGGCGATTTCCCAGAGGTGACCTTTGGCTTTCATCTCTGACGCGGCAATCAGGGCAGCCGGTGGCTGGTCGAAGGCGGGTACGATCTGATTGCTAAACCGATTTTCCAAGGCATCCGTGCCCAGCGTCTACTGCTCGAATACGATGATGAACGCTCCGGATCATTTGAACCGTTGAAGGCGGTCCCCGATGACAAAATTGCTGTCTTAGGATTAGTCACGACGAAAACACCGCGCCGAGAGACGTCGGATGAACTCGCTGTACGTATCAAAGAAGCGAGCCAATTTGTGCCGTTGGAACGGCTTGCGTTAAGCCCCCAGTGCGGCTTTTCCACTTCGGTCCTTGGAAATCGCATTACGGGGGGAGATCAGCGGCGTAAGTTATCGGTGGTTGTTGAGACCGCCAGAAGAGTGTGGGGCTAAACTGAAATAAATTTTGAAGGAGGAAGGACATGGCACAAACCCCAAAAGACAATCAAACCCGAACTGAATCTATTGGGAAATGGACGGTTCGGATTAAATCTTATCAACTCGGCGATGCGTATATCTGTACCGTAGACAATGTGAGTCCGGGTGCCGTTATCGCTCGATCTACGGCGGCGACCCGCGCAGATGCAGAATCCGACGCGTTGGCGCAAGCGAAAGCCGCTATGACATAATTGTATTATACGGGCTGAGAGAAACCGAGTTTTTTCTTGAAAACTCGGTTTCTTGTGTCTTTATAGAAGGCAAGAAAAATTGGGAGCGATAGGATGAACCTAAATAAGTTTTCACGAAAACATACCCTCACAAGCCTTGCAAAGACGTGTGGGTGAGCGGCGAAAGTCAGTCCAGTTGGACTGGGAGAACTCTTGGCAAAGCTGCCGAAGAAAAACGACCCGAATCTACTCGTTGGGTTTGAAACGAGCGACGACGCCGGTATTTACCGGCTCAACGACGAAATGGCGTTGGTTACGACCGCCGACTTCATCACACCGCCGGTGGATGATCCCTATCTGTTTGGTCAGATTGCCGCAGCCAATTCCATCAGCGATATCTATGCGATGGGCGGCAAGCCTGTGACCTGCCTGAATCTGGTGGGATTTCCGGCGGATAAATTGGATCCAGAAATCCTGCACGGGATTGTCGAAGGCGCGTTGAGCAAAATCACCGAATCAGGCGCAGTCTTGGCGGGTGGGCATACGACCGATGACGAGGAGCCGAAGTTTGGATTATCGGTCACCGGGATTGTGCATCCGGAAAAGTATTGGCGAAATGTCGGCGCAGAACCGGGGGATGTCCTCATCTTGACCAAACCGATTGGCAGCGGTGTAATTTTTAACGCCAATCTGAAAAGCTGGGTGTCAGACCAAGCGTTGGATGAGTGTATCCAAACTATCACAACGCTCAACAAGGGCGCGGCAGCGGTTATGGCTGGGTTTGACATCCATGCGGTAACGGACATCACCGGATTCGGGTTGGGTGGACATGCCCTGGAAATGGCAGAAGGATCGGGTGTGACCTTGGAAATTCGGACCGACCACGTGCCGATGATGAGTGAGGCGCTGGAAATGTACGAAAGAGGGATGCGAACCGGTGTCAACGCCGCCAATCGGGCGTTGATTGAGGATTCTGTGCACTTTGAAAAATCGCTTCCCGGGTGGCATGAGGAGATCTTCGTTGATCCGCAGACTAGTGGTGGTCTCTTGATGTCTGTGCCCGCTGCTCAAAGTGAATCGCTGTTGACGGCTCTGCACAATAACGGTGTGGCAGAGGCGCAGATTGTCGGAGAAGTAAAATTCTTTGTCGAACCGAATCATCTTATTTTCGTATAGGCGTCAAGGAGAGGCGATGAAAATCTGCTTAGTTACCCCCGCTCCAACATATTCCCGAAAGGGCAACCGTGTGACTGCCCTTCGGTGGGCTCGTATCTTACGAGGGTTAGATCACCGCGTCAGTATCGTGGAGGAGTATCAGGGGGAACGATGCGATCTGATGGTCGCACTCCATGCCCGTCGCAGCCACCCTTCGATTGTGCGTTTCCGGGGCGAACATCCACGGTTGCCCCTCATCCTTGCCTTGACCGGAACAGATCTCTACGGCGATATCCATACGGACGCATCAGCCCAAGAATCTCTGGAGATGGCGGACTATCTTATTCTGTTACAACCCGCCGGTATTGAAGAACTCTCAGGACATCTGTGGAACAAAGCGTGGGTAATCTATCAATCGGTGACAGCACCTCCGGGTAAGTTTTTTCCCAAAAAGAGTGCCTTTGAGGTGTGCGTGTTGGGGCATCTACGTCCTGTAAAGGACCCATTTCGTACTGCGATGGCGGCCCGCCAACTGCCTCCGTCTTCCCGAATTCAGGTGGTACATGTTGGGGGAGCACTCACCGACGACATGAAAACAGAGGCAGATGCCGAGGAGTCCACCAATCCACGTTATCGCTGGTTAGGAGAGCTCCCACGTTGGCGGGCACTCCGCGTCCTTGCGCGCAGTCGGCTGCTCGTACTAACCTCGCAGATGGAGGGCGGCGCGAATGCAGTTTCGGAAGCGATTGCGTGTTCCATTCCTGTCATTTCGTCACGGATATCTGGATCGATCGGTCTTTTAGGGAGAGATTATCCGGGATACTTCCCGGTGGGAGATACACAGGCGTTGACGGACCTACTCATGCGCCTTGAGACGGATGCCGCATTTTATGAAGCGCTCAAAACGTGGTGTGAAGGACTAAAACCGATTGTCGATCCTGACCATGAACGTCAGAGTTGGCAACTTCTGCTGCAAGATTTGTAGTAAATTTTCAGGGGTAGCAGTATTCGATTTTAGGACTTACCCATTTCAGCACAGTTGGTGCGGGGCAAGTCGCTTTGGATCCCGAATCCTATCGGGGATGCCCCGCCCCGATAAATCGGGATGCAAGCGCCTACAGTTGACTGCGTAAGGTCCAGATTTGTTGATCAAAGACGACAAAAAGAGAGCGGAGGCAGGTATGAAAAGGGTTGGGGTTGTAGGCGCTGGCGCGTGGGGAACTGCGCTTGCAGTGACGGCGGCGCGTGCTGGGAGCGAAGTCACCTTATGGGCACTGGAGCCGGAGGTTGTAGTATCCATCAACGAACGGGGTGTAAACGAGATGTTCCTCCCCGATGTTAAATTACCTGACACCCTCCATGCGGTCAACGATCTGGCTGCGATGCTGACGCAGGAGGCGCTATTGATGGTGGCACCCGCCCAATTTGTGAGGGGCACCTGTGAGCGACTGGCTTTAGCCGGTTTGGACGACTCTCTGCCTATCGTTATCTGCAGCAAGGGAATAGAACAACAGAGCTTGAAGTTGATGAGCGAAGTTATCGCCGAACATTTCCCCAATCCGCTGGCGGTACTGAGTGGGCCCACCTTTGCGATAGAGGTGGCAAAAGGGCTGCCCGCTTCGGTGACGCTTGCGTGTGGTGATGTTGCCCTTGGGGCGAAACTGGCACAGTTGGTGGTGCATCCAAAATTCAGCGTCCACCATTCCGACGATGTGATCGGGCCCCAGATCTGTGGTCCCATGAAAAACGTCATTGCCATCGCCTGTGGTATTGTGGAAGGCAAAGGACTGGGCGAAAGTGCAAAAGCCGCTCTGATCGCCGAAGGTTTGGCGGAGTTAAGCCAACTGTGTGTCGCGAAAGGTGGGAAACCCGAAACAGCGGCGGGGTTATGCGGTCTTGGAGACCTGATCCTGACCTGTAACAGTCATACCTCGCGCAATATGTCGTTGGGTTACGCATTGGGGCAGGGCAAGACGTTAGCGGAGATTCTGAGCGAACGCGTGAGTGTTGCCGAGGGCGTTGCGTCGTCCGATGCTGTGGCGCGGTTAGCAGCCCAACTGGGTATTCGGCTGCGAATCTGTGAAACTGTCGATCAGATTGTACGCGGCGAGGCAGATGTGGATCGGGCAGCCTTGATGCTCGTTCAGAGTTGACGACGGAAACACGAGCTGAGTTGCTATGCTTGTCCTCAGTAATATTGAAAAAAAAGATGCAGATATCACAACCACTGACCATTGATGAAATCCCCGAAGACGAGCAGGAAGCACTCCTAACAAAGGTTGCGAGGGAGATCGTGAGACGCCGCCTGACTGTGCCTGCGATTTTATTCCTTGAAACTTGTAAACCGCTCAACTTTATTGGCAGTCAAATGCTTATTGCACTCAATCCTTTTGTAAGTTCAATTTTTAACACCGCTGAATACCAGAAATTTGCCCTGATAATCGAAAAGGACGCAAATGTTGAGTTGCTGACCCAACTCATTGAGAAATTAGATGCAGAGGAGAAAGAGTAGTATGTCAGAACAAACACCGGAGATACGGTCCATCCTTGCGACAGACTGTGGCAGCACCACCACGAAAGCGATCCTAATCGAGAAACGGGGAGATGAATACCATCTTGTGGTTCGCGGGGAGGCACCGACGACAGTTGAGGCGCCGGTCGAGGATGTCACCGCCGGGGTCATCAACGCGATAACGGAGGTCGAGGAACTCGCTGGACGCAAACTCCTGAAAGACGGGCAGATCCTCAAGCCGCAACAGGGAGAGGCGGGCACAGACCTATATATCTCGACCAGTAGCGCTGGCGGCGGTTTGCAGATGATGGTCGCGGGTGTTGTGCGGAACCTGACCGCTGAGAGCGCGGAACGTGCCGCGTTGGGTGCGGGTGCCATTGTCATGGACGTGATCGCTTCCAACGACAAGCGGCTTCCTCACGAGAAGATTGAACGCATCCGACACCTACGTCCGGATATGGTGCTTCTCTCCGGCGGCATTGACGGCGGGACAACCTCTCACGTTGCGGAGTTAGCGGAAATCATTGAGGCGGCAAATCCCAAACCCCGTTTGGGGGTAACTTATGAATTGCCGGTGATCTACGCGGGCAACAAGGACGCGAGCGAAGTCGTTGGTGAGCGACTTGGCGATAAAATGGCGTTAGAGGTGGTCGATAATCTCCGTCCGGTGCTGGAGCGCGAAAATCTGATGCCGACGCGTCTAAAGATCCAAGATCAGTTCTTGGAGCATGTCATGGCGCACGCTCCCGGCTACAAGAAATTGATCTCTTGGACCGATGCGCCGATTATGCCAACGCCCGGTGCCGTCGGCGCAATCATGCAAACAATTGCCGCGCAGCAGAACATCGAAGTGGTCGGCGTGGACATCGGGGGCGCGACAACAGATGTGTTCTCTGTTTTCAAGAATCAGGAAGGTGAAGCCATCTTTAACCGCACGGTGAGCGCGAATCTGGGGATGAGCTACAGCATCTCCAACGTTCTCGCAGAGGCGGGGATGGAGAACGTTTTGCGATGGGTGCCCTTTGATATTGATGTCGGTGATCTCGGAAATCGGATCAAGAACAAGATGATTCGTCCCACAACGATTCCGCAGGCGTTAGAAGAGCTGATTATTGAGGGGGCGATTGCGCGTGAAGCGTTACGGTTGGCGTTCGATCAGCACAAGCAGCTTGCGGTCGAACTGCGTGGTGTGCAGCAGCAGCGCACCATCTCCGAAGCGTTCTCCCAATCCGAGACCGGCGCGACACTTGTGGATATGTTGTCATTAGATCTGATTGTCGGAAGCGGCGGCGTACTTTCCCACGCGCCACGCCGGAATCAGGCGATGTTGATGATGATCGACGCATTCCAGCCAGAGGGAGTGACCCACCTCGCTGTCGATAGTATCTTTATGATGCCCCAACTCGGTGTACTGGCTCAGGTGAACGAAGCGGCGGCGACGCAGGTTTTTGAGCGCGATTGTCTCATCCACTTAGGTACTTGCATCGCGCCGGTTGGAGTTGCCTCCTCCGGCGATGTTGGCGTGACAATCACCGGCGATTTGACAGAAACTGTGCCGTTCGGTGAATTGCATCTCTATCCGCTGGGGGTCGGGGAAAAAGCGCGGGTAACAATTCAACCCCAGCGCCGTCTTGACATGGGGGCTGGACAGGGGCAACCGGTCGAAGCGGAGGTTGAAGGGGGTGTGGTTGGCTTGGTGGTGGATACGCGCGGTCGGCCCCTTGAGGTGTCCACTGCATCTACCGAGCGTGTCGCGCTGCTCAAGAAATGGTTTGAAGCGTTGGAGGTCTATCCTGAAAGATTTGTGTAAAAAGTTAAGTACAAAATGCTAAGAGAAACCGAGTTTTTGGCAAAAACTCGGTTTCTGTTGAGGAGTCTCTTATAGTGGCATCAAGGCAAATTAATCTTTTTGACCGCGTCATGAAAATCTTGGGAAGACATTACGCCGAATCGTTTCTGAAACTCGCTTTTCCCGATACCACGTTCCAACTGGTCGGGACACTGGAAAATGTCGAAATTACCCTGCCAGATCGACGCGCTGACTTTCTTCACAGAATTCAGATTGAAGGTGAGGAGTATTTACTGCACTTTGAGTTTCAACTTCAACATAGGGCTGATTATCCCCGCAATGTGTTCACTTTCTCTGGCGGACTGACGGACCAGCATCAGAAGCCGACAATCACTATCGTTTTGTATCTAGAACGGCGGGAATCGGATCCGCCTAGTGAATATGTCGTTCAGATCGGAGAATGGGTCATCCACCGGTTCACCTATCCGATCATAAAGCTGTGGGATTATACAGACCGTATTCGTTCTGGAGAGTTGAGAGAGTTTGCTCCGTTGCTGATTATGTTGGAACGGGAGAAGACGGAGGCGGTGCTGCATCAAGAAAAAGAACTCATTTTGCAGGAAACCCATCCGCAGAAACGAGCGGATTCATTGGCAACAGCGGTGATGATTGCGTCCCGCTATTTTGAACTTGATTGGTTATGGGAATTTTTTGGAGAGGAGGTGGAACAGATGCGCGAATCGGGTTTTATCACTGACTGGATTGAGGAGGGGATCCAGCAAGGATTGGAACAAGGACGTCAACAAGAACGTCAACAAGGAAAACGGTTGCTCCTAATCCAGCAACTCGCTACCAAATTTGGGGCACTGCCTGAATCCGTAACAGAACAAATTCAGAGGGTGACCGTGGATGAAGAACTGGATCAGCTAGGGATTCGTCTCTTGACAGCAAACAGTCTCGAAGAGATGGGGTTGAATGGCGGACAATCTCGCTGAGGGGAAAGGAACTGATACACTAATCCGGTTTTATCATTGATTGAATCGAAATCTTCAGAAGGTTTTGCATAAGGTCATAATTCCCCCCTTTGTGCCCTATCAATATATTCATGTGTACGGATTGCTAGGACGACAAATAGACACTAGGAGAACTCGACGATGCCCATTATGGATGCGCTGCCGGATATGAAGCGAGAACTCAAATTCTTTCCGGCCAAGAATGAAAATCCGAAAAAACTGACAGCAGATCAGATTCGTCAGTTTAATGAAAAAGGCTACATCTTTCCATTGGATGTCTTTACAGCGGCAGAGGTGGAGACGAACCGAGCGTATTTCGATCGGATTATGGAGATGGCGAAGGAGGCCGGCTTGAACAGTTATTCAATTAACGGTTGGCATCCCACCTGCCGGGGGATTTATGATCTCGCGTTAGAAGACCGCATCCTCGATTATGTGCAGGACCTGCTCGGCGAAAATCTAATCTGCACGATGACCCACTATTTCTGTAAGGAGCCGGGCGATACGAAACAGGTTACTTGGCATCAAGACGCCTCGTATTGGCCCCTGACCCCCAGCAAAGTGGTTACGGTCTGGTTGGCGATTGATGATGCAGATGAAGAAAATAGCGCAATGAAAGTTATCCCCGGATCTCATCTACAGGGACAGATACCCTTCGAGCATAGCACGGTGGAGGAGAATAATGTCCTCGGACAATCGGTGCATCAGGCGGAGGATTACGGAGAGTGCCCTGTTGCCTTTGAGATGAAGGCTGGCCAGATTTCGATGCACACAGATCTGTTGTTACACGGATCGGATCCTAACACCTCAAATCGGCGACGTTGTGGTCTCACCCTTCGCTATTTTCCACCAGAGGTGCGTGGCAGGGACCCGAAACAGGGTTCGGGTATCGTCTGCCGTGGAGGTGATAGCGAGAACTATTGGCAGCACATTCCGAGACCTGAAGGCGATCAGATCCGAAGAATTTAGACTTCGACATAGAAAGAGAAACCGAGTTTTTTCTTGAAAACTCGGTTTCTGTTGCAATTTCTTAACGTGAGCGGAGACCTTTGTGGTAGATTTTAGAATGACTTAGACACTGCCAACCTACAGCTAACCCCCTAAATCTCCCCCCCGATAAATCTCCGATGAATCGGGACAGGCGGGACAGGCTGTGAAACATGAAAACTATTGGCTCTTCGGTGCCTTTAGCCCCGGAGGGGCGGCATGTTTATAGAGTACAGGACAACCAAACACCCAAAGCCCCGGAGGGGCGACATGT